>MHDZ01000033.1:0-73172 GCA_001805055.1 Nitrospirae bacterium GWC2_57_13
CACCGGCCTGCCTGGTGGCATCAATGACGCGGATACCGTGGCAGTGTATCTGCCCTTCAGCTACCAGATCGGAGGATACATGGTGATCGTGCCGCGTTCATCAGTTCAGCCCGTGGACATGTCCCTTGAAGATGCCATGCGTTTGACCCTGACCGCCGGTCTCAGCATGAAGTCGAACCGGATATAGGACACAGGCCATTCCATTTGAGACGCGCTATAAGACGCGCTGTAGAATGCAGGGAGAGTGGTTTTGGGGACCATGGAACTGCGCCCCTGCGTCACTTCATTAACGACATTCCAAACTCCGCATGCGGTTTCTCATGATCTTCCACGCGCCCGCCCCGTGCGGCAGGACGTAGCGCACTGACCTTGATTTTTTCTTCCCCCTCTGTAAGTCTTGGTGTATACTTTCTCTACCTCAAAGCAGTGCATTCTTTCGTCAGGTTTATATGCTGACCCCGCGGCCGCAATCCCGCTCCAGCGGGGTTGCTGCGGGATGTCGCGTTGTTCAAGGGAGCCTCCAGCTCCGGCTTGAGGGGCTCCACCCGCGGTCCCTATGCTGTCGGGTCCCGTGACTGCTAACGGTCTATTCGATCAACTCTTTCTTCGGCAGGAGGCATGGCATGCATCGACGCAGCGCTGGCATTCTTCTTTTTCTCGTTTCTCTCCTTTTCCTGATCCCCGTTACCGTCGCGGCCCAGTCGGGCCACCAGGAACTGCTGATCACCCATCGCAGCCCTGAGGGCGAGAATGACGGTCAGGTGCAGATCCAGGTTCTGTTCAACAAACCGGTGGTGCCTCTCGGCACGCTGGACGACCCGGCGAGAAAGCAGGTCCTTTCTCATTTCAGCATCAGTCCATCCGTGGTCGGGGCCTTCAGGCTGCTTGGCACCAACGCCGTGGTCTTTGAACCGAAGCATCATCTCACCCTTGCGACGGAATACCGCGTCACCGTGCGGAAGGGCGTCCGGGCGATTGACGGAAGCGTGCTCCAGGCGGACCTCTCCTGGACCTTCCGCACGCCAGGGCCGCGCATCCTGTACATTCAGCCGAACAACACCGACCGCGCCGTGCCGGACCAGGAGATCTCCATTGCCACGAACCAGGCCCTTGATGCCGCATCGCTGCGGGAACGCACGAGGTTCGTCACCTCGCGCCTCATGGCAAGGGACGAACCCGTTGCTTTCGAGATCGTCCCGGCCAAGGACAATCCCGCGGCCCGATCCGATCTGGGGATGGAGCGGCGCCAGTATCGATATATCGTGAAGCAGCGGGCACCCCTGAGCCTGGATACGAAATATTCTATTTTTGTCGATGCGGGCGTGCGGGCCCAGGAAGGCAACCTCACCACGCCGGCCTCTGCCTCTGCATCGTTCAAGACCTACGGGGCTTTCCGTTTTCTGCGCATCGAGCCGGTTCCGCGCGACTCCTACGGCAACCTGGAGCCTTCGTTCCAGCTAGTGTTTACGAACGGCGTGGCCCAGGAGGAGATGGACCGGAGCGCGAAGCTGGCGTCGAAAGACGGAGCCACGATGACGGAGAAGATCACCGACAAATTGTTGGACTTTTTCAGCAAGGCGACGAAGGGCAAAGAGAAACGCGTCACGACCACGGCGCCTGAGGGCGCGTTCTTTTTGGCCTACCGCAGCCAGTACGTGCGGGTGAACAATGCGAACCTGGAGCCGGACAGGGATTATGAGATTGCCCTGCTGAAGGACCTGACCGACGTCTACGGTCAGAAACTTGAGAACCCCCAGGACGTGCGCTTTCATTCCGGGGATCTCCAGCCTGCCGTGGTGGTGCGGAAGGGGATGTATGTTATCTCTCGCTCCGTGGACCCGCGGCTGCCTGTGGGCGTTCAGGCTGTGGACAAACTTTATTCGCGCATCATGGGCCTTACGCCCCAGGACCTGCTGGGCATGAATGATCTACGCTACGGCATCGACGCTCTTGCCAAGAAAGTGAAAGGGGAGTATACGGCCACACAGGGTGTGAAGGAACGGAACGTTCCTATGCGCCATGAGTTTGATCTGAAGCCACGGTTCAATCGCGACGGGTTCGGCGCCGTGCTGTACGATTTTTATGCCCCTGATGAACGGAAGAGGCACAGCTATTTCCGCGGCAGTGACATTCACCATACAGGGCTCATTTTTCGTACGGACCTGGGCGCCCATTTCAAGATCTCGCCGAAGGAGGGGCTGCTGCTTGTGAACAGCCTGCAGACGGGCTCGGCGGTTCCGGGCGTGCGGGTCGACATCTATCGCGAAGACAATTCCGCCAAGTCCTGCGCCTCGGGCGCCACGGACGGCACAGGCACCTGGAAGCTGGGAGCACAGGAACTTCTGGCCTGCACGAAGCGGAACATCACGACGAAGGTGCTGAGCGGCAACCGCCGTCCCGAGGCCGACGAGGACGACGAGATGTACGACAGCCGTTCTCACGGTCAGGCAGGCCCGCCCCGCCTCTCAGTGCTCGTCTCAAAGGGCACGGACTGGACCTTCCTCCAGGCACAAGGCGAGGGCAATCCACCGGTCTGGAACTTCGGCGTGTCGCCGGCCTGGGAGGCCGAGCGGCCCATTGCCGCAGGCGTCATCTTCTCGGACCGCAGGATCTACCGGCTCGGAGAGACAGTGGAGCTGAAGGGCGTGGCGCGCTATCTTTCCTACGGCGAGTTGAAGAAGGAGGCAGGTGCTGAGTACGAGATCGCCCTGACCGACCCCCACGGCAGCCGCACCAAGCTGCCGAATGCGAAGGTGAACGAGTTCGGCAGCTTCCACATCAACCTGCCGATCAAGAAGAACCAGTCTCTGGGGCACTATACGGTCACGGCAACGTCGAAGAAGCTGAACCTCCAGTATACCGGCACGTTCCAGGTGGCCCAGTTCCGCGCCCCGGACTTCAAGGCATCGGTCACGCCCGGCAGGTCCCTTGTCGTTTCCGGCGAGGAACTGACAGCCGAGGTGAAGGGAGAATATTTCTTCGGCGCGCCCATGGGTGGCGCCCGTGCGTCCTGGAACGTGACGCGGCAGCGGACCCTGTTCCGGCCCGCGGGATGGGAGGGAATGTTCTTCGGCATCCCGTCCTGGATCGACGAGGAGACGCCGGCAGCGGAGCCTTCGGCGAACGTGGCATCCAACTGGTTCGATCTGGATCGCGACGGCAAAGGTATGATCCGCGTGGCAGTGCCGGCAGGCGACGTGAAGCGGCCCATGATCTACAGTTTCGATGTGGAAGTGAAGGACCCGAGCGAACAGACCGTGGGCGCCGCAGCAACGGCCACGGTGCTTCCTTACCCGGTGCTGGCGGGGATAAAGATGGGCGACTGGTTCGGCGAAGCCAAGAAGCCCTTGTCCGTGTCGGTCATTGCAGTGAACGCCGACGGCGCGTCCCGACCCGGCACGGCCATGAAGGTGAAGCTGATCAAGCGCGACTGGCACTCGGTGCGCAGGGTGATCCGTCCGGGCCAGGAAGCCACGGAGACGAAACTGGTCGAGACCGTGGCGGGTACCTGCGAGGTGGTGAGCGGTCCGAAGCCTGTTGCCTGTTCCGTAACACCACCGGCTGCAGGGTACTATATCGTGCAGGCGGGCTTCAAGGACCGGGAAAACGCAGGCACTGAGGCGAAGCTCACCTTCTATGCTTCGGGCCGCGAGATGGTCGGCTGGTCCGGCACGGAGTACGACCGCGTCGAGATCGTTCTGGACAAGAAGTCCTATGAGCCAGGCGAAACGGCCCGGGCCCTCATCAAATCGCCCTATCCCCGCGCTGAGATGCTGTTCACCGTGGAGCGGGAGAAGTTCTTTCTGAAGGAAAGGCGGCAGACCGAAGGCGGCGCCGTGATCGTTGATTTCACGGTCAGAAAGGAGATGATCCCCAACGCCTACGTCGGCGTGGTGCTGGTGCGTACGGGCGCCACGGCCTCGGGCCAGGAGCCTGACGAGGACCACCAGTTCAAGGTCGGGTATGCCCCCTTCAGCGTATCAGCCGAGGAGAAGCGGCTGCAGGTGGCGGTGGCCCCGGAGCGATCATCGCTCAAACCAGGCGAGGAACTGAGCGTGGACTTCACGGTCAAGGATCGCAACGGCAGTCCTGTGGACGGAGAGGTGGTGGTGATGGTCGTGGACGAGGCGATCCTGGCGCTCACGGGGTACACGCCGCCTGACCTGGTTTCGATCATCTATCCGCACCGCGGCCTGTCAATGCGCATGAGCGACAACCGGCGCTTCCTGCTGAACCAGCAGAAGTTCTCGGAGAAGGGTAATGACGGCGGCGGCGGCGGCGAGATGGAGTCAGCCGTGGCAGTGCGCCAGATATTCCAGAACCTGGCTTACTATAACCCCTCGCTCCGCACCGGCCCTGACGGCAAGGCCTCGGTGCGCTTCAAGCTGCCTGATAACCTCACGCAGTGGCGCGTTATGGCAGTGGCGATCACCAAGGACGACCGCTTCGGCGACGGCAAGGCGCCGGTCACGGTGTCGCTGCCGCTCACGGCACGGCCCGTAACCCCGCGGTTCACGCGGATAGGCGACAGCTTTAAGGCAGGCGTAACGGTCCAGGTGTCCGGCGACGCGGGCGGCGACGTAACGATCACGGCTACGCTGCCTGACAAGAACAGCGCCGTGGCTTTCGCGGGCACGGGCGGCCTGACCACGACCATCGCCGTCAAGCCCGGAGAGACGCGCAAGGTCCTGTTCCCCTACCGGGCGGCAGAAGCGGGCAGTGCTCCGCTGCGATTCACCGCCCGCTTCGAAGGCAGGGACCGCGCAGGCAACCGCATCACTCATGACGATGCCGTGCAGGTGACGCTGGCAGTGCAGGACCTGCCGCCCACAGAGACCACCGTGGCCGTGGGCGAGACGGACAAAGAGAGCAAGGAAAAGCTGAATGTTCCCAAAACCGGCATACGGTCCGATACGGGCGGTCTGACCATCACCCTGGCGAGCACTGCCCTTGCCCAGCTCGACGAAGGCGCCCAGTACCTCGTGGCCTATCCCTACGGGTGCCTTGAGCAGCGGACGAGTCTGTTGTTGCCGCTGATGCAGCTCCATGAATTGTCCTCTGTCTTCAAGTTCGACCTGACGGCCTCGAAGCCCATACCTGAAGTGATAAAGGCGAACCTCGCCATGGTGCTGTCGCTCCAGAACAGCGACGGCGGCTTCCGCTACTGGTCGTCGGACAGCTCTTCGGACCGGTGGATCTCGCCCTATGTTGCGAAGCTGCTGGCCCGGGCCGAAGGCATGCACTACGATATTCCGAAGGCCGCAAAGGAGAAGCTCGGCGGGTTCCTGCAGCAGAGCCTCCGGGATTTTCCCTGGTACATGCGACTCTGCTCCTGGCGGTGCAAGGCCTACTACCGCCTGAACATCCTGACCGGCATGCGCGAGCTCGGCCTGTCCGACGAGTCCTACTACCAGGACTACTACAGCCGCAGAAAAGAGCTCGGCCTCGACGCCCAGATACAGCTTGCCGCGCTGCTGACGCATTTGCCGAAGTGGAAGGAGCAGTCTGCAACGCTTTTTGAAGAGATCAAAAAAGGCATGTTCATCACCGCAGCCACAGCGCATATCGAGGACCGGGCCGACCTGCCTCCGTCCTGGGGATGGATGACCTCGCCGGTAATCAATACGGGCAGGGCGCTCAGCCTCTTCCTGCTGCGCGAACCGGACCATCCCTTCAACGCCAAGATGGCGCGCTATATCCTGCAGGCCCGGAAGAACGGCCGATGGCGCACCACCTACGAGAACGCGGCCGCGCTGGACGCCCTGCTGGACGTGCTGAAGAAAAAGGAAAAGACAGAGCCCGACTACAGGGCAACAGTGCTGCTTGCCGGCAAGAACGTGCTCGAGGCGGACCGAAAGGGCTACGACACGAAGCTCGTGGAAGGAAGCGTTGAAGCAAAGGACCTGCCGATAGGGAAATCTGACCTGGTGATCAAAAAGAAGGGGAAAGGCTCGCTCTATTACACGCTGCGCTATTCCTACAAGCTCACGGGTCCGCAGCCGCCGCGCCAGGAAGGGTTCTATGTGGAACGGAAGATCAGCCGTTTTGATCCCGTGAAGTCATCTGCTGCCGAGAAGGAATCGCTGCAGGAGATCCCCCTGGGCCAGGTGGCGGTCGTGGAGCTGACAATCATCGTTCCCCAGGCAGCGTACCGTTTTGTGGTGGACGACCCGCTGCCCGCGGGCCTGGAGCCTATCGACCGGAGCCTCAAGACCACTTCCCAGCGGTATCAGGTGAAGCAGGGAGAGGAAGATGAGGGTGAAGGGGAGGATAGTGAAGAAGGATATGAGGAAGAGCGCGGGTCCTACCGGTCCAATCCCTTCAACCATGTTGAACTGCATGACGAGGGCGTGAAGCTCTTTGCCGACGAGATCGCTGCAGGCGTATACCGGTACCGGTATCTGGCCCGGGCAACGACGCCGGGGATCTTCGAATTGCCGGGCACTGTGGCAACGCTCATGTACGAGCCCGAGCAGTTCGGCAGGGCCGCGGAAGGGACGTTCAAGGTGACGGAATAATGACCGTTTTTTTGGACGCAGATAACAATGGATGCTATTTGGACCACGAAGTACACGAAGGGCACGAAGGGCACGAAGAAAGATCAAGGCAGGACGGTCTCTCGCAAAGGGCGAAGTTAATGAATAGTTCGGAGCTCGGAGTACGGAGTTGGGAATGCAGAATTTGGAACGTTCCAGAACCTCGCAGTTCTCTGTGGGCTCTGTGATCTCTGTGGAAGAGGGAATGCATTTGCGTCCGTTCGTCTTATGAGGGTTTTCCGGAAATATCGTGCGTTTCTCATAATCCTGGCATCGGTAGGGATCATGCTTGTCCTTGGCGTTGGCGGAATGCTCTTCGCGATGCGCTCCGAGGCGCGCAAGCACCCCATCTACGCCGCTGATGTAAAGCCGTTCCACTCTCTCCGCATCGCGGACCGGAACGGCGTGCTGCTGCAGGAGGTCCGGAGCCGGGACGGCAGGAGCGCGCCGGTGCGGCTCCGCGCCATCTCGCCTCATTTTATTCATGCTGTTCTCGCCGCCGAGGACCGGCGGTTCCGGTCCCACAGCGGTGTGGACTGGCTTGCTGTTGGGCGGGCGGGCGCGATGAATATTCTGTCCGTCGGCCGCCGCTCAGGAGCCTCTACCATCACGCTCCAACTCGCCAAGATGCTTGATCCCGGGCCCCGCACGCTCGGCAAGAAGATCCGTGAAGTGAAGGGCGCCTGGCGCATCGAAGCGGGCATGACCAAGGACGAGATCCTGGAGCAGTACATGAGCCGTCTTCCCTTCGGCAATCAGCTCTTCGGTATCGAGAGCGCTTCCCAGGACTATTTCCGCAAGAAGGCTTCGGACCTGTCCCTTGCCCAGGCCGCTCTCCTTGCCGCTATTCCGAACGCGCCGACCCTGCTGAACCCCCGCCGGAACCTCGACCTCGTAAATAAACGCCGGACATTCATCCTGGATCGCATGCATTCCCTGGGCTATATTTCCCGGGAGGAGAAAGAGCTTGCACAGGCCGAACGGATCGAAATCCACGAGCCGGCCCGTCCGCGCAGTGCCCCTCATTTCATCGAGCGGCTGCAGACAGACCTGCCCGCACCAATAACCCGTGTCACCGCAACGCTGAACGCGCGGCTGCAGGCAGCAGTGGAGCAGCAGGTGAAAGAGGTGATCGACGAACTGAAGGGCAGAGTGGTGACGAACGCGGCAGTGCTTGTGCTTGAGAACCGTACCGGAGAGGTGCTCGCTTACGTGGGTTCTGCGGATTTTGATGATCACGGAAATGAAGGCCAGAACGACGGCGTGCAGGCCCTGCGTCAGCCCGGCTCGGCCTTGAAACCCTTTATCTACGGGCTGGCGCTTGAAAAGGGGATGTCGCCGGCTACGATGCTGGATGATCTGGAGGTTCATTTCTCGACGCCTGTAGGAGATTTCTCTCCTCAGAACTACAGCCGCAGGTTTCACGGCCCGGTGCGGCTGCGTGAGGCCCTTGGCAATTCGCTGAACGTGCCGGCAGTGCGCGTTATCGCCGAATTGGGCACTGATGCGGCCCTGGCGCGGCTGCGGGATTTCGGTTTCCAGACCCTTGATGCCGATGCAGAGCACTATGGCGTGGGACTCATCCTGGGCGACGGCGAGGTGACGCTCTATGAATTGACCAGGGCCTATATGTATCTTGCGCGCGGTGGTTCGATCATTCCGGTGCGGGAGGTTCTGGTGCAGGCAACGGCGATCATGGCGAAGGGGAGACAAAGCGACGGGGAGCGTGAGAAAAGAATGAAGAGCGCCCCCCTGCGCGTATCCACGCCGGAAGCGGTCTATCTTATCACCGACATCCTGAAAGATCCCTATGCGCGTACCACTGAGTTCGGGCTCGATTCCGTGCTGCGACTGCCCTTTCCCGCTGCGGTCAAGACGGGCACGTCGCGCAACTATCGCGACAACTGGACCGTGGGATACACCCGTGAATACACGGTCGGCGTCTGGGTCGGCAATTTCAACGGCGTTCCCATGCAGCAGGTGGCTGGCGTGAGCGGCGCCGGGCCGATCTTCCGGCGGGTCATGATGCTGCTGCAGGGTAAGAAGGAGCCTAAGGACTTTGAACGGCCGTCTGGACTCATCGAGGTGGAGGTCTGCGCCCTGTCAGGGAAGCAGAAGGGTCCGGACTGTCCACACGGCGTTTCAGAGCTGTTTCTCAGGGACGAGGTTGAGGCCGGCGCAATGGAGCCCTGCGACGTTCACCGCAAACTGCCGGTGCTCGCCGGCAACGGCCAGATCGCTCCAGCAGGAGCCCGGCGCGAGGAAACAGAGTACCGCGTTTTTGAGGACCTCCCACCGATCTATGAGTTCTGGCAGCGCGAGACAGGACGGCCTGTCATGCCCAGGGAACTGTCACGCCATGCCGAGTCGGCCCTGTTCGAGATCATCCGGCCCGCTCACCAGTCTATTTACCGCCGTCCCCTTGACCTGGCTGCCCGCTATCAGACCATTCGCTTCGAGGCTGTGGGCGCGCCGGGCAGCGCTGAAGTGGTCTGGACCCTGAACAGCGATGAGATCGGGCGCACCCGTGATGCTCATTTCCTTGATTGGCCTGTGCGCACAGGCGAATATCGACTTCGGGCCACAGCGCCCGGTGTTCCTGCCAGCGAGATCCGTTTCACGGTGGAATGACCTCAACGGCGATCTTTCGCGCAGAGAAATCTATATAATTGAAATTTTGGAACAGATTGTCCAAAGGGTCATTAAAGAACGGTTCTCTGTTCAGCGGCTCTAGAACGACTGTTTCGAGATGGAAGATTCCACAGGTAAAAAAAAGATTTATCTGCAAGAAGTTGCCACAGGCAATAACTTCTGCTACGATTACTCCTATTGTTCATTTCAATTCTTTGTTAAAGGGGGATTAAAGGTATGATGCACAGATGGTTGTTATCTGCAGCACTGCTGTTCTCCTTTGTTGCAATGCCTGCAGGCGTAGGTGTTGCCGCGCAGAATGCTCCGGCTCAGAAGCCCGCGGGAGCAAAAGCCGGCGCCGTTACCGTCCAGATCGATAAGACGGAACTGAAGAACGGCGGGACCATCATGATCACAGGCAAGGCGCCGAGGGGCAAGCCCGTGTTCATCGAGGTGTTTGCCGAGCGGACAGTTCGGGCCTCGCGGTTCGATGCAGATGTGGACAAGGAAACAAAGAAGCGGCCGTACATTTTCTATATGACCCATGAAATGCCTGCTTACTACAAAATTTTTGCTCCCAAGGACCGGAAAGAAGCGATAGACAAGGAAAAGAAAGAGGGCAAGAAGTGGTCCGTATCGAAGGTCCTGAAGGACACGGGCGCCGACGCTGTTTATTCAGCGCCGACGAAGATCAAGATCGACCGGTATCAGGCCACGCTCGTCGGCAGCATCATAGGGTCACGGGGGTCGATCATGCCGGCCATGGACGACAAAGATAACGCCCGGCGGTCCATGCAGCTTTTGAAAGCCCGGTTCCGTTCTCTCGACAAGGTGCTGGGCGCGGCTGTTGACGTGGCCCCTGACGGCAGCTTCAAGGCCGAGGTGAAGATCCGCTCGGGTCTTGCCCCCGGCAAGTACACAATAGTCGCCGCCGTGGACAAGGCCACGAAGAGCGCTCCCGTCACCTTCGAGAACAAGATCAGCTTTCCCTTGCTGTACCTCAAGAACGGGGGCACGAGCCTGAACCTCATCGGACCCTTCTTACTTACCCTGGCCGTGGCTATCTTCGGCGTGCTGATGGGCGCAGGCGGCGGATTTATCCTGAACCCTCTCCTCGTTTCGATCTGGCCCCTGCCGCACACCATTGTGGCCGGCACGGTCATGCCCACAGTGCTCTTCTCCCAGGGCAGCGGCATCTACAACTACTCCAAGATCAAGTTCATCAGCTGGAAGCTGGGCGTTGCCATCGGCCTTTCCATGGTCGTGGGCGGATTCATCGGGCCCAAGATGACGGAGCTGATCACCCTTGAACAGTTCAAGTTCGTGTTCGGATGGATACTGATCATTCTTGCCGGGCTCATGTTCTGGCAGACAACGCCGAAGTACCTGGCCACGAACAAGAAGGAGCAGGCGATCCTGAAAGAGTTCAAGCGGAAGGCCGAGGAATCGGCGCGGAAGAAATAATAGGGAGCAAGTCCCGATCAAATCGGGACGTAAAAAAATTACGGCAACACGCCCCGCCCCGTTTCCAAATGGTAGAGGACGCGGGACGGGGGTTGCCTCGGTCCAAAAAGGAGAAAAAAAATGATTGTTCAATTTTGGGGACAGGAGTTCAAGGTCAATATCGTCGTCGGCTGCATCGGCGGCTTTCTCATCGCGATCGTTTCGTCCATGTTCGGCTTCGGAGGCGGCCCTTTCATGGTGCCCCTGATGACCGTGGTGCTCGGCCTTCCCATGTACGTGGTGGTGGGCAGCTCGCTGCTGGCCATCTTTTTTAATACCCTCATGGGCACCATGCGCCATTACCAGTTCGGGAACTTTGATGGCCTATTCTTTCTCATCATGTTCCCGGCGGCGATATTGGGCGGCTGGATCGCTCCGAAGATCGCTCAGCGTGTGAGCCCAACCGTAGTCAAGCGGGTGGCTGTTGCCGGCCTGCTGATCCTCGCCCTAAACCTGTTGGGAGTGTATTAACTGTTCTTGTATTTCGTGCCTGTTCTGCAGACAGGCGTCTTTCCCGTTTTTTCAGGGAAGACGCCTGTTTTCTTCAGAGGGCAAATCGTAAGGAGGAGAGCGGATCATGATGGATACCTCGCAGTTACTCGATGACGTGTCCTTTGCCAAGGCCCTTCTCGACAAAAAAAGCCTGTCGAATGCGGACATTGTATTCGCCCTGCGGAACCTGCTGCGGATGAAGTACTATCCCGTGGCGGTAAAGTTCTTTTTTTCCCAGTCTGAGCTTGATGCGTTCAAGAAAAACACTGAATACAAGGTGTCGGCCCATCCATTTACCTTCTGCCATTATCTGGCTGCTTCGCGCCAGCGCGGCGATATCCTGCTGAGTCCAGAGAGGGGGCTCGGGTGCAGCAATGCAAAGTATATTTTCGGCTGGAAGGGGATGGACGAGGGCGAGGTCAAAAGTCATCTGAAGTACGCCAAGAACGCGAAACAGGCGGAAAAGATCGTCACGCTCAAGAAGCGTCTGCCCGAGAACCTTCTGGCCTTTGCCACGGCGCCGCTGCACAAGTCGCCCTATGTTCCGGATGTGATCCACGGCATGAGCGACGTGCTGCAGGCATACCACCTCGGCAATGACTGGTCCACGGCCATGGACATCTTTCCCTTCCAGATGAGCATGACCATGAACAGCTCGGCCTGCCACGGTGTGACCGAGGTTTATCTCAGCCGAAAGCCCAATATCACGCCCATGTGCAGCGGCAGCTACACAGCGGGAAAGACCGAGCAGGGTGAGATAAACTGGATCTGGCCCGGCGACCAGCTTGAACCCACGGTGCGGTGGATGCTGGAACGGACTGTGCGCGACGCCGGCCCTTCCTTCCCGCGGACGGGTGAGACCTATCCGGGGTTCAATATGTGCAAGCTCTGTCCGTTCCTGGTCTGGACAAAGCCGAAGGAGTGAGTAAGGCCGCAGAGAGGGGGGGGGGAAACGGACATCTGTTCGTCTTCCCCCGCCTGGTTGCGGCTTTTCGTCTCCGGCATTCCATCGCGGGTGCAAGCTTTCTGCTTTATTCACCTGCAGTCATGACCTGCCTGGAATACTCAAACCTGGCCGGCGCCGCCGGGATGTTGAAGGGGTCGGGCGTTGTCGGCATGATGAGAAGGATGCTCATGCTTGGCCACAGATCAGCGAAGAGGGAAAAACATGAATGGACCGCAAAGACATTGCCGGGATGATCTGTTGCATCCCCGATGATATGCTGATCTCGAAAATATTCAAGGAGGGTTGCTTTATGAAAAGATTTTCAGCTGTCGTACTTGCTGTTGCAGCCACAGTTCTGCTGTTGAACGGCTGCATGAAGGTGGCGCCCTCGCCTGCGCTGCCCGGCGGCGGAAAGATCGTCATGTTTGTGATCATTGACCGTGGTGTTGAAAATGGATTTACAGACTATCAGATAAAAAACCGGCATCAGCTCGGTGCGTTCATGGACAAAGACCTTGTTGCCATGCTCTCCAAAGCGGGTTATGAACCTCGCTTGATCCAGAAGCGTTCGGAGTACAAACCGGGAAAGAACAGCTACCTGCTCCAGACAAGGATCCTGAATTACAACCCTGGCAGCAAAGCTGCGCGAATGGTCGTCGGCTTTGGTGCGGGTTCGGTCGGAATGGATCTTAAATATGAGCTTCATGGCGCGGGAAAAGAGCCGCTGCTTTCCGATAAGATCGGCAAGGGAACGAGCGGAGAGTGGCAGTACCTGGTAAGAAAACTTGAGCTGGCGATCCTGGAGGCCGTATCGGCAAAATTGCATCAGACGACTAAGTAATTGGAGCGCTTTGGGCGCCGAGAAGAAAGGCCAGGCTTGTCGTCTCTGACTGCGCCTGATTGAGTCGGAGGCAAGCGTCATGTAGACAGTGGCCGAGACAAGGCCGGCGATCCATGCGCCGGCCTTGTCTGTCTGCAGTCGCCTTTACAAGGATCATCGCCATGGAATGCTTCATAAGAACATGAAGAAAAATATTGCCATTGCTATCACTATTCTGGGAGCAGCACTAAGCCTGGCTGCAGCCGCTGCTCCATTCCGGGCCGCGGCTCTGCCGGTCAGTGCGAATAATCTGATCTCCCGCAAACCCGATGTGCCGTCCTTGCCTCAGCCCAAGCCCTTTATTCAAGGTCCGGCAAAGGGGCGATTTCTGGTGGCCGGGCGCGGCATGGGCGATCCTCGTTTCCAGGAGATGGTGATCCTGCTGATCCGCTATGACAGCCAGGGGGCGTTGGGCCTGGTCATTAATCAGCCTTCGGAGGTGAAGCTTTCCTCGATGTTTCCCGAGATCAAGGCGCTGAAGACGGATCGGCAACGATTGTTTTACGGAGGCCCCGTGGCTCCGCAGCAGATGCTGATCCTGGTGCGGTCGAATAAAAAGCGCGGCGAATCATCGAAGGTGCTGAGCGGAGTGTACGTAAGCTCAAGTCGTGAACTTTTGAAAAGCCTGGCGCGGGAACAAAAATCAGAGAAGCACTATCGGGTCTATGCAGGGTATGCCGGTTGGTCGCCGGGCCAGCTGGACCGTGAACTGGGCAGGGATGATTGGTACATCGCCCAGGCTGATGAAATGAGTATATTCGAAAAATATCCAGGTTCCCTCTGGCCGGAATTGATACGCAGAAGCGCTGTGATCCACGTGAGGAATGAGGACGCCGCCTTTGCCGTGAAACTTGCGGGGCTGATCGAGGGGCCGTAACCGCGGCGTATGCCCGACGGTTCAGCAGGAACCTGCGATACGCTCCTTTTTTGCTCCTGCCACGTGTTCAACGACGCATTCAGGATCGCATTCGATGCACATGTCGATTCCCTGAATGAGCTGCATATCAGCGCAGGCTTCATAGGCCCGCAGCAGCTCGGGATCGGTCAGCCGTTCGAGCACCGTGGATTTCGGTCTGAAATATGACCTGCCGCAGCTCATGCAGATCCAGATGAAATTGTGCTTGGCCAGCTCAAGACACGACTCGCAAATATAGATCTCAGTTCCCGGCATTGCTTCAGTGTGGACTGACGCGATCCGTTCTCCGCAGACGCTGCACAATCCCTTCTTCTCGTCTCCATCGAACATGGCAGTCCTCCTTTCCATCCTGCAAGACCGTTATGGGCCGGCGGCTCTCTCGATAACGGCGGTTCCGGCCCTCCTGACTGAAATTATAGCAAAATTACGCAAAAGGGATTGATAGGGAAAAGACCGGCGTCTGGCCGGCGCCTTTTTTTTGCCCTTGACAGTGAACGTTCGTTCACCTATAATAAAAAAACGCCCTCTCCCCTGGAGGGAGAGGGCTGGCCCGCCCCGTATTCCCGCCTGTGCGGGATATCGGGGGTGAAGGGGCTGAAGGAGGGGAGCGGGAGCATGGTACGGGACGTGGATAAAGACAAGCTGCGGGAGCGGGAGAAGGGCATCGCGCAGTTCTATCATGACCATGGCAGGATGCCGAGCTTTTCCGAGATCGGCGAGCTGACAGGCCTGCGCTCCAAGAATGCCGTGTCCAAGCTTGTCCGGAAGCTCGAGGACCTGCAGGTGCTGGAACGGGACAGGACCGGGCGGCTGGTGCCGGGCTCTATCGCATCTTCGGTGCGGGTGCTCGGCACGGTGGAGGCCGGCTTCCCGAGCCCTGCCGAGGAAGAGCTGGCGGATACGCTCTCCCTTGACGACCTGCTGATCCAGAACCGGGAGGCGACCTTCCTGCTGAAGGTCTCGGGCGATTCCATGTCCGGCGCCGGCGTGCTGCCCGGCGACATGGTGATCGTGGACCGGGGGCAGACACCCAAGAGCGGGGACATCGTGATCGCCGAAGTGGACGGCGAGTGGACCATGAAATATCTCCGGAAGCGGGGGAGCAGCGTGACCCTCGTGGCCGCCAACCCGAAGTATCAGCCCATCACCCCGAAGAACGAGCTCAAGATCGCGGGCGTGGTCACGGCGGTGGTGAGGAAGTATAAATAGGTTTGACGCGGAGATGGGGAGACAAGGGAGACGCGAAGAGAGGCAAAAAATCGTTCTCGCGCAAAGGCGCAAGAACTATATTTCCCTTGAATAACATCCGGAAAATACTATAATAAAAACGTAACTACTCAGGTCAATTATATGTCACAGGAGGGATAAAAGGCTTTCCGCTTGCTCTATTTGAGCCCTGCTCTTTTTAAAACTCTTGCCCCCATATAAACTGTGATAAGCTGAATCGAGTAGCTTGAAAAGGTGGTAAAATGCGATGGAATTCGAGTGGGATACAAAAAAGTCGGAACTGAATCGAAAAAAACATGGAGTTTCCTTCCATGATGCGGCAACCGTATTCGCTGACCCGCTCGCAATTACATTTTCCGATCCAGATCATTCTGTGGGGGAGCATAGATTCCTGACTTTTGGACATTCAAAGATGAACCATCTTCTTGTTGTCGTGCACACAGAACGGCACAGCAAGACAAGAATAATAAGCGCACGGCGCGCAACAAGATATGAAAGGACGATATATGAAAACGGCTAAAAAAGAAGAAATGAGAAAAGAATATCGGAGGGAAGACCTTGGCGTCGGCGTTCGAGGTAAATACTATCACGAGTATAAGAAGGGTACGAATCTCGTGCTCCTGAGCCCGGACGTAGCGGCGGCCTTTCCCGATGATAATTCTGTTAACGATGCACTGCGAAGCCTGATGAAAGTGGCGAAGCAGACCCTTGGCCCAACCAGGCGCTCAACACGGACCGCCAAAAAGCAGGCGGCCGGTTAGCTTCGCATTATTCCGACCCAAGATAAGAGGAAGTAAGACTGTCGCCCTTATATCAACCGGTAAGAGGTTGCTCATGAAAAAAATAAAAGTGTTGGCAATCGCTTTGTTAATGTTTGTTGGCAACATGAATATTTCTATCGCGACAACTGAGGTAGAAACAAAGGAAGAAACACTGAATTACATTCGTGTATTGTTCTCGGATAAAAAAGTAATCGAAACATACCAAAAACTCATTTCCGAAGGATATTCGTGGCAGGACGAATATGCCAATTTTGGTTCAATGGTCGATGAAAAGCATGAAAGTTTTTACGGGCAAGTTCAGATAGTGATGGAGAAAGACAAAGGGGCGAAACGTAACAAGGTTGGCGAGAGGAGAGTGCTGGTTGTTGATTTTCTTTGGAGTAGAATAGGCAATAAAATAGAAAATATTAAAGTCGGAACGTATTCACAATAGTACCAAAGATAGTATAGATGAAGATAAAACGGTCTATCTTCTGCCTGATATTACACCTGATGACGACCAAGAGGCACTGATTCGGGAATTCTATGAGCGTCTTTTTGAAGAACAGCTGAGTGATTGGTGCACTGATGAGTATTCCTGGCCATCGAAACGGGACGTAAAGATGTTCAAAGAGTGGTTCGATATAGAATTTCACACCGTTGTTCTTGACCTTGCAGGTGAACCATTGGAGGATGATGAAATAGAGCCGCAATAGGAACGGGTAGGCATATAATTTCTGACAAGCTGATTTCAACCTGCGGGGCTGTGCCATGGAGCCCCATCCCGGCGCGAAAACTACGCGCCGGGAGAACCAGGGGCTTGAAACCGACCCGGAAAAACGGGCGGCTCAGCCCCGCATTCTCATCATGCTTGAACAACCCGGCTTGAAGCGAAGTTATCCGTTTTGATCCGTGTCCACCCCATTAGACCCCGTCAGATCGGTTCTAACGGGGTAAATCCGTGGCCAAATGTTCTTAAAGGTGGATTTCCCATGACCGACCAGCCCCTCACCATCCGCTCCTGGCCGAAGGCGATCCTGCACATCGACGCCGACGCCTTTTTTGCCTCCTGCGAGCAGGCGGTCCGTCCCGAGCTTCGCGGCAGGCCCGTGATCACCGGCAAGGAGCGAGGCATCGTGGCCGCGGCGAGCTACGAGGCCAAGGCCCGGGGCGTGGAGCGGGGCATGCGGCTCTTCGAGGCGAAGAAGGTCTGTCCCGACGCGGTCATTCTTCCCTCGGACTACGAGACCTACAGCCTTTTTTCGATGCGCATGTTCGAGATCTTCAGGCGCTTCTCGCCCGACGTGGAGGAGTACTCCATCGACGAGGCCTTCGTGGACCTTACGGGCCTGCGGCGGAGCTTCCACGGGCCCTACTGGATGATCGCGCAGCGGATTCAGGAGACGGTGGCGCAGGAACTGGGGATCACTGTGTCCGCGGGTCTGAGCCTTTCGAAGGTGCTGGCCAAGATCGGTTCGAAGCACCGCAAGCCCCACGGCCTCACGGTCATTCCCGGCCGGGAGGTCCATGTCTATCTCAGGGACCTTCCGGTGGAGAAGGTCTGGGGCATCGGGCCGAACACCACGGCCTTTCTCCGGAAGTTCGGCGTTGTCACGGCCCTCGACCTGGCCCGGAAGGACGAGAAGTTCATCGAACAACATCTCTCCAAGCCATTTCGCGAGATATGGAACGAGTTGAACGGCCGGAGCATGTATCCCGTGGTGACGGAGCCGAAGAACAGCTACCAGTCCATCAGCAAGGCGCGGACCTTCACCCCGCCGTCGAACGACGAGGCTTTTGTCTTTGCCCAGCTTGCGAAGAACCTGGAGAATGCCTGCATCAAGGCGCGGCGCTATCAGCTTGCGGCGGCGCGGCTTGTCGTGTTCCTCAGGCGCCAGGATTTTCAGGACCGGGGCGTGGAGATCAGGCTGAGCCGCCCCACCTCCTATCCCGCCGAGCTTTTCGAGCCGTTGCGGCAAGGCTTCCGGCAGCTCTACGCGCCGGCCGACCTCTACCGCCAGACCGGCGTGGTGCTCGGAGGCCTGGTGCCCGAGGGTTCTGTTCAGTACACGCTCTTCGATGATACGGCGAAGATCGAGAAGATGGCCAGGGTCTACGGCGCGGTGGATGAGCTGTCCCGGAAGTTCGGCAAGCATGCCATTCAGCACGCGGCGAGCCTGCCGGCCAAGCTGCAGGCCCGGCACGAGGGCGAGCGGGGAGATGTTCCGGAACGGAAGGCGCAGCTCTTTCGCGGTGAGAACAGCAGGCAGCGTCTGGGTCTGCCGCTGTTGCGGGTGAAGGTGTAAACCTGAAAAAAGCTTTTTTGACGCGGATAAAATCTGGAATGGCGGATAAGGACAGAAAAAAATGTTTTTTATATTGAAAAAGAATCGTCTTTGAGGTGAAAACGCTTTCTGCATAAATTCTGGAGTGAGCGCATTCCCCGTCACGCCAAGGCGGGACTGCGGGGAGCTTCAATGCCTGGTTTTATCTGCGGGAATCTGCGTCCAACGGCCGTTTTTAGGATAAAAGATATGTATCGCAGCCTGGCAGGGCGGAAAATTAAAACGCCGGAGGGAAAGCCCCTCCGGCGTGATGTATTCACAGTAGGTATGATCGACAAGCCTCGACAGCCGGTCTGAACCAGCGAAGGACGCCTTTTATTTCCAGCGGTTTCCGCCACCGCCGCCGCCGCGGTTGTCCCGGTCCCTGCCGCCGCCACCGCCACCGCCGAAGCCGCCGGACCTGCCACCGCGATCGCTTCGTTCGCGCTGCGGCCTCGCTTCGTTAACGGTGATCGCCCGCGAATCATGCGTTGTGCCGTTCAGCGACGCGATCGCCTTCTCGCCTTCATCATCATTCGTCATTTCCACGAAGCCGAACCCTTTTGAGCGGCCCGTGGCAGCATCGGTGATGATCTTGACGGACGCCACTTCTCCGAAAGGCGTGAATAATTCCTTTATTCCGTCTTCCGTTGCCGAATACGATAAATTCCCCACGTAAAGCCTTTTTGCCATGATCTCCTCCGCGCCTGTGCGCTCTTGTTTCGGTGAAACTCCGCCTGGTGATGTATCAGAGTTTTACGACGTTAACTGCCTGAAGACCCTTGGGACCCTGTTCGAGGTCGAAGCTCACGGAATCACCCTCTGCCAGAGACTTGAAGCCCTCGCCCTTGATCGACGAAAAGTGAACGAATACGTCCTTTGCTTCGTCGGTCGTGATGAATCCAAATCCTTTTGAATCATTGAACCATTTTACCGTACCATTCGGCATCTGTGAAACTCCTCCTTGAGATGAATATGCTGCTTTGCTACGAAGCAATACAGCGGAAAAAGCGCAAATCATGAGAAGGCTGCATATTATTTCATGCAATCCCTCTCCATAAGCACAGTTCCTTTTATTTGTTTCTAATAGTATGCGCCTTTTTAAGAAATGTCAATCCGAAATTTTACCATTTCATTGAGGGGTTAGGCGCTCAGGATACGTTCCGCAGCCTGGCCCGTTGGCGTAATTCGACAGCGCCTGTGAGTCAGTCATGCCTGAGGGCGCGCATGCCCTTTGCGGCTTGGAAGCGCTTCTGCGTACCAGCTAGGTATAGGGTACAGAGGTATTCCGGAACGTAGCCGGAGAAAAGGTTTCTGGGAGTCCAGGCTGTCCATCGGGTCAGGGAACTCCAAAAAAACCTTGCAACCTCTTAAAAAATAAACTATAATCCAAAATCCCATTCTGGTGGTTATATGCTATGTCCACGCCTGATCTTCAGGACCTCCGCAAAAAGATAGACGAACTGGATGACAAGCTGCTCGAGCTGCTGAATGAGCGGGCGGGGATCGTCGTCGCGGTCGGCACTATCAAGAAGAAAGAGAAGCTGGATTTTCATTCCCCGGGGCGGGAGAGGGAGATCCTTGAGCGCCTTACATCGCGCAATCAGGGGCCTTTTCCCCAGGAAGCGCTCCGGGCGGTTTACCGCGAGATACTGTCTTCATCCCTCTCTCTGGAGCGGCCTATCAAGGTGGCCTATCTGGGCCCGCGCGCTACGTTCACGCATATGGCCGGCATGCAGCAGTTCGGACTGGCGGCCCAGTACGTGCCTGTCGAGACCATCCGTGACATCTTCAGCGAAGTAGATCGCGGCCGCGCCGATTACGGCGTCGTCCCCATAGAGAACTCCACCGAGGGGGTGGTGAACTATACCCTCGACATGTTCATCGACTCGGACCTTCAGGTCTATGCCGAGATCATGCTTGAGGTGTCGCAAAACCTCATGAACCGTTCGGGAAAATTGGAGGACATCAGGAAAATCTACACGCACCCCCAGGTGCCGGGACAGTGCCGGCAGTGGCTCGAGAAAAATGCATCCGGCATCCCCATATTCGATGCGCCGAGCACCGCCCGGGCCGCGGAGATGGCCAAGGATGATCCCGAAGCGGGCGCCATTGCCAGCGAGATGGCGGCCATGCTCTACGGCCTTCAGATCGTTGCCCGGAAGATCGAGGACAATCCGCACAACGTTACCCGTTTTCTCGTCGTCGCAAAACGGTCGCCGGGCAGGACGGGAAAAGACAAAACCTCCATCATGTTCTCCATCAAGGACCGTGTTGGCGCGCTGCATGCGATGCTCCAGCCCTTTGTTGATGCAGGGATCAACCTCAACCGTCTCGATGCGCGGCCCTCGGGCCGGAAGGTCTGGGATTACGTATTTTTTCTCGATTTGGAGGGGCATATCGAGGAAGAAAAAGTCGCCAAGGCCATCGGCGAGCTGAGAGCTGAGTGTCTGTTCCTGAAGGTGCTCGGGTCCTATTCGAAGAGCCACTAGCATCGATTGCAGGGTGCTGCGTCTGGAATTCGGCACTGCAGCATCAACATTTCCACACACGCTTACCGCGCCTATCGCTTGTGATTGGTTTTATCACCTGGATAGTTTCACTAGCATGAGAAATTAAGAGAGACCGGGAGTCTACTGAAAAGCCATGATTGTTTCCGAAAATATCAAGAGTATTAATCCCTACGTTCCTGGAAAGCCGATCGAGGAACTGGAGCGCGAGCTGGGCATCAGCGGGAGCATAAAGCTCGCATCGAATGAGAATCCGCTCGGGCCGTCGTCCAAGGCAGTTGCTGCGGCCAAAAAGGCGCTGGAAGGGCTGAATCGTTATCCCGACGGCAGCGGCTTTTATCTTGCAAAGGCCCTCGCCACCCGGTACGGAGTGGAGATCGGCCAGATCATCCTGGGCAACGGGTCGAACGAACTGATCGAACTGGCGGTGCGCACCTTTGTGCAGCCCGGCGACGAGGTCGTATCGGCTGTTCCTTCCTTTGTCGTGTACAAAATGATCGTCCAGGCTGCGGGCGGCACGAACATCATCGTGCCTTGCCGGGAATACACCCACGATCTCGACGCCATGGCTGAACGGATCACACCGCGCACCAGGATCGTTTTCATCGCGAATCCGAACAATCCCACGGGGACCATGAACACGAAGGCCGAGTTGGACCGGTTCATGGGCAGGGTGCCGGACCATGTACTCGTGGCCCTTGACGAAGCCTACGGTGAGTACGTGACGAGAGTCGACTATCCCGACGCCCTGGATTATCTGAGAGAGGGCAATAACGTGCTCGCGCTCCGCACCTTTTCGAAGATCTACGGCCTTGCGGGGCTTCGTATCGGCTACGGCATCACCACTGCCGAGATCGCCGGTCTGTTGAACAACGTGAGGCAGCCATTCAATACGAACTCCCTCGGCCAGGCAGCCGCCCTTGCGGCCCTGGCGGACCGAAAGCACGTGGAGAGATCGATCGCCGTTAACAACGAAGGCAAAAAGTATCTGTACCAGGCCTTCGAGCAGCTCGGCGTCTCCTATGTCCCCACGGAAACCAATTTCATTTTTTTTGAGACGGGCCGCGATTGCGGCGACATCTATGACACGCTCCTGCGAAAGGGCGTTATCATCCGTCCCATGGGAGGGAAGCGCCTTCGCGTTACCATCGGGCTCGACGAAGAGAACAAACGGTTCATTGCGGAGCTCGATGCGGCGCTGAAGAGCTGATGGTCGTCCGCAGGCGCTGTGTGGTGGACCGTCAGTTTGCAGAGGGACGCATGCCGGAGAGAGAACATTTATGATCATCGTTCTGAAGCCAGATACCACCCGGGAGCAGATGGATCATATCATCGAGAAGCTCACGGGGCTCGGGTTGAAGGCGCACGTGTCGGCCGGAACAGAGCGCACCGTTATCGGGGCCATCGGCGATGAACGTATTCTGCGGACCATTCCCCTCGAGGCTTTTCCTGGCGTAGAAAAGGTATTGCCCATCCTGAAACCCTTCAAGCTTGCGAGCCGGGATTTCAAACAGGAGAATTCGGTCATCCGTATCGGGGGGGCGGAGATCGGCGGAAGGAAGCTGGTCGTCATGGCGGGACCCTGCGCCGTGGAGAGCAGAGAGCAGCTGCTGGAGATCGCCGGGGAAGTGAAAGGAGCGGGGGCCGCCTTCATTCGCGGAGGGGCATTCAAACCGCGCACCTCGCCCTACAGTTTTCAGGGGTTGGAAGAGGAGGGCCTCAAGTACCTCGCCGAGGCCCGGCAGAAAACAGGCCTTCCCGTTGTCACCGAGGTGATGGATCCCCGGGACATTGAGCTGATCGTGAAGTATGCAGATGTGCTGCAGATAGGCGCCCGGAACATGCAGAATTTTCGTCTCTTGAAGGAAGTGGGAACCTATCGGAAGCCGGTGCTGCTGAAACGCGGCATCTCGGCCACGATCAAGGAATGGCTGATGTCGGCCGAGTACATCATGTCGGAAGGGAATCATGACGTGATACTGTGCGAACGGGGCATACGCACCTATGAAACGGAAACGCGAAACACGCTCGATCTTTCGGCTGTGCCGGTGCTGAAGCAGCTCACCCATCTTCCGGTAATCGTTGACCCAAGCCATGCCGTGGGTAAATGGGAACTGGTGCCGCCCATGGCCAGAGCGGCCGTAGCCGCGGGAGCGGACGGACTGCTCATCGAGGTGCACTCAAATCCTGAAGAAGCGCTTTGCGACGGCGAGCAGTCGCTCAAGCCCAAGATGTTCCGCCAGCTGATGAGCGAAATGCGGGTGATCGCGCAGGCCGTAGGGAGAGATCTCTAGGGTAGAATTCCCCATTTCAATGATCCTAGAAACGGCAGTTGGCCGCAGATTCACCCCGTTAGAAATAAGAATCTGCTAACGGGGTAAACGCAGATTTTTGCAGATTAAACCAGGCATTCGGACAGAAAGGGCATTCACCCCAAAGGGGATTCTTTTTCAACAGCAATTTTTTTGTCTGTTTTTATCTGATCTTATCGGATGTTATCCGCGTCCAAATGTTCTTTTCAGGATGATCGAAAGTGTTTTGGATTTTGGTTGTTGAAAAATTTTGTCGTTTGATTCTTGGACCCTGGAATATATAAAAAAGCTATGATCCATTTTAACAATGTTACCATTATCGGCGTCGGTCTGATCGGCGGCTCTCTGGCCCGGGTCATGAAAACGGGGAAGCTTGCGGGAACCATCACGGGCGCTGGCAGGAGCAAAGCCACCCTGGAAGAGGCGCTTGGGCTGGGAGTGGTCGACCGGATCGCCGAAAATCTGGGTGAGGCTGTCGAGGGCGCCGACCTGGTGGTCCTCGCAACGCCCGTGGCAACCTTCGAAGCGATCGCCCGTGAGATCGGCCCGCGCATGAAAGAGGGCGCCATCGTCACCGATGTAGGAAGCGTAAAGGGCAGGTTCGTTAAAGCGCTCGAGAAGCTGTTGCCGAAAAACATCCGCTATGTTCCCGGTCATCCCATAGCTGGCAAGGAGAAGTCGGGCGTCTCCGAATCTACGGAAGTGCTGTTCCAGGGGGCGCGGTGGATCCTGACGCCTACGGAGCGGACCGATCCCGAAGCGCTTGCAGCGGTGGAAACGCTGTGCCGGGCGGCAGGTGCGCAGGTGCGGCGCATGGATGCTGATCTGCACGATCGGGTCTTTGCTGCTGTTAGCCACCTTCCGCATGTGGCGGCCTATGCCATGGTCTGCACTGTGGCCGAACTGAACACGGGCAGCGAAGAATACATTGATTTTTCCGGCGGAGGGTTCAGGGACTTCACGCGCATCGCGGCCAGTTCTCCCGAAATGTGGCGGGATATTTGCCTTCTGAACGGGAATAACATCATCGAAATGATCGATCGGTACCAGTTCTCGTTGAATATGATGAAGCGCGCCATTCGAACGAAGGACAGCAACAAGCTTGAAGGGCTGTTCCGGTCGGCCAGCGACGTACGGAAGGGATTGAAGTGACGTCCTGAGGCCGTTGCCGTTCGGCGCGGCGGGATGATTGGAAACCATGGCTGACCTTCTCATACAACCTTCGCGCGGCCTTCACGGAGCGATCACCACACCCGGAGACAAGTCCCTGTCCCACCGTGCCGTGATGTTCGCGGCCATAGCCGAAGGTACCACGGAGATATCCGGTTTTCTTACTGCCGAGGACACGCTGAACACGGCCAAGGCCGTGCAGCAGCTCGGGATCACCGTCGAGGGACTCGGCACGGACCGCATGCTGGTGCACGGCAAGGGGCTGGACGGCCTGTCTGAGCCTGCCGGCGTGCTCGACCTGGGCAACTCGGGAACAGGCATGCGGCTGCTGGCCGGTCTTTTGGCCGGGCAGAATTTTTTTTCCGTCCTGACGGGCGATCAGTATCTGAGAAAGCGCCCCATGGCGCGCATTGTGGAGCCCCTTCGCCGGATGGGATCCATGATCGACGGCCGCAGCAATGGGAAGCTCGCGCCGCTGGCGATCCGGGGCGGGGGGGCGGCGCTGAAGGCAGTCGAATTCGCTTCCCCGGTGGCGAGCGCCCAGGTGAAATCAGCACTGCTGCTGTGCGGTCTCTATGCCGACGGCGTAACCACGGTGAGCGAGCCGCACAAATCGCGTGACCATACGGAGCGTATGCTTCGTTATTTCGGCGCTGACGTGGCCGAATCAGGGCTCTCTGTGAGCGTGCGCGGGAGGCGTCCCCTCACGGCAGGCGGTCCGGTCGTCATTCCAGCTGATATCTCTTCGGCAGCTTTCTTCATGGTAGCCGCCGCCGTGGTCCCCGGCTCTGATCTCCTGATCACGAACGTGGGTGTCAACCCGACGCGCACGGGAATCATCGATATTCTCCTCCAGATGGGAGCGGACATAACGCTCGAAAAAGAGCGCGATCAGGCAGGGGAACCCGTGGCCGATGTGCGGATCAGGCACCGGCCGCTCAAATCCGTTCAGATCAGCGGCGGTGTAGTACCTCGGGCCATCGACGAGATCCCCGTGCTGAGCGTTGCTGCGGCATATGCGGCCGGTACGACTGTGATCCGCGATGCCGCTGAGCTCAGGGTAAAGGAATCCGACCGCATAGCGACGATTGCCGCGGAACTGCGGAAGATGGGTGTGCAGATCAAAGAGCATTCCGACGGGATGGAGATAACGGGCGGCAGCGCCCTTACAGGCACCCGGTGCGAGAGCCACGGCGACCACCGCATCGCCATGTCTCTTGCCGTGGCCGGGCTGGCGGCGCGGGGAGAGACAACCATCGCCGGCAAGGAGTGGATCGATACGTCCTTTCCGGGATTCGAAGGGTTGCTGAGGAAAACGGCTTCATGACTCTCGGCAGCCGCTTCTTCCGGATCGGCTCAAAACAACTCCAGAAACGCGAGGTGGATGCATGAAGGCCGTCAATATACTAGTGATCCTGTTCGTTGCAGTGATTGCGGCGCCCCTGTCCTGGGCGGCCGATGAGAAGCCGGTCTTCGGCCCGAAGACCTATGAGGTTCGGGAGAGGTTCGGGCTGGAAAACCGCTCCAGCGATGTCGTCAAGGTCCGTGAAGGCAGATATATGCTGAAGCTCCAGAACGGGACTGTTCCGCTCGAGCGGCCGGACTTTCTGGAGGTCATGGTGAACGGCGAAAAGGTCCTGCAGGAGAACCCCTATCTGCACGCGGTGATCGCCTGCTATGTAACGCTGAAGAAAGAGAATACGCTGACGGTCATGGTGCGGGACGCGAAACCGTCGGGCATGCGCAGGCCCGCGCCGACCCCGAAATCCCTGCTGCTTACGGTGACGCCGGCGCGTCTTGCCGATTTCGCAGGCGCCTATGGCGCAGCATCAGGGAACGACCTGCAGGTTCTGCTGAAAAGCATCCTAAGCATCAGGGACCCCGAAGCGCGCTCCCGTGCCGAGGAAGGGGCGAACCTGCGGAATGATCTCACTCATCGAACAACATCGCTCGGAAAGCTGGCTGCTTTGAAAGAGCGCACGGCCCGGGATTTCCTGCTGTTCCTGTATACGGACATGTCCGGACAACCCGAGGTCAGGGCCGAGGCCGCGACAGCGCTCGGCGTTCTGGGAGACAACACGGTCATACCAACGCTGATGCGCGAGATCGTGAACCCGAACGACCTGATCCGGACAGCCACGGCGCGGGCGCTTTCCCTCTATCCGGAAGAGGAAACCGCCGGACCGCTCACGCGGACCTTGACGGCCCTGGACTCCATGAGAATGGGGGCGCTCATCCGGTCTCTCACGGCGGCAGGATGGAAACCGGTAGGTGTTGTCCTGCAGCTTGCCGACTCATCTGATCCTTATGTGGTCGGCATTGCCGTGGAGATCCTGGGCGGCCTGCAGGAATCGCGGGCCACGGACCGCTTGCTGGCGCTTTTCGCAGATCCCGGCAGTCGTGATCTGCGACCGATCATCTCCGCGCTCGGACAGTCCAGGGATCTGCGAGCCCTTGATCCGCTCCTGAAGCTTGCGGCCGATCCGAAGCGTCGCGCAGGAAAAGAAGCGGTCGTCGGTGAAGCGCTGGCCGATCTTGGCGATCAGCGGGGGGCTGCAGGAATCACCGAGATGATCAGGAAAAGCCCGTCCGATGCGGTGACTTCGCAGTTAAAGGCTTCGTGCAGAAAACTGACGGGCAGGGAATGCCGGTAGGATAGGAGCGTGAAGCAGCGAGGCTGCAGACATTATGATCAAACGAGCACAGGGGCCGGTCATAGCCATTGATGGGCCCTCAGGGGCGGGGAAGAGCACGATCGCTAAGCTGCTGGCCCGCCGTCTGAAATATGCCTATATCGACACGGGCGCCATGTACCGTGCCATCGGTTGGAAGGCAACGCGCGAGGGGATCGACCTTGCCGACGAACATGCCCTGGCGGAGCTGGTCAGCAGGACCAAGGTGACCTTCAATGGAGGCAGCGCTGATCCGAAGGTTTCTGTGGACGGCAGGGACGTGAGCGGAGAGATCCGTACGCCTGAAATGGGCATGGCCGCGTCTGCAGTCTCACGGTCTAAGACCGTGCGCGCCCGCCTGCTGGAACTGCAGCGGGAACTCGGGGCGGATGGAGGCGTGGTGATGGACGGGCGGGACATCGGCACGGTGGTCTTTCCCGACGCAGAGGTAAAGTTCTATCTCGACGCTACCGCGGAAGAGCGGGGCCGAAGACGCTACCAGGAACTGAAAGAGAAGGGACTGGACGTTGAACTCGCCCGTATCACCGGAGAGATTGCGATGCGCGACCTGCAGGACAGCCGGCGCGATATCGCCCCCCTTCGGAAGGCCGATGATGCGATCCTTATCGATTCGAGCAGGCTGACGGTCGAGGAAGTGCTTGAGCGAATGCTCGGTGAGATAGGATCAAGAAGGGCCGGCAGGGTATGAAGATCATTCTGGCGGAAAAAGCCGGATTCTGTTTCGGCGTCAAACGGGCCATCGAGACGGCCTTCAAGGCGGCATCGAAAGGCAGGGGCTATTGCCTGGGGCCGCTCATTCATAATCCCCAGGAGGTCGATCGGCTCCGGCGGGAAGGGGTCGAGACCGTTGAGAGCCTTGACGTCCTGTCAACGGGCGATGCCGTCATTATCCGCTCCCATGGCGTGCCTCCCTCCGTCCTTGCCAGGGCGCGGGACAAGGGTCTCACGATCATAGATCTGACCTGCCCCTTTGTGGGCAAGGCCCAGCGGCATGCGGCTTTGCTGCGCGAAGAGGGGTATCAGGTCGTGGTAGTGGGGGAGAAGAAGCATCCCGAAGTGCACAGCATTCTGGGTCATGCCGGACCCGATGCCCTGGTCGTGGAGACTCCTGAGGCGGTAGCGGGTACGCAGTTTCAGCAGCGGATCGGCGTGGTGGCCCAGACCACACAGGCATATAGCAATTTTTCCGGAGTTGTGCTAAAATTACTTGAACTTTCAAAGGAATTGAAGATATTCAACACCATCTGCACCTCAACGGCTGAACGGCAGGAATCAACGCAAACCCTTGCCGGGAAGGTTGACGTCATGATCGTGGTGGGCGGTAGGAACAGCGCCAACACGACGCGTCTTGTTTCCCTGTGCCGCGAGGAAGGCAAGCAGACCTATCACATCGAAACGGCCGATGAGATACAATCGGACTGGGTGAAGGACGCAGGGACGGTGGGCATCACTGCAGGCGCATCCACACCCGACTGGATCATCGATGATGTGCTCAGAAGGCTGCAGGCAGAGAACACCGGGCAGTAGCGCGACCTTTGATCTAAACCACGGGGGAGGGGAATCCTTTTCATGATCGACAAGGAACAAGACTTCGAATACGAAGGCGAAGAAAGGACCGGCGAGCAGGGGCAGAATGAGTTCGAAAACCTGTATAACCAGTCCTTGAAAAGTTTCAAACAAGGGTCGGTCGTGAAAGGTACGATTGCGCAGGTTCTGGCCGGTTCGGTGATGGTCGACGTGGGCTACAAGTCCGACGGTATGATTCCTGTTGATCAGTTCACGGCTGATGAGCTTGCCAGCCTTCAGCCCGGTGATGAGATCGAGGTCTTTCTTGAATCGGGTGAGGACTCCCACGGAAATCTGAGGCTGTCCCGGGAAAAAGCGAAGCGGATGCAGGCCTGGGACCATTTGAACAATGCCTACCAGAGCGGTTCTCCGATCAAGAGCAAAGTCCTCGCGAAGGTCAAGGGCGGGCTGTCCGTCGATATCGGCGTGAGCGCCTTTCTGCCCGGTTCGCAGATCGATATGCGGCCCCTGCGGAACCTGGACCAGTATCTCGGCAAAGTCCTTGATGTGAAGATAATCAAGATGAACCCCGGCAGGGGGAATATCGTCGTCTCCCGCAGGGCCATCCTGGAACAGCAGAGCGCTTCGCAGAAAGAGGAGACGCTGGCGAAATTGGCCGACGGACAGACCGTGAAGGGCATTGTCAAGAACATCACGGATTATGGTGCATTCATAGATCTGGGCGGCATCGACGGCCTGCTGCACATCACCGACATGTCCTGGGGGCGGATCGGCCATCCCTCGGACCTGCTCAGCACGGGTCAGTCCATCGACGTAGTGGTGTTGAAATTTGATACCGAGCGGCAGAAGGTCTCACTGGGTCTTAAGCAGCAGACGGAAGACCCCTGGCTCCGGGTGGCAGATCGTTTTCCCGTCAACGGGCGGGTGCGCGGCAAAGTCGTGAATCTTGCCGAGTACGGCGCTTTTATCGAGCTCGAGCCCGGCGTGGAGGGGCTCGTGCATGTCTCGGAAATGTCCTGGACCCAGAAGGTCAAGCATCCCTCCAGAGTCGTGTCCCTGGACGACGAGATCGAGGTGCAGGTGTTGTCCGTGGACCCGTCGGCCAAGCGCATCTCACTCGGGATGAAGCAGGTGGAGCCCAATCCGTGGCAGACCATCGCCGACCGCTATCCTGCAGGGACGGTCGTGGAGGGCAAGATCAAGACGATCACCGATTTCGGCGCTTTCGTCGGGATCGAAGAGGGCATCGACGGCTTGATCCATGTGTCTGACCTGTCCTGGACCAGGCACATCAAGCATCCTTCGGAGTTGCTGAAAAAGGGCCAGACTGTGAAGTCTATGGTGCTGAACATCGACGCTCAGAAGGAGCGCATCTCCCTGGGACTGAAGCAGCTCGATGCCGATCCCTGGGATAAGGGGATACCCGAACGCTATGCCATGGGCAGGGACGAGACGGTGAAAGTCGTCAAAGCCGCCGAATTCGGGCTCTTCGTCGGACTTGAGTTCGGCATCGAGGGCCTGATCCCCGCCTCGGAGATCCCGCGGGAATCAGAGGGGATCAAGGAAGGCGACGAAGTGACGGCCCGGGTGATCAAGGTGGACAGGGGAGAGCGAAAGGTCGCGCTCTCGATCAAGGCGCTTGTGAAGGGGAAGGACCGCGAGAGTGTGAAGGACTACCTGGGACAGCAGGACAAGTTCGATACCACTATCGGTGCGCTTCTGAAAGGCAGGAACTGAAACCCCTATGAAAAAGAACAGTGTCATCATGGTGTTCATGACCGTCATCGCGCTCGGTGTGGCTTTTTTTATCGTGCTGTCGCTGGCCTCCTTTCTGATCCGCGGCAAGGCCCTTTCACCGATGAAGCCCCTGCCCGGCCTGGACAGGATAGCCCTGGTCAAGGTAGAGGGTGTGCTGATCTCGTCGGAACGCATCGTCGACGAGGTGAAAAATTATACCGAGGATTCGTCGATCAAGGCCATCGTGGTAAGGGTGGATTCTCCCGGCGGGGCCGTGGTTCCGGCGCAGGAGATCTATGAGGCGCTGAAGAACGCCCGGACAGAAGGGAAGAAGGTAGTTGTTTCCATGGGGTCCGTTGCCGCGTCAGGAGGCTACTATATCGCCGCTGCCGCGGACCGGATCGTGGCGAACCCGGGGACGCTCACCGGAAGCATCGGCGTCAAGATGGAGTTCGCAAATCTTGAACGTCTCCTGGAGAAGATCGGCGTCAAGGGCATGGTCCTGAAGGCCGGCAAGTACAAGGACGTGGGTTCTCCCTATCGCGAGATGACGGCACAGGAGAAGGAACTCCTTCAGAACGTGATCGATGATGTTCATAGCCAGTTCATTGAAGCCGTGGCAGAAGGAAGAAACATCCCTCTACAGGACATCAGGGCTATTGCCGACGGCCGCATCTTCACAGGACGCCAGGCTTACGAGTTGAAGCTCGTTGACCAGCTTGGCGACCTCTCCGCCAGCATCCAGGCTGCTGCCGATCTTGCGGGCATCAAGGGAAAACCCCGGATGGTCAGCAGGGAGCGAAAGACCCAGTTTTTTGATTATTTGAAGCAGGAGACCGCATCATGGATCGCCGATGTGCTGAGCGATGCCATGGGAAGAAATCATACGCGTCTGCAGTATCTCTACCAGTAAGCTCAAGGAGGAGCTATGACGAAAGCGGAGCTCATTGACAGAATTGCCGAAAAGAGGCCCAGCCTGACGCGAAAACAGGTGGAGGTTGTCGTCAATACGGTGCTCGACAGCATCAAGGACGCCCTCTCAAGGGAGGATAAGGTCGAGATCAGGGGCTTCGGGAGCTTTCGAATTCGCCATCGCCGGGCAAAAGAGGGCCGGAATCCCAAGACCGGCGACACGGTCCATGTTCCGCCGAAGAAGGTGCCTTTCTTCAAAGCCGGCAAGGAAATGCGGGAAATGGTCGACGGGAAAGAATGAATCTTTCCTGAACTGCACCGACACCTTTCCCGCCTCCCCGCAGCCGGTCGGCAGGCAGGCTTCACTAACCTTCAGCCTCTCGATCCTCGACAGGACCGGCATTCTTCATTCTCCTGCCGATTCCCTTTGACCATTTCCCCTTGATCCATGAGCGAACCGAAGGAATATATCGACGTACTGGACTGCGCCGGCAAAAAAACAGGGCAGGCTATGCTGCGGGCCGACGTCCATCACCAGGGGCAATGGCACGGCGCCTTTCATTGTCTGATCGTGCATCGAAGGTCAGGAAATTTTCACGCTTTCTTTCAGCTTCGCTCCCGCCAAAAGCTCCTTGCGCCCGGGCGGTTCGACGTCACGGTCGGCGGACATTACAGCACGGGAGAAGAGGCCGGCACGGCCGGACCCCGCGAATGCAGGGAGGAACTGGGGATAACAACGGATTTCAGCGATTTTATGCCTGTCGGGCGAAGGGTCTTTGTATACTGTTTTGACGGCGGTCTGCGAGAATTCGAATTCCAGGACGTGTTCCTGCTTGAGCGGGAGCTCGATCCGGGAGAGCTAGCACTCCAGCATAGTGAAGTGGACGGTCTGCTCGAGCTCGAGGTCAGCGTGGGGATTGCCCTTTTTTCCCATGCTGTCCCATCCGCCGAGGGGGCATTTTTTCATCCCCGCGGAACGAAAGAGCGCAGGACCGTTGCTGCCTCCGACTTCGTCCCTTGTTTAGACAACTACTATCTCAAGCTTCTCCTGCTGGCGCGGCGCTTCTTGCTGGGAGAACGTGATCTGCTTATAATCTGATCCAGCGGCTGTCCCGAGCCTCGGGGGACACAAGGAGGGGCTCAACCTTGACAATTCGGCTGGTTCCGATAGAATAAAAAGTAGTCTTCTGCAGACAGGTTCGCGCCAGCCGCGAGTTCAGAAAAACATCTTCTCCCGGGTGGCTTCTCGGGCCACTATCTCTATCCATAAGTATCAGGGTGGCATTGCGTCAGCGGGGTCCGTCAGCGGCGGATTTCGTTTTCCTCCCCTGCAATGCAGGGCGAGGAACTGAAGGGAGGCAGGAATGAGCGAAGAGGGTATTACGCGACGAAATTTCATGATACGGACGATGGTTTCCATTTTCGCCTTCATCGGTGCGGCGCTGGCTGTCCCCCTCGGGGGGTTCAGCATCTTTCCGGCGTTGAAGCGCCGCGAGAGCGGATGGAGCGATGCCGGCACCGCTCGGGACCTGAGAGTGAATGTTCCTCAGGAACGCCGTTTTTACGAGGTCGTCAAAAAGGGCTGGCGGGAGGAAAAGGTCGAGCGGGCAGCCTGGTTCGTGAAGCAGGAGACTGGAATCATAGTCGTCTTCTCTCCGAGTTGTCCGCATCTGGGATGCGGATACCGGTGGCTTGCGGCAACGCAGCGCTTTGAATGCCCCTGCCACGCCAGTGTTTTCGATATAAACGGCAAAGTGCTTTCCGGCCCTGCGCCGAGGGCGCTTGATGTCATGGAGTCGAGACTGGACAACGGACGGGTCCTGGTAAAATTCGAGATATTTCAACTGGGCACGCCGAAGAAGGTGCTTGCTTGGAGGAGGCGTCATGCTGAAACGGGTGCTTGACTGGCTTGATGAACGGATCGAGGTGCGAAATCTTTGGGAGACCATGACGAACCGGCCCATCCCGGGAGGGTCGAGTTGGTTCTACGTACTTGGGTCCTCGCTGCTCTTTGTGTTCGCGCTCCAGATGGTGACCGGCATTCTGCTGACGCTGTACTATGCGCCCGTGCCGGACCACGCCTACCAGAGCGTCAAGTACATTCAGGAGGAAGCCCTGTTCGGAAGCTTTGTCCGCGGGTTGCATCACTGGGGCGCAACATTCATGGTGGTGCTCGTGTCACTGCATATGCTGCGCGTCTTCGTGTTCGGGGCCTACAAGAAGCCGCGGGAGGTCGTTTGGCTCGTCGGCACCGGTCTCTTTCTGATCGTATTCGGATTCGCCTTTACAGGCTATCTGCTGCCCTGGGACCAGAAGGCCTATTGGGCCACCGTAGTCGGGACGAACGTGGCCGGGACGGTGCCCGTCGTGGGCGGATTTCTGCTGCGGATCATTCGCGGCGGAGCCGAACTCGGAGATTTTGCTCTGAGCCGGTTCTTCACGATCCATACCTATATCCTGCCCTGGAGCCTTGCGCTACTTGCAGGTCTTCATGTGTTCCTGCTTGAGCGGGCCGGGGCCGGCGGCACATGGAATGCTGCGGAGCGCACGCCCTATCGATCGGAGCCGCTCTTCCCGCACCAGATATTCAAGGACAGTATTTTCATCCTGCTGCTGGTTCTCGCCCTTTCGTCATTTGCCCATTTCTTCCCGGCCCCTCTGGAGCCCCAGGCAGATCCGACTGACAGCACCTATAATCCCCGGCCGGAATGGTACTTCTATGCCGTGTTCCAGATGCTGCGCATCTTCGAGGGGCCCTTTGAATTGATCGGGACCGTGGTCCTGCCTACGGTGGTGATCACACTGCTGCTGCTCGTACCGTTCATAGATCGCAGGCCGGAAAGGGATCCCTGGCGCAGGAAGGCCATGATGACCGCGGCAGCACTGGCCGTTGCTGGTGTTATGGCGCTGACCATTGCCGGGGCCCGGGCCCCGATCGTAGGCGTCCCTGCCGTGACGGAAGAATCGGCCCTGGCGGGCCGCCAGGTATATGCGCGGTCCGGGTGCGTTGCCTGCCACAGCATCCATGGCAAAGGCGGGACCATCGGCCCTGACCTGACCGGCGTGGGTGCGCGGAAGGACCGTGCGTGGCTCGACAAATTCCTTGCCGATCCGCAGGCGGTCAAGCCGGGCGTCCTGATGCCGAAGCCTGATGTCACTGATTCGGAGCGGCAGGAACTGGTTGATTATCTGCTGAGCCTGAAGCAATAACGAGATAAATCCAGTTGCGTGATCTCGACGCCGATATCGTCTGCCCCGGAGGGATCAAAATAAAAACCCTTCCCCTGATGTAAGGGGAAGGGTTGAATAAGCGCGTGTGACTCTTCAGCCGCGAACCTGTTACTGCTAGTATTTCAGGAGGAGATAGGCGAATAGGAACAATGTTGCCCAGAGGACGCTCTGGCCGATGGGCCGGTTCTTTACAATGTCTCCGGGAAAAGCCGCCTTCTCCGCCTTCAGTCTTTGCCCAATGCCTGCCTTCTGTTCTTCTCTGCTGAACCTCAACAACAGGGTGTCCGCACCGATTTTTACCGCCGAAAGCGGATTTTTACTGAACCATGACAGGGAAGAAGGGATCGCGTCAAAAGCGACTCTGTTTATCCATACCCCTAACCTCGCCATCGGATTATTTACAACCCACATGAATGCCCTGGCGCCCTTCCGGTAAAACCAGTCGGCATCGAGGTTTGTCGCCCTGATCTCAGCAGGATATATTCCAGACAGCAACAGTAGGGTGAAAGCCAGAGCCGAGAAGAACAGCAACTGCAGCTGGTCAATAACATGGGCGCCCGTGTACGGCGCATAGTCAACAGGATGCGGCAGTATGCTGTATAGATATCCGGGGAATACGCCGATGAAAATGCAAAGGAAGGCGGCGATCCCCATGGCGAGAAGCATGTTGAGCGGGGCCTCTTTTGTTCGGATTCCCGAGTCGTGAGAGAAGAACGCAAAATACGGGATTTTAATTCCGGAATGGTGAAAAACACCTGCAGAGGCGAAAATAAGGACAAACCATATGAAAGTCAGGCCCTCGTGACCGGACGCACTCACGATCATGGATTTGCTCACGAATCCACTAAAGAGAGGGAAACCTGATATTGATGCGGCGCCAATGATGCAGAATAGGGTCGTAAGCGGCATACTCTTGTACAGTCCGCCGAGGTCGGTGGCGTTTATTTTACCTGTTTGGTGCAGAACCGCGCCCATTGACATGAAGAGCAGGGCCTTGTACAGGATATGGGCAAAGGCATGGGCGACCGTACCGTTCAGCGAAAGCGCTGTGCCAATCCCGATGCCCGTCACCATGAACCCGACCTGGTTGATCAGGCTGTAGGATAGCACCTTTCTCAAATCGTTTTCAATGACCGCGTAAAAGATGGGGAAAGCAGTCATTGCGACGCCGATCCAGATCAACAGGTCGGTGCCGGGAAAAGACCTCGCAAGAACATAGACGGCGGTCTTGGTGGTAAAGGCGCTCAAAAAAACCGTGCCGGAAAAAGTCGACTCCGGATAAGCATCCGGAAGCCACGCATGGAGAAGCGGGAAGGCGCCGTTTATTCCGAATCCGATCAGGATAAAATAAGACGCAAGGCTGTTTAAGCCCAGATACCCGAATTCGATTGACCCGGTGGTATGCACATGGATGAGTATGCCCACAAGGAGACAGAGCCCGCCGAAGATATGGACCAGAAGATACCTGAAACCGGCCGCCTGGGATCCGGCCCTCTTGCCTGCCCAGACAAGATACGCCGCCGCGAACGCCATGACTTCCCAGAATACGAACAACGAGAGCATGTCTCCGGCGAATACCGCGCCTAATGCGCTTCCCGCATACAGAAAGGCCGCCACATGCTGGCCTGCTTCCTTGACACGAACGGCATAGAGCGCCCCGATAAAGGACACAATCGTGAAGATATATCCAAAGGCCATGCTGAGCCTGTCAACCCTGCCGAACACCATCTGATAGTCCAGGAATGGAACGGACCAGTGCGTACCCACCTGTATGTTAAGGAGGTTTATAAAAGCGAAAACGGGCAGGATGAGCATGTACGCAGCCCGGACCCGGCCCTTGAAAAGAGGGATCAAAAGCGCTCCGAGGATGAATATCGCAGACGGGGGGAGCGCATTATTCATAATATTTTTCCCTTCTCCTGACAAGGGGGCGAAGAATATATTTTGCCACCAATACGAGAAGGACGCATGCCACAAACCCGTAGGTGGCGTAAAAAGAGGGGTATTCTTCCCACGTGAAATAAGGATGCTTGGGTATAAACAGATCAACAACTACCAGCAGAACAAGGGAGATATAAAAAACCTTTAAGAATCGTTTTAAATTCTCCGGCTTATCAAATAGATGCTTTTTCTTCATGAGAGCGCTCCTTTTCAGGCAGATAAAAAAATGGCGACTAAATATAAGATGCCGATTGAAACGGCAATGAAGAAAGTCCGCAGGTATCCCGGCTCAGGCTCGTGTTTGAGCTCCATGATCTCCTGATGGTCATTATGCATCTTAATTCCCTCCGGTTACGGACGTTACCGCAATCCGCGCAAGATCAAAAACTAGTGACGGCATGAAAAATAATGCGACCGCCCCGATCGCGGTAAGAACCAGCGGCACGACCATCAGGGCAGGGGCCTCGTGTATTTTCAGTTCGGAGTTCGGAGTGTGGAGTTCGGAGCGAACGCCATGATACTGCCTATGCTCGGCAGCGGGCTCCTTGAAATACGCAGCATACACTATCGGCAGAAAATAGCTGGAATTCAGGATCGTGCTCGCTGCAATAACCGCGAGAATGGGCCATTGGCCTGCCTCGATTGAGCCGAGTGCAATGTACCATTTGCTCAGAAACCCTCCGAGCGGCGGCATCCCGATCATGGAGAGCGCGCCCAGGGTGAACGCGGCCATGGTGAATGGCATTTTTTTGCCGATTCCGCTAAGCTGGCTGATATCGGACTTGTGGGCCGCCACATAGATCGCACCGGCGGCAAAGAAGAGGGTTATTTTTCCGAAGGCATGCAGAACGATGTGCATGACGCCGCCAATGATGCCCGACGGGGTGAGAAGAGCGACGCCGAGGATAACGTAGGAGAGCTGGCTCACAGTTGAGTAGGCAAGCCGGGCTTTGAGGTTGTCCTTTCTGAGGGCGATGATCGACGCCACGATGATCGTGAATGAAGCGAAATACGCAAGGGCTGTGCCGAGTCCGAGGTCTTTCAGCAGGTTCACACCGAATATATGCAGCACGACCTTTACTACGACGAAGACCCCGGTCTTCACCACGGCCACGGCGTGCAGGAGGGCGCTCACCGGAGTAGGGGCGACCATGGCAGCGGGCAGCCATGAGTGGAACGGCATCATTGCAGCCTTTCCTATGCCGGCCATGAAAAGGACAAAGATCACGATGAGCATGGAGTCCGACGCTTTTCCCGCAAGGATCCCCTGAGGGGAGAAGTCGAGTGTGCCGGCCGCGTTGTAGGTGAGGAAAATCGCAAAGAGCAGGAACGCTACGGATGTTCCGAGCAGATAGGCTATGTATCTCCGCGCACCTTTTCGGGCCTCCGGTGTTTCCTTGTGTGCAACGAGCGGATATGTGCAGATGGTGATGATCTCATAGAACAGGAAGGTCGTGAACAGGTTAGCGGAAAAGGCCACTCCCATTGTTGCTGAAAGCGCGATCGCGAAGCTGGCGAAATATCTCGTCTGGTTGTGCTCTTTCAACGACCTCACATAACCGATGGAATAAAATGACGTGATGATCCATAAAAATGACGCGGTGAGGCCGAATAACATCCCGAGAGCGTCCACCCGGAACTGGATCAAAAGACCCGGGGCAATGGTCAGAACCGTGTATTCAAGCACCTTTCCATCGAGGATAAAGGGAACCATGGATGCAACGAGCGAAAACTTGATTACGCCCGCGAGAATGGTCCAGGTCTCTCTGAGGTTTTTGTGCCGTTCTCCCGAAAGCAGTATCAGAAACGCGGCAACAAGGGAAACCAGTACTGCCTGCAATGGTCTTGCGGAACAAAGAACTTCCATCCTTCCTCCTAGAAAACCGATGGAACGGCGAACTGTATCACGGTTGTGATGATCCTGCCGCTGAATAACCCGAGGATCAGGACCCCAACAGCCATGACAAGGACCGGGACAAGCATGCCGAGTGGCGCCTCATCCATTACAGCTCTCGCGCTCTTTCCATGACCGGGGTCTGCCGCGGTGAAGTACACTCGCTCGATGATCCTGAAGAAGACGATGGCGGTCATCAGGCTGCTGATCAAAAGCACTGCTGCAAACACCCATTTTCCCGCCTCTATCGCTCCGAGCACCAGATACCACTTGCTGAAAAAACCGGCTGTCGGCGGAATGCCCACTACCGAGATGCCTCCCACGACAAAGGCGGCCATGGTAATGGGCATGGTTTTGTGGATATGCGATAATGAAGCAATGTTCGTATTTTTTGTCTTATAGGCGATCGCACCGACGGCAAGGAACAGGCATGCCATCATGAACGAGTCGTTGAGGATATGCAGGATCGAGCCGGTGAGGCCGGTCCTGTTCGCGAAGCTAACGCCCAATACGATGTAACCAACCTCGGCGATCAGGATATAGGCAAGCATCCTCTTGAGCTCTGTCTGGGCGATTGCGTACCCAGAACCGAAGATCACTGCCGCTGCAGCCACCCAGCCCACGAGGTTCATCACCGGCAGGACCTCGATGGAAAAAAACGGCTGGAACACCGTGAAGATGATCCGTATCATCAGATAGGCGCCCACTTTTGTCATGGTGGATGCGACCAGCGCGCTCACTGCAGAGGGAGCAAGCGTATAAGCGTCGGGAAGCCATCGGTGCAGAGGGAAAAGGGCGATCTTGAGCGCTATTCCCACCATAAAAAAGGCGAAGGCGACCTGTATCACCGGGGAATGGTACAGGCCGGGCAGAAGCCTCGACAGGTCCGCGATATTAAGGGTGCCTGTCATGATATAGAGGTAGCCCACGCCGAGGAGATAAAAACAGGCCCCGATGGTGCCCATGATCACATAGTTGAAGGCCGCGAGCGGTGCCCGCTTGTCCGGTCCGATGGCCACGAGGGCGTAACTCGCCAGGGAGGTTATCTCAAGGAATACGTAGATATTGAAGATGTCGCCCGTCACGACAATGCCGAGCAGGCCGGTAACGAGCAGCAGGAAGATGGAGTGGAAATATACGGTCTTGCCGGGAAACTCCCGTTCAATGCTTTTTCTTGTATAAACGGCGATGACAAGACTGACGAACGATACGATCACGGCCACGAAGCCGCTTAAATGGTCTATCACATACTCAATGCCCCAGGGCGGCGCCCATCCGCCGAGACGGTAGTGAATGGTCCCGGAGTCAATCACGGTGTTGAGTGCAATGAAACTCGATGCTGCGCTCACGGAAAGGGCCGCCAGCATCAGGGGGAAGCTGAGCGCTCTCCAGCGCAGCCCCAGGATGATGTTGATCAGAGATGCCAGGAGCGGCACTACGATGATAAGAACAGGAGCGTTTTTTATCATTGCATTTCATCCTCTTCCAGGGTCTTGAACCGCTTGTAAATCAGTATGGCAAGGGCGAGGGCCACGCCGAATGTGCTCACCATGACCACGATGGCCGTCAGCATGAGCACGTGCGGCAGCGGGTTCATGTAGTGGGCCGCGTCAACAGCCTGGCCGGCCTGTATGATCGGTATAGTCGCGCCTTTTTTGGAACCCATGGATACGAAAAAGAGTATTATCGCGGTCTGGAATATGTTCATCCCCACGAGCTTTTTGATGAGGTTCTTCTTGGCTATCATGGCATATAAGCCGATCATCATCAGGAAGATATAGAACCAGTAATTATATTTTCCGATCACGAATTCCATGTTATTCCACCGACCCTTCCTCGTGCTCGCCTCCGGAGGCGAGATTGAGGAATATGGAGACCATGACCGCCATGACCGTGATCCCCACACCGATCTCTATGCCGAAGGTGCCGAGGGCCCTTGCTTTTGCAGTTCCCACCGGCAGGATCTCCGCAAGGACGCCGTAGTCAAGATAGTTTGCCCCGAGCAGCAGGCAGATAAACCCGATCCCTGCGTATATCAGCACGCCCACGCCCGTCAGGACCGTGTTCATTTTTTCCGTCATTCTTCTTTTGACCTCAGCAATATCGTACGCGATCATACTGAGTATGAAGCTCGCCCCGAGTATGCAGCCGCCCTGGAATCCTCCGCCGGGGCTGTAGTGGCCGTGGGCGATCACGTACAGGGCAAAAAGAAGGATAAACGGCGTCAGAAACCTGCTTACACTCTGGACTATCACATTGTCGCATTGCTTGATCATGATTTCTTCCCCCGTCGCAGCAGAAGTATGCACACGATCCCTGCGGTGAATATGACCGTGGTTTCTCCGAGGGTGTCATAGCCCCTGTAGTCGGCAAGCACGGACGTGACCGCATTGGGTGTCGCCGTTTCTTCAATGGTTTTTTCCAGATACCGGGGCGAAACATGGGTAGTGGCCGGAGACGCAAGGGATCCCCAGTCGGGCATCTCGTTGGTGCTGAACACGAGCAGGCCGCCGGTGATGATGACCGCAATCAGCGCGAAGATCTTCAATCGTTGGTCCTCCTGGTCGTCTGGAATATGGCGCCGATAAAGAAGGCGGTGCTTATGCCGGCGCCGACCGCGGCCTCGGTAAAGGCCACGTCCACGGCCCCCATTCCCGTCCAGAGCAGGCACATGAGAAAACTGTAGGCCCCGAGGATGATGGCAGAACTCAGCAGGTCCTTCACGTTAATGGCGGCTACAGCGCAGATAACGACCATGATGAGAATGATGAAATCGAGTTGCCAGATCATTTCTTCCCCTCCTTCATCGTCCAGGGCGCCACGCCAGCGTCGAGCGCGGCCTTGGTGATCGCATGACAGGCCGTGGGATTCGCGATAAAGATAAAAAATGCGATCAGCATGATCTTCACGCTCACCAGGAAGGCGACAAGCGTGAATCCCGCATGCAGGTTGTAAAGCGCCATGCCCGAGAGCATAAGGAACGCGCCGAGGGTGTCGCCCTTGCCCGCAGCGTGCATTCTTGTGTAGAAATCCGGAAACCGCAACATGCCTATGCTCGCTGTGAAGAAGAAAAAAGCTCCCACGATCATCAAAACCGCCGATAGGATCGATAGTGTGGTCGTCATCTGCCCATCTCCCTGTCCTTAAAGGATTTCGCGCCCGGCATGATGCTTTTCCTCACCCGGAAGAATTTCGCGGCGGCAAGTGTGGCGATAAAGTTCAAGAGGGCGTAGGCCAGGGCAATATCCACGAACATGTCGATCCGCTTGTAGATAAGCCCCATGAGGCAGAGCAGTATAGTTGTCTTGGTGCCGATGACCCCCGCGCCCACGATCCTGTCCAGTACGGTCGGGCCGTACACCACCCGGTACAGGACTACCATGGCCAGAAGGGCCATAACAATGCTGATGCCGAGAATGAAGTCTTCCATCTACTCCTCCCCAAAGATATGGGCGATCCTCTGTTCCATATCGCTGTTCAACAGGTCCTCAGCGGTCTTTTTGCTCAGGGCATGGACATAGTATTCTCCATCCCTTATGTCCGCCGTTATCGTGCCCGGAGTGAGGGTGATGGAGTTGCCAAAAACCACGTGCGAGACATCTTTTTTAAGCGTACTTTTAAATTTCACCAGCTGGGGGTCAATGGGCATCTTTGGGTTCAGGGCAAGCTGAGCCACATGCAGGTTGGACAAGACGATCTGGTACAGGAGCCAGGGGATGTATTTCAGGAACCTGATAATCTCTTGAAACGCATAGGGATGGATTTCGCGCCTGAATATGAGGTCGTGGGTCATAAAAGTCACTAGTGCGGACGAGATGATCCCCAGCGAGAGATGAAAGGCGTCGAATATACCTGACCAGACCATCCAAAGCGTAAAAAGCGCGGCAAAGAGAATGAGGTATTTCATGTTTGTTTCTCCTGATCGGGCCTTCCTGGATTCCCCTTCCCTGTATGAGAGGGCCATAAAAGACAAGGCTAAGCCATGACGTTATCCCCAACAACGGCAGGGTCGGGGACCCGTGAGCGGTCGGTAAATGGAGGCGCCCAGCAGCACAATGATGAGACAGACGATGGCCCAGGGCTCCGCAACCGTGATGAAGTCAAACAGGCTGAAATACCCGATGTCAAAGGCGATGCTCGTGATCGGTGGACACCCGATCACGAGCATGGTAAATGAGGTCAAGATGGGCGCTGAGAGCGCGATCGCTGCCTCGGGGATGCCCATGGTCCGGGCATGAGCATCGTAAATGAGCAGAATCGGGTCGGCGAGCCGCTTGCCCGCTCCGGTGTCGAGCATGTCCATTCTTGTGGACACGCTTGCTCCGAATACGACCCGGGTCTCCCAGGGAACTTTCTTGATCACTTCATTGAAGCCCACGAGCCGGAAACCGATGATCTATCAGCCTCTATCGGGTTGCTTTTGGCGCGCGCGGGGAGCGGGCGACGAAATGTCCGATTTTGCCAGCAGATATGCAGTATTGTACCTGAACAGGTTTTTTTTATCAAGCATAGTCATCGCGGTATCGGCATCACCACCGGATCAGACGGGTGTGACAGGCAATTAGCGCTCTCTCCAGGGAATATGATGAGGATAACGGTCATGCAGGCACGGTTGTCAGCTGATCTCTCGTGCTGATTTGAAGGTCAGCGCCGGGGTTTTCTGTTGACATTTTTTTGTGATTCAACATAATAGGTCATACAGCGTATCCATCGAGCGTTCGAGAGTTGCAGGAACTCTGTACCGTTCACCAGAGCAGGAAAGGAGCAGTTATGGCAGGGCCCAGGTCAAAAAAGCTTTTTGCAGAGGCGAAAAAGCATATTCCCGGTGGCGTGAACAGCCCGGTACGGGCCTTCCGTTCCGTCGGCGGTGAGCCGCTCTTCATCAAGAAGGCAAAGGGTTCCAAGATAACCGACGCGGACGGGAAGGAATACATCGATTACGTTCTGTCCTGGGGGCCCATGATCGTGGGCCATGCCCATCCCGCGGTGACAGCGGCCCTTCGGAAGGCCGTTGCCGACGGTACGAGCTTTGGCGCGCCGACCGAGCTTGAGGTGACGCTGGCGAAGCTGGTCAAAAAGGCGTATCCGTCCGTTGAGATGCTGCGCATGGTCAGCTCGGGAACGGAAGCGACCATGAGCGCGATCCGCGCGGCACGGGGGTATACGGGCAGGGACAAGATCCTGAAGTTCGACGGCTGCTACCACGGCCATGCCGACAGCCTGCTCGTGAAGGCAGGCAGCGGCGTCGCCACCTTCGGACTTCCTGACAGCCCCGGCGTGCCGGCTGACCTGGCAAAGCTTACCCTCACGGTTGCCTTCAACGATCTGGCCGCCGTGCAGGAAATCACGGCCCGCGAGGGAGCACAGATCGCCTGCATCATTGTCGAACCCGTTGCCGGCAATATGGGGTGCGTACCCCCGGAGGCTGGTTTTCTCGAAGGCCTTCGCGAGGTATGCGACCGGCACGGCATCGTGCTCATCTTTGACGAGGTCATGACGGGCTTCCGCGTGGCCTTTGGCGGCGCCCAGCAACGGTACAATATCACGCCTGACCTTACCTGTCTGGGGAAAGTGATCGGCGGAGGCCTGCCTGTGGGCGCCTATGGCGGCAAACATGCGATCATGGAAAGGATCGCTCCGATCGGTCCCGTCTACCAGGCCGGGACCCTGTCGGGCAATCCCATCGCCATGACAGCGGGGATCGAGACACTTAAACTGCTCTCCAGGCCCGGCGTATACCGGACCCTGGAGACGCTTTCGGCCGAGCTTGAAGAGGGGCTGACGCAGGCGGCCAGGGGTGCAGGCCTGCCGGTCACGATCAATCGCGTGGGATCCATGTTCACGGCCTTTTTCACGGACCGGAAGGTGCGGGATTTTGCCAGCGCCAAGACGTCCGATGCGGCGCGTTTCGGCAGGTTCTTCCAGTCCATGCTGAAGCAGGGTGTGAACCTTGCCCCTTCCCAGTTCGAGGCCGCCTTCCTGTCCCTGGCCCATACGCGGGCGGACATCGCAAAGACGATCGAAGCGGCCCGGAAGAGCATGCGGGGGCTTTAGTTTTTTATCACAGGGGTTGCAGGTAGACTCTGGAAGGTGAGGCGCTATGAAGTTGAGAAGTTGGGAGGATAGGAAGATGAGAATCAAGACCTCCCATCTTCATACCTTCTTATCTTCTTAACTTCGTGTGTTTTCTATGGAAGAGAAGGATAGAAAGGTATGGCGCCTTATCGGCGCGCTGAGCACCGTGGGTATCACGCTTGTGGCCGCCCTGGTGATCGGTTTTTACATAGGGCTCAAGCTTGATGAATATTTCGGCACCTCACCGTGGCTGACGATCGTATTCCTCATTCTTGGCATCATCGCGGGCTTCAAGAACCTCGTCACCCTGTCGAGAAGGATCGAGGAATTGGACAACGACAAGGATAAAAAGGACTGATGGAGACGGACAAGGGTTCTCTGCATGCAACAGCAACGGCCATCGTCCGAAAGATGGCGTTTAAAACAGGGGGGCTTACCGCCCTGGCGGCTCTGGGAGTCGCGGTGTTCAGCGCTGTTGCCGGCGAAACCGAACGTTGGTGGTTCATTCCGGCAAGCATCCTCTTCGGCGGAGCGCTGGGAGTACTGAATTTCCGCTGGCTTGCCCAGACCGTCGAACGGATCTATGTCAAGCCGGGGATGACGCGGACAGCGGCACAGATCGCCGGCATGGTGCTGACAGTGCTGAAGCTTTCCGCTATTTTCCTTATTCTCTTCGTCGTGATCAAATGGCGGCTGCTGCATCTCTTCGGCCTCGTAGCCGGCCTGTCGCTCAGCTTTGTCGCTATTTTGTGGGATGGATTTCTGACGATGCTCGGCCTGCGCCGGACCTAGGAACTGTGCAGGTCCGTAGCCGGCGTGGCCTCGATCATCGCGCGCACTCATTTCAGGGGAGGAAGTGGCACATGAAAAATCACGTTCTGCGGCCGCTGTACGCCGTGCTCATGATCGTGACGCTCATCCTGGCGGCCAGGATCTTCCTGGTTCCGAAGGACTTCGGCATACAAGAACGGGGGTACATGTATGGCTGGCACCGCAAGTCCAATGAAGAGGACTGGAAAAAGGTTTCCGTGAAATACCAGGGCAAGGAATACTGCAAGGACTGCCACGGAGCGAATTACGACAGCATCGCCAAAACCCCCCACAAGAACATCCAGTGCGAGAATTGCCACGGCCCGGCAATAGAGCATCCCAGCGATCCCCCAAAGCTTACTATCGACCGCAGCAGACAGCAGTGCCTTCGATGCCATTTTCCGCTTCCTTACCCCACGAGCGGACGATCGAAGATCCGGGGCATCGATCCGGAGACGCACAATCCCGACATGGAATGCTCCATGTGCCACAATCCCCACCATCCCAGTCTGGAGGGCATGCGATGACTACTCGACGGGACTTTATCAAGAAAACCATCATTACCGTCGCCGGTGCGGCCCTGCCCCTGACGGCCTTCGAGCTCCTCGATCCGAAGAAGCTTTTTGCCCAGGTTGCGGCGGAGAAGACCAGAGTGCGGTGGGCGTTCCTTATCGACACCTATAAATGCGTGGGCTGCGGCTACTGCGTCAAGGCCTGCAAGCTCGAGAACGAGGTGCCCTACGAGGCAAATGCAACCCGCACCTGGGTCGAGCGCTACGTGCTGACCAAGGACGGCAAGTTCCTGGCCGACAGCCCCAAGGGCGCCCGCGACGGCTATACGACCTCGAAGATCGACCTCGGACTCGGCAACTACGAAGAAGTGAAGAACAACAACATCGAGAAGGCCTACTTCGTGCCGAAGCTCTGCAACCAGTGTGAGAATCCGCCCTGCGTGCAGGTCTGCCCTGTTGGCGCCACCTACCAGGCGCCCGACGGCGTAGTGCTCGTTGACCGCTCGTGGTGCATCGGCTGCGGCTACTGCATCATGGCATGCCCCTACGGCGTGCGATTTTTCCACCCCGTGCACCACACGGCGGAGAAATGCAACTACTGCTACCACCGCATCACCAAGGGCATGAAGACGGCCTGCGTGGACGCCTGCCCCTTCGGCGCACGCCAGATAGGAAATATCAAGGACCCCAACGACCCGGTCACGAAGATCATCAGGACCCAGCGCGTCGCCGTGCTGAAGAGCGAATACGGGACGAAACCCCAGGCCTTCTACATCGGCCTGGACGAGGAGGTGCGGTAATGGTACATGGCGAGCTCTGGACCCTGAAGGAACTGTTCGTCCTGCCCAACGAGTACATCTACTGGAGCGTCCAGATCGTGATGTATCCCTTCATGACCGGTCTCGTGGCCGGGGCCTTCGTGCTCTCGTCGCTCTACCACGTCTTCGGCATCGAGAAGCTCAAGGACATGGCGCGGTTCGCCCTGGTGTTCTCGTTCGCGCTCCTGTTTGCGGCGCCGATGCCCATTGTGCTCCATTTGCAGTTTCCCTTCCGGGGCATTAATGTATTCATGACGCCGCACTTCACCTCGGCCATCGCGGCTTTCGGCATTGTGTTCTTCACCTACGGCGCCATCGTCGCCTCGGAGCTCTGGTTCCTGTACCGGAAGCATTTCGTTGAGGTCGCTCTCAGGCTTCGCGAGAAGCAGGACAAGACGATGATGGAGTGGTTCTCGTATCTCATTTTCTGTTCCCTTACCCTGGGCGTCTATGACGTGAGCGAGGAATCCCTGCATCGCGACGAGAAAGCCATCAAGTTCCTGGCCGCACTCGGCATCCCCGTGGCCTGTTTCCTCCACGGCTACGCCGGGTTCATTTTCGGGTCCGTGAAGGCGAATGCGCTCTGGATGACGCCGCTCATGCCGGTCATCTTCATCATGTCCGCGATCGTGTCGGGCATCGCACTCTGCATGCTCACCTACATCGTGACCATGGAGATCCGCAAGTTCCTGGCCAAGCGGAAGCGCACCACCTATGGTGTCTACCAGACAACGGATCAGATCCGGAGCGTCGAGATCAACGTGATCCAGATGACCGCCAAGTACCTGCTGTACTTCATGGTCTTCGCCATCAGCCTCGAGGTGCTGGACCTCATCTTCCGCGGATATACGGCCGTCAAGTCATGGGACGTGCTGCGCAGCGTTATCTACGGCAAGGACTTCACGAGCATCTTCATCCTGCAGTACGCCATCGGGAACCTGATCCCGCTCATCCTGCTCCTGACGCCGGGGCTGACCCTGCGCAGGACCCTGCTCGGCGTGCTGCTCGTGCTCTTCGGTGTGTTCATGATGCGTTGGAACGTGGTGATCGGCGGACAGGCTTTCTCCCTCACCTTTGCGGGATACATGCACTATCACTTGCCGATCGTGCCGCACTCCATGGAGACGTTCAAGGAAGGGCTCTTCGGCGCGCTCAGCATCTTCATCATGCCCTTTGTGCTGTTCTATTTCATCAGCAAGATATTTCCGGTCTTCGAGTACAAGGAAGCCCATTGACGGCCGCGCTTCCCAGGGAGGTGGTGATCCCATGAAGAAGACGATCATGACGCTCCTGATGCTCTTCGGGCTGCTCCTCTCCGCTGCTACGGCTGCGGTTCGCGCCGATACGCACGAACCCGACGTCCCGAAGAAGTTATTTGTTCCTCCCCCGCCTTTCACGCCGGGGATCTATCCCTGCTCCCAATGCCACGCAGGCATGCCTGTAGACCGTAATCCACGGAAGCTCCAGGGCATGCATGACAACATTGCGTTGAAGCACATGCCGGGAGGCTGGTGCTTCGACTGCCACAACCCGAACAACCGTGACACCCTCCGGCTGGCGAACGGCAAGATCGTACGCTTCGAAGAGTCCTATAACCTCTGCGGCCAGTGCCACGGCACCATTCTTCGCGAATGGAAGGCCGGCCTGCACGGCAAGCGCACGGGCATGTGGAACGGCGAGAAGCAGTACCTGCTCTGTGTGCACTGCCACTGGCCCCATGATCCGAAGTTCAAGCCAATTCAGCCACTGCCGCCCCCGGTGCGGCCGTCGGACATCAAGTAGCGTCCTGACGCAGCGAGGTACGCCATGCAAGACAAAAAGACACCAGAACGCAGCATTCAGCGGAGGACCTTTCTGAAAGGCGCGGCGCTCGGCCTGGCCGCCACGGCGCTTCCCTCGCGGGACGCCGAGGCCTCGATCTGGGAGGCCTTTTTTCAGAAGCACTTCCGAGAGATGAGCGAGGCAGAGATCAGGAAGGTGATCGGGAGGCTTGAGCAGGAATACGAGCAAAAGTACAAAAAAAAGATAACCGTCGGCATTGAGAAGCCCCTGCCCGGCGTGCTCTTCGGCTACGGTCTCGACCTTTCCCGGTGCATCGGCTGCCGCCGGTGCGTCTACGGATGCGTTGACGAGAACAACCAGTCCAAGGACCCGCAGATCCACTGGATCACCGTGCTCCGGTTCAAGAAGGGCGAGAAGTGGGTGGACCTGGAAGAATCGGAGAAGTACTACAATCCCTCTGCGGTCCCGGAGGAGGAGTATTTTTACATGCCGGTCCAGTGCCAGCAGTGCGAGAATCCGCCCTGCGTGCGTGTCTGCCCCACCCAGGCCACATGGAAGGACGAGGACGGCATCGTGGTGATCGACTACAACTGGTGCATCGGCTGCCGATACTGCATGGCGGCCTGCCCCTACGGCGCACGCCGGTTCAACTGGACCGACCCCGGACGGAAGACCGAGGAGCTCAACACCGAGACCCACTACCTGGGCAATCGCCCCCGGTTCAAGGGCGTGGTCGAAAAATGCACCTTCTGCATCCAGAGAACGCGCAAGGAACCCGGACGGTATCCGGCCTGCGTGGAGGCATGCCCCGTGGGTGCGCGGAAATTCGGCAACCTGCTCGACCCCATGAGCGAGATCCGGTACGCGATCGAGCATAAACGGGTCTTCCGCCTGAAGGAGGACCTGAACACCAATCCCAAGTTCTATTACTTCTTTGCCTACGGCGGGTGAGGGGGAGGACGGTCATGAAAAACCTGATCAGGAACTTTTTCATCGCCGGCAGGCAGGTATTGATCGGCGACAAGACCTATTATGCGTGGATCGCCTTCCTGTCGGTCTTCATCCTGCTCGGCCTGAGCGCCTATGTGGACCAGTTGCACCGCGGCCTTATCACCACGGCCATGCGCGACCAGGCCTCGTGGGGCCTCTATATCTCTAATTTTACCTTTCTGGTGGGTGTGGCCGCAGCGGCCGTGCTGCTCGTGATCCCGGCGTACCTGTACAATTTCAAGCCTATCAAGGAGATCGTGCTCTTCGGCGAGCTGCTGGCAATCACGGCCATTATCATGTGCATCCTCTTTATCATGGTGGACATGGGCCGGCCCCTGCGGGTCTGGCATATCCTTCCGTTCATCGGTTCCATGCACTTTCCCTCGTCCCTCCTGGCCTGGGACGTGGTGGTGCTGAACGGGTACCTGGCGATCAACACGATCATCGTGTTCTACGTGCTCTACCAGCTCTCCATCGGAAAGGAGTACAAGATGTCGGTCATCGGGCCGCTCATCATCCTTTCGATTCCCTGGGCGGTCAGCATCCATACGGTGACGGCCTTCCTCTACAACGGCCTGTCCGCCCGGCCCTTCTGGAACGCATCGATCCTGGCGCCTCGCTTTCTGGCCTCGGCATTCTGCTCAGGACCGGCCATCATGCTGATCCTGTTCCAACTCATCCGGAAGAAGTCCGACGTGGAGATCGACGACCGCGCCATCTTCAAGATCGCCGAGCTGATCGCCTACGCCATGGGGCTCAATCTGTTCCTGCTCGGCGCCGAAGCCTTCAAGGAGTTTTATTCCGGTACCATCCATTCCTACCCCATCGAGTATCTCTACTTCGGCCTGCACGGAAAGACCGCCCTCGTTCCGTGGATCTGGTCGGCGACGATCCTGAACATCACCGCATTTTTCCTGTTCCTGTTCCCCCGGACGCGGGAGAACTTTACGACTCTGAACATTGGATGCATTTTCGTCATCATCGGTGTCTACATCGAAAAGGGCATGGGGCTGATCGTTCCCGGGTTCGTACCCGATACGCTCGGCGAGATATACGAATACATTCCCACGACGTCCGAGATAGTGATCACCATGGGCATCTGGGCTTTGGGTGCGATGCTCTATACAGTTCTGCTGAAATTCGCCGTCCCCATATATACGGGTAAGCTTCGGTTCGAGATGAAGGAACAGAAGAGCTATAAAGCATCCCCGTCGTGATCGCGCCGGCGGTCGCTCCGGGAAAAGGGGATCGAGCATAAAAAAAGGAGCAACGGCCAGCCGTTGCTCCTTTTTTCTGAACGTAAAACGGACACTTACTCTTTTGGCGTCTTGGACAGCAGCAGCATGACTACGCCCATGCCGCTTACCAGCAACATCAGGAAACCTGAGAAGTTTTTCCGCGAGCGAAGGTCCGCGAAGGTCCCTGAGATCCCCTTCTCGATATCGTCAAGCTTACGCGTGTACTCGCCGGTACGCTCCTTGACGAGGTTTACATCCACGGTGTGAAAGAGCGTCCGGAACTCGGCCTGGGTGCTGAAGAACGCCTGTTCCTGCTCTTCCGGATAGATGCCCGCCCGGCGGAGCGCCTTGATGCCGTCCTCGATCTCGGTGATCTTCTTTTCAACGAGGAACATGGCCTGTTTCATATCTTGTGCCCTGCCATAGGTATGGCACTTTGAGCAGCGCTGTTCGCTGATGATCTCGATGTTCGCCTTCTGGATATTATGGGAGCCGTGGCAAACAACGCAGTGCGGGCCCTTCCCCGATGTTCTGAGGGCCTTTCCATGACCGCTTTCATTGAAGTACCTCAAAATGCCGACGTGGCACCTGCCGCACAGATCGGGGATCTTGGCGTAGGGCGGGACTCCGATGAAGCCGCGCTGCTGATGGGACATGGCCAAAGACGGGTCTTTCGGATCACCGCCGTGGCAGTCGTGGCAGGTAATATCGTTCTGCGCGTGCCAGCTTTTTCTCCATTCATCGACGATCTCACGGAACACAGGCTTCATTCGCTCCGACGCGTGGCAGTCGATGCAGGCATTCTCCTCGATCCGTTCCCCCGACCAGGTCTTTGACATGAACTCGCGGGCGAAATCCTCCCGATAACCGGCGGAGGAGATGCCCGGGAGACCGGCGATCAGCAGCAGGGACAGTACCAGTGAACGCATCACGACCTCCCCCAGAACATGAGGATCACCCATAGCGCGAAAGCGGCGAGGAACATGCCGCGCAGGAACGGCCTCTTCATGATGTTCTTTTCTTTTTCCGTGTCGAAGAAGGGCCAGAACAGGAACAGAACGAAGAGTGCGACCTGGATGATCACACCCAGGAACTTGTTGGGAATGATCTTGAGCATCTGGTACGGCGCGAGCAGATACCACTCGGGCCGAATGCTCGCCGGCGTCCGGTAGGGGTCCGCCGGCATCGTCGCATCCCCGGGGAAGAAGAGGTTCGGCGCAAAGGTTATCAGGAAGAACATAACGGCCAGATAGACCATCACCATGAAAAGGTCCTTCTGGAAGAACCGGGGATAGTACGGATAGCCGTCGGGATGGTTCTTCTTGTGGTACTCTGTCCACGGCCGCTTCTCTTCCGCGGACAGTCCAAAGGGTGTCCCCGAGATGCCGATACGCTTGGTCAGGAACAGGTGGAGCCCCAGGAGCATCAGGAAAATGGGGGGGAGGATCGAAATATGGAAGGCAAAGAACCTGCTGAGCGTCGCTCCCGTAACCGACTCGCCGCCCCGCAGGACGTTGGCGACGAGATCACCCATATAAGGTACGGCTGTCGGAATGGCGGTCGCAACGGTCGTCGCCCAGTAGCTCAACTGGGTCCAGGGAAGCAGATACCCGCTGAACCCGAAGGCGACGGATACGAAGAGGAGAAGCGCGCCGACGATCCAGGTAAGCTCCCGCGGCCGCTTGTAGTTTCCCATGAGGAAAACCGTCAGCATGTGCGCGAAGACGACCCCGATCAGCAGGTTGCTGCCCATGACGTGCATCTGGCGGAACAGCCAGCCGAAGGGAACCTTGTTCATGATGCCCTGCACGCTCTGGAAGGCGTGGTCAGGATGGGGAACATAGTAGATGAGAAGGAGGATGCCCGTGATCACCTGGATCAGATACCCCGCGATGGTGACGACTCCCAGGGTATAGAAGATATTGATATTTTTCGGCACCCGGTATGCGCGGACCTCCTCTTCAACAAGGTCATTGATTCCGATCCGGACGTCGAGCCAGTTCCTCACACGATCCCACATAGTTTTCACCCGATCACGATATTTTCGCCGTCGACCCTGAGCGGCAGGACCGGAAGGGGTTTCGGCGGTGGTCCGGAGATAACATGCCCATCAAGATCGAAGGTGCCCGCATGGCATGGACAGAGTAGTTGACGGTTCTCTTTATCATAGTGGACGAGACAGCCGAGATGGGTACAGACGCGCGAGAGGGCGATCAGCCCCTTCCCGGGACGGTTTACGACGACCGCGGGGACATCGTTGAACACGATCTCCTTCGCGTATCCCAGGGGGATGTCGCGTTTCGCAATGACGAGTGTCCGGGCCTTTTCAGCCGTTCCGGGCGGGACGAGATAGCGGACGAGAGGGTAGAGCAGGGAGGCCAGCGTGGTGATGCCAAGGGCCGACAGTAACAATTGGAGAAAGCTGCGCCTCTTCATCACACCTCCCCAGTTTGCTGAAGAGAAACTTACTATAGTGAAGTTTCGAATTGCTGCTGATCATCGTATGATAGATCAGCTTTCGTTGTCAAGGGGAAAATGGTACAGTTGCAATGTCCAATATGTTTCATTGCATCAGGGGCAGGAACGGATCAAATCGTTCCCGCCGAATCCTGATCAGGACAGGAGAATTGAGGCATTCCGGAGCGCGGCTTGTCAGAAGCGCCCTTTAATCCTCTGTATGTCGTTTTTGACCGGATATTCCGCATCTTCGGCCCGAACAAGGGACCGGGGAGCTGAAGGGCGGCAGACAGGAAAATGTTGTCTGCGGTATTGACATCCATACTGCTCCTGTGATATAAAAACAGGTCTTCATAAAATTCTGTTTTAGAATTTGGAAGACTTCAGGGGGGGAATATGAAATTCATTCGCAGGCTGTGGGAGAAGGGACGTGGTGCGTTCAGCGCGGTCCTGGAAAAGCTCCGCGGGCCGCTTTCGCTCAAGGCGAAGCTGCTCATTCTGACGCTATTGACGGTGATCGTCGCGGGCGGCGGCACCATCTCGTATCTGTTCTATGATTTTACCCAGAACAACCCGAAATTCTGCGTCAGCTGTCACTTGATGCAGCCGGCCTATGACACCTGGGCGAAGAGCGAACACAAAGGCCTGAACTGCCACGACTGTCACCATCTGTCGATCCCGGAGCAGAACCAGCTGCTGATCAGTTTCGTTCTGCGCCGTCCGGACGACGTTCCGGACCGTCACGGGAAGGTCATCGCCGGACTGTCGAAGTTCTGCAACGAGTGCCACACGGAAGGGAAGGGGAAGAAGATCAACAGATCACTCTTCCACGCGAAGCACGTGTACATGGAACAGCTTGAATGCACCATGTGCCATGGCGAGGTCAAGACGGACAAGTCGGGGCTGCATTCATTTCTCCCGACGGAAAAGTTCTGTGTCAAGTGCCACAGCGGCAAGCAAGTGCATGGCGAGGGCATGGGCGGCCTGGCCTGCCTGAATTGCCATACGGACCGCACCAAGGACCTGAAGCCGGGCAGGAGAAAATGCCTCTACTGCCACAGCTCGGACCAGGGCGTTCGCGAGATTCTTGAAGAGGGCGGGACCATTGACGTCCGGCATTTCACGCCTGATCCGTCCGTGGTCAAGCGGGCCACGAAGATCGTCTATTCCGATAAGGCGCCCATGCAGTTCTACTGCTATGAATGCCATCAGGCGCATACGCCGGGCAAGGCCCGGCCGACAACGACGGACTGCCTGAAATGCCACAGCAAGATCCGGTCAGTCGGGAAGCACAAAATGCACTTGAACATGGACATGAAATGCCAGGATTGCCACAAGCCGCACATCTGGACGGTGACGGAAGCGTCGGCCCGCAAGGACTGCGTTGCTTGCCACGAGTATAAAAGTCCGAAGGCGTTCCTTTAGTGTCGTAAGGGCGACCATGGTCGCCCTTCTTGAGGGGGTGGGCATGCCCCCCCTGATCGTTCGGCGCGTCTTTTTGCCGGTGATAGCGTTTAGTACAGGAGAATTGCATTCCATCGACGAAAGGAGGTGAATCCTGAATGAAGAAATTTTTTGTGATCGCGTTGGTTGTTGCAGTAACGGTAGTCCTGGCAGCGTCGGCGTTCGCGGTTGGTCCGGGCAAGACTGTTGAATGGGACGGCAAGGGCGCGGGCAAGGTCGTGTTCGACGGCAAGGTCCATGCTGATAAGGGCTCCAAATGCGCGGATTGCCATCAGTCCGGTCTCTTCAAGATGAAGAAGGGTAGCGATACCCTGACCATGAAGGACATGGAAGCTGGCAAGAACTGCGGTGCCTGCCACAACGGCACCAAGGCTTTCGGCGTGAAGGACGCAGCTACCTGCGCCAAGTGCCACACGAAGTAGATCTGTTATTATTGTGCAGTAAAAAACCCTCACGGGTCATTCCGTGAGGGTTTTTTTTGTTGGCGGGAGAGCATGAGAATCGAACTCACCTTCCCCAGCGCAGGCTGAGGAACAACGGATTTGAAGTCCGGGACGGGCACCAGCTCCGTACGCTCTCCCGTTCTGTAGAGGGCCGAGGGATGAAGGAAAACCGCGGATCAATGCAGAACGGCTATGAACGGATTATACTTGAGACATTGTCAGCGTGCAACGGTTTTTTCCCGGCGCCTGAAGCAGGCAGAGAAACTGTCCCTCTGTTGTCACGCGTCTTTACCGCTCATGAGATTGTGCGCCGCATCCAGTTCGTTGTGCGCGCCGAGCAGAACAAGAATGTCCCCTGCTTTGAGCCGAAAGTCCGGGCCGGGATTTGTGATGGCCTTTCCATTTCTCGCCACGGCGATGATGGTCGCCCCCGTGGCGTTCCGGATATCAAGCTCCCGCAGGCTTCTGTCAGCGGACGGTGATCCTTCCGGGACCTGAAAATTATCAACCGTGGAGCCTCCGAAAAGGGCGGCAATGCGTCCGATATTCTCCTGTTCCAGCGATATGCCGCGCAGCATTTTATACCCCTCGAAGCGGATCAGGCTTATCTGGTTCGCGATCACGTTTGCGGGGATGTGATATTGGTGCAGGACGCGCGAGAAAATCTCGATCGATGTTTCGAACTCCTCGGGGATCACCTGGTCGGCGCCGAGCTTGTAGAGGCCATCGACCTCCAGGGAGTACCGCGTGCGGACCAGGATGAAGATCGTGCCGTTGAGCTGCCGGGCCAGCCGCACGGAGATGCGCGTGGCCGCATAATCGGAGATGGCGAATACGATGGCCTTGGCGCAGTCGATCCCCGCACGCCTGAGCACATCTGGCCGGGTGATGTCGCCGTAAATGATCGGCTCTCCCTCGCTTCGCGCCGTCCGGATGGTATCGGCATTCACTTCAAGGATCACATAGGGGATGTGTGTGGCCTTCAGCGTTCTGGCCAGATTTCGGCCGTTGATGCCGTAGCCCGCAATGATGGTGTGTCCTGCCAGAGAGCAGGTATCGCCCTGAGGCTGGACCGGCCGCAGGCCGAAGGGCAGACGGTCGACAAGCCAGGGGCTGAACTGGATGACAAAGGGCGTTGCCAGCATGCTCATGATGGACGCAGTGATAAAGGTCTGGAACAGGTCGCCGCTGATCAGCCCCTTCGCCTGCCCCTGCTGTGCCAGCAGGAAGGCGAATTCTCCGATCTGCGCCAGGCCGAGTCCGGCGAGCAGGGCGCTGCGGATAGGATAGCGGAGCGCCTTCGCGGTGATGATGACGATAGCGGCCTTGACGAAGACAAGCAGGGCTGTCAGGGTCAGCAGCCACACCCAGTGAGCGACGAAATAGTTGATCACCAGCAGCATGCCGATGGAGATGAAAAAAATGCTCGAAAAATAGTCCCGGAAGGGGATGATGTCAGCCACGACATGATGGCTGTATTCGGATTCTGATATGATCAGCCCCGCCAGAAAGGCGCCCAGGGCAAGGGACAGGCCGAGACGATAGGTGACCCAGGCGGTACCCAGGCAGATCAGTACGATCAGCAGAAAGAACATCTCCCGGTTCTTGAGGCGGATCACCTGGTGCAGGAGCGAGGGGACAACCTTGCGGGCGATAAAAAAGACGGCAACAACACCGGCAGCCGAGGTTCCGAGCGTGGTCAGAACTGAGACGGCCGTAACGGTTCCGGCGGCGCTTGCCTGGCCCAGCACAGGAAGCAGAAGCATCATCGGCACAACGGCAATGTCCTGGAACAGAAGTATCCCCGTGGCAAGCCTGCCGTGGGCCGAGTCGATCTCGACGCGGTCAGCGTACATTTTGAGGACAATGGCCGTGCTGCTGAGAGAGGCAAGAAAGCCGAAGAACACGGCCTGCGGGACGGGAAAACCAAGAAAGAGGGAGATGCCGGTGGCGACAGCGATGGTCATGAGCACCTGGACGGCGCCGCCGATCAGAAACTGCCTGCCTGAGCGGATGATGTCGGTCAGAGAGAATTCGATGCCCACCGTGAACAGCAGCAGCACCACGCCGATCTCGGCGAGGCGTTCAACTATGCTCATTTCGGTGATGAAAGCCGCGCCGTGGGGGCCGATGACCACGCCGGTGATCAGGAATCCCACAATGGCCGGTAGCTTCATCTTATGAAAAATGAAGGTGATGGGGAGCGATACAGCCAGCAGGATAATAAGTTCCCGTAGTATGATTATCTCGTGTTCGGGCATTGGCTCCCCTTGCAGCTTCGACAGAAAAAAAAGAGGGCACGGGGTTCGCTTCAGCGCAACACGCGTTTATCCCCGATGCGTTGCGTCACCTTCTGCGTGTCGAAATATTCCAGTATCGGGACGGCAAACTTGCGCGACGTTTTCGCGAGGTCCCGAAATTCGGCCACGGTGATCTCTTTCTTATCCTTCAGATGGCTGAGAAGATCGGCGCGCATCTTCTCGACCACGCCCCTGTGCAGGTGGAGTGAATCATTGATGCGTACGGTCCTGCCTTCATCGGCGAGCAGTTTCAGGAGGTCGCGGGCGTCCTTGTCGGTGATCTTGAGCAGCGCCGGGAGCTCCTCCCGGAGGGGGGGCTGTGCTCCGCCTTTTTGGATGGCGTCCACGATGCTGTTTTTGATCTCGCCGGGAGCCTGGCCGCTGCCTGGCTTGAAGGAGGGGAGCCGCAGCTTCGAACCTTCGGCGTCGAGCAGCTTCCGCTTAACCAGCCCGTCAACGCTCATGGCCAGGACCCGGGGATGCAGCCGGATCCTGAGCATGCCCTTCAGTTCCTCCTTGTCGATACCCGGCTTGAGGGGGTTGTTCTTATGAAAGGCTTCGATCAATGCCAGGATGCGCGCGTCCAGATCGGTAAGATGGCTGCTGTGCACATAGAGGGAGTCAGTGCGCAGGATCGCTTTTTTCTGGGTTGCTGTTGCGAGCGCGTCCATGACGACCTGTTTCTCCGCAGCCGTGGAGCCAACGATGTCCGCCTCCTCCATCCCGGCGACGCCTTTTCCTGCGATCAAGACCGGTAGTTTTTCCTCGAGCCCGCCCTGCAAGAGAGTCTCAAGGTTCTTGAGAGACGCGGCCATGGTGCTCTTCCGGTGCCTGCGGGGCTGGGGATCGAGCACCACACCGCCGCCAAGCGTTTCCAGGGGGGAGTAGAACCGGATGATGAACCGATCTCCGTGCTGGATGATCACAGGATCTTCCAGCCGGAACTGAACAAAGCCCTCATCTCCAGGCTGGAGCTCATTGCTGCCGATCAGTGCTGCCCTGCCGATAGCCTCCTGGGTCGAATTATAAAAGCGGATGCGTGATCCGGTCTTGAGCACTCGCGACGCCTGCTTCAGCAGTGACAGCCGGACGTCAACGTTCCGTGTAGGCTTGAAGAAACCCTTGCTCACGATGGTGTCGCCGCGCGACAGATCGTCCTTCTCAACGCCTTGCAGGTTCACGGCGGTGCGCTGGCCCGCAACGGCGCGCGTCACCGGTTTGTTGTGGGACTGGACGCCGCGCACCTTTGTTTTGACGCCCGCCGGCAGGATCTCCACTTCCTGTTCAAGGCTGATGGCGCCGGAAAGGATCGTTCCCGTAATGACCGTGCCGAAGCCCTTCATGGTGAATACGCGGTCGATGGGCAGCCGGAGAATGCCATCCGCAGACTTTGGCGAAACGTCCCGTGAAAGTTTGTCGAGCTCCGCAACGAGCTGCGGAAGGTTCTCTCCGGTGAGCGAGGAGACAGGGACCAGGGGCGACTTTTCCAGGAAGGTGCCCTTTACGAACTGCCGCACCTCGTCCTTGACCAGATCGAGCCAGTCCTTCTCGACGGCGTCCATCTTGGTCAGCGCTATGATGCCCTTTTTGACCGCCAGGAGGTCGCAGATGGCAAGATGCTCGCGCGTCTGGGGCATGATGCCTTCGTCCGCTGCGATGACGAGCATCACCACGTCGATGCCGCCCACGCCGGCTAGCATGTTCTTGATCAATCCTTCGTGGCCGGGCACGTCCACGATGCCGAGACGGCTGCCGCCCGGCAGGTCAAGGGAAGCGAAGCCGAGGTCCAGGGTGATGCCCCGTGCCTTTTCTTCTTTCAGACGGTCCGGGTCCGTGCCCGTCAACGCCTTGACGAGGCTCGATTTTCCGTGGTCTATATGTCCGGCAGTGCCGAGGATGACGTATTTCATAAGTAGTGCGGTAGACAGTAGTCAGCAATCAGTAGACAGCAGACCGTGAACAGTAAACAGCTGACAGTACATAGTAAAGAGTATACAGCAGACTGAAAGTAAAGAGAGAAGCAGAAAAGGTTTTTGAATTCAACCCTGCATGCTGTTTACGGCATGCAGTCTACGTTAGAATCTTTTTCACCGCTTCAACGATCTTTCCGATCTCGCCGTCATTCAGCGTCCGGGGGTCGAAGAGGACCATCCCTTCCTTTATGCGTGTGATGACGTGGGGTTTGTCGATCCGCAGGCGCGATTCGATCTGGTTCGCACTGAGGCGGTCATGGGCCAGGGCAATGACCCTGGTCGGAAGATTGCCCATCGGGAGGGCCCCGCCGCCGGTCTGGGACTGCTCATCCTGCACTGTGGCTGCCAGTCCCGTGATGCCGAGAGCGCGAAGGCCCCCGGCCAGGAGCGAAGCCTTGCGTTCGATCTCCTGCAGCGGCTGTGTGAGCATCCAGAGCGTGGGGATATCGCGCGCCGCCTTTTTCATGTCCAGGTACTGAGCAAGGGTCGCTTCGAGGGCAGCCAGCGTGAGCTTGTCGATGCGCAGGGCACGGGCGAGGGGATTCGCCCGTATGGGATCGAGAAAGGACGTTCTCCCGAGTACCATGCCGGCCTGAGGGCCGCCCAGCAGCTTGTCGCCGCTGAAGGTCAGAATGTCCACGCCAGCGTCCATGGCCTGCTTTACCGTGGGCTCGTCGCCGACGCCGTAGGATGCCAGGTCAAGGAAACTGCCGCTTCCCAGGTCCCACATAACCGGGATGTTGTGCTTTTTTCCGAGTCCGGCCAGCTCCTGGGCCGAGACCTCCTTGGTGAAGCCGACGATCTTGTAGTTGCTCGTATGGACCTTCAGCAGCAGCCCCGTATTCTCGGTGATCGATTTTTCATAGTCCTTCAGGTGGGTCTTGTTCGTCGTGCCCACCTCGCGAAGTTTCGCACCGCTCCGCTCCATCACCTCGGGAACACGGAAGGAGCCGCCGATCTCGACAAGTTCACCGCGTGAGACGATCACTTCCTTCCCCCGCGCCAGGGTATTCAGGCAGAGCAGCACGGCAGAGGCGTTGTTGTTCACTGCCGTGGCGGCTTCCGCACCGGTCAGGCGCCTGAGTATGTTCTCGACATGGATATACCGCTTGCCCCGATCACCGGCAGGGATGTCGTACTCAAGGTTCGAATAGCTGCCGCTCACCTCGATCATTCGCCGTATAGCAGTCTCGCTCAGGAGGGACCGGCCGAGATTGGTGTGGACCACCACGCCCGTGGCGTTGATGACGGAACAAAGGCTCGGCTCATTCAGTTCGAAAAGGATCCGCTCTGCTTCGATGAGGATCTGCTCAGCCGAAAGGCCTGCTTCGCTTCCTGCAGGCGGTCCGGCGAGGATCCTTTTGCGCGTACGGTCCAGGGCGGTCCTGAGCGCTTCCAGCACCAGGACCCGGGGATGTGAGTCAAGCCACTGCTGAGTCTTGTTCTCTTTCAGCAGTTCGTCCACAGCAGGAAGCTTTTTGAGCAATTCTTTCATAGAATTTACCATAGCATAGTTATACGGGAATATCAACAGTAAGGGGACAGTCCCCTTCGCCCAGGGGGGACTGTCCCCTTGCCGGATTTTATTGCTTGCCCTTTTCCTCGGTACTAGAGTATAATATTTTTCTACCGAACAGTTCTACCAAATATGATAAGGAGTCAGGTGCATGGCGGAAGAAGATCAGGCCAAGGCGGCGGAGGCCGGCCCGCAAGGGAGCGGGTCCCGCAGCGCGATCAAACAGTGGAAAGAATGGACGCTTCTCGCCATCCTTGTTCTATTTGTTTTGGTCCTGGCAGCGGTCTTTCTTACCCGCGAAGGGAAGAAGGGCCCGCGGCCAGGAGCAATTCGGGAAGGCAGCACCGCTCCGGACTTTGCTCTGCCGGCCCTTAACGGAACGTACGTCAGCCTGTCGGACCAGAAGGGCAAAGTCGTACTGGTCCATTTCTGGGCTACCTGGTGCCCGCCCTGCGTTGAGGAAATGCCTGATCTGGAGCGGCTCTATCAGGAATTCCGGGGCCCCGATTTCGAGGTGCTGGCCATCAGCGTGGACGAGGAAGGTCCGGGCAAGGTGCGGGCCTTCATGCAGAAGAACCGCCTCTCCTTCCCGGCGCTGATGGATCCGGGACGGTCCGTCGCATCGAGCTACGGCACGTTAAAATATCCTGAAACATTCATCGTGGACCGTTCGGGCGTGGTCCGGCACCGGGCGATCGGATCATGGGACTGGAACGAGCCGGTGAACAGGGAAAAGATACGGAAACTGCTCGGGACAAGGTGATAAAATGTCGGATCTCTTGATAACCATTGCTGTGCTGTTCCTTATGCTCTGCGCTGTCATCAGGTTCAATCGGGGCCTCGGCTGGTGCTGAGGAGCAGAACCTGGTCCCTTCTGTAGAGGGGAGAACAAGTCCACCGACCGCACGGACGGTGAACAGTAGTAACAGCTCATGAAAAAGAACCTTCTTGTCTTCCTGGGAGCGCTTGCAGCGTGCTGTCTTGCCGTTCTCGCCTGGATACTCATTGTCATCAACAGCCTTCCTGATGTTTCTCTCCTGAAACAGTACCGTCCTGATGCGGCGGCCGAGGTGTTCGACCGTGAGGACCGCATACTCACGCAGTACTACGAGCGGAAGTTCCGTATCCGTATTCCGATAACCAACCTGCCCGACATGGTCATTCATGCTGTCACTACCGCAGAGGACGATACCTTCTTCGATCATGGGGGGGTGAATTACCGGGCGACCTGGGAGGCACTGCTGCATGACGTAAGGCAGCGCCGGTTCGCGCGGGGCGGCAGCACAATCACGCAGCAGATGATCAAGAATGTATTCCTCTCACGGGAAAAGACCATTAACCGCAAGATCAGGGAGTACGTTCTTGCCCGCAGGGCCGAAGAGATCCTGTCCAAGCGCAGGATCCTGGAGATCTATCTGAACGAGGTGGAGTGGGGCGAGAACATCTACGGCATCGAGGCGGCAAGCCGGGCCTATTTTGACAAGCATGCATCGGAGCTGAGCGCCGCCGAGGCCGCGCTGCTTGCCGGCATGCTGCCCAACCCCCGGTTCTTCGATCCCCTCAAACGTCTGGACAAGGCTAAGGCCCGGCAGGATCGGGTGCTGTTCAATATGTTTCAGGCCAAGTTGCTTACTGAGGACGAATATGGTGCCGCGCAGACCGCCCCTTTGGCGCTCAGGACCGGATCGTCAGGGAGGTTCGATCTTTCGGCCCTGGCCGGCAGGAACGGCCGCCCTTGCTATCAGAAGATCCTGGAGCAGATCCTCCTCGACAGCTACTCGGACCACGCGCTGTACCGCCAGGGGATCAAAGTGCGCACCACGCTCGACAAGGACTTGCAGGAGCGGTTGTGCTCCTGGATGCGCGAGGAACATGACAACGGCGGAACAGCGGCGGACCATGTTGCTGCTGCGGTGCGGCCTCCGATCCTGGTCGTGAAGGAGGGTGGTCAGATCCGGGCGATCGTCTGTGTCAGGAATGCGGAGGCAGCCCGATTACTGCTCGATTCGCTCAATCCCCGGGAGCGGGAATACGAGGTCGAGGAGGTCTTGTTCAGTTCTATCATGATGGACGATATCATCGTGTCCGTGGAAACGGTCGGCGACGGGCAGGAACTTCAGACAGGCCGGTGATTCTGCAAAACCGAGAAAGGGCAGTTGGAACCACGGATGAACACTGTCAAGGCCGTAAGGCAAGGCTTATATCGGACGCTTCATCATGAAAAGAGCATTTGGACGCGGATAAAATCCGATAAGATCGGATAAAAAAAGACAAACAACTCTTTTGCTGTTGAAAATGAATCACCTTTGGGGTGAAGGCCCTTTCTGTCCGAATGCTGGGTTTTACCCAAGAAAAGCTGCGTTCACCCCGTTAGAAGATTCGTATTTCTAACGGGGTGAATCTGCGGCCAACTGCCGTTTTCAGGTGCATTCGTTCGGTGATGTTGTTTATTCGGAGAACGTTTTGCACTATCCGTCCTTATCCGCTGTTTTCGATTTTATCCGTGTCCAATAACGTTTTTCCGGTTTTACTGCTTCCGATCAGAACTCGATGTTCGGCCTGAGGATGAACTGGAACTCATCGTTCTGCCGGTTCGTCCCGAGGCTGCCTGTGTATTTCTTCGCCGACTCCCAGACGAAACCGACCGCAAGGGCGGGAGCCATCTTCCGGCTCTCGAGGGGCCATTTCTTCTCAATGAAAAAATAGTGGCGAATGGCGCTGAAAGTCCTGCGGTCCATGTCGAAGGTGTATTCGAATCCGCTGTTATCGAGGAACGAGGACCGTGACGGCTTGTAGTCGAGCCTGCTCCGGCGCATGGACAGGAACAGGATGTCCGTGATCTCAGGATGTTCATGAAGCTTCAGGCCGAGACGGAAACTCCAGCTCAGCTTCCGTTCCGGCGATTTCCGGTCTCCCTTGACCTTCCATTCGAATTCCCGCCAGTTGTCCCGTATCAGCACGTTGTCCTTGATGTGGCGATCTCCAACGCTCATCAGGAGGCCCGAGTAGCCCTTGCCTTTCACATCCGGCTTTTCCGGAATATCGAAATCCACCACGTTCCCAAAAAAGAGCGAGACTGCGTAGGGCTCCTGGAACCCGGCGGTCACCGCCTTCACCCAGTTGAAGCTCCCTGAAACCTCGGCATTGTCATAGAACCGGGTGTGGTTCTTGCGTATATACGCGCCCGCGTAAGGCAGAGGGTTCACACTGGCTTCGAGCACCATGAAGCGGGGGATAAGGGACCCCGATAGGAGCGCCTGGTAGATCTCCGCCTCTTTTTTCTCGCCGAGCTGGGGGATGGGCTTGCTGGTGAGCGCCAGGAAAAGAGCGACGTTTGAATAGTAGGCGTCCGTTTCAATTTCCAGGTCGAACCATCGCTCGCGGCCTTTTTCGTTTGTTGCTGCTCGGTCTGTCTGCTGTTCGTCAGAGTGTTCTGCAGAGACGGGAAAGGGAAGGAAAAGTACCAGGAGCAACAGAAGGAGGGCAGGGTAAGAATATCGTCTGGGCATTACTGCGACTGACTGGGCCATGGAAGTAGTATAGCATACCGCGACACGAAGGCCGCAACCAAAATCCGCCACCCCCGCTCCGTGTCATACATCTTATTGCTGCGGGACGGAGACGGAGGAAGACTCGCCCCGCCCGTCTCATATAAAATAGGACGCGGGACGGGGAAGGCGCGAAGAAAGACAATAAACAGATGAAGATCTTGCCTTGTGAAATGATTTCAGCTCTTACTTCGTGCCTTAGCGCCTTTGTGACAAGTTTTGGTTTAAAGAAAAGCCGGCGAGCTTATCACGTTTTGAGGATAAGCAGCATACACGGTCGGGCCAGAACAGCCTCAGGCCATAACAGCCTCGCGCAGCTTCACGGACATGATGCGCGAGCAGCCCGGCTCCTCCATGGTGATCCCGTAGAGCGCGTCGGCCGTCTCCATGGTCCGTTTGTTGTGGGTGATCAGGATGAACTGGGAGCGGCTGCTCATTTCCCTCAGCAGGCGCGTGAAGCGCGTCACGTTCGATTCGTCGAGAGGCGCGTCCACTTCGTCGAGCATGCAGAAGGGGCTCGGCTTCACCAGGAAGGCCGCGAAGAGCAGCGCGATGGCTGTGAGCGCCCGTTCTCCGCCCGACAGGAGTGTGATGCTCTGGAACTTCTTGCCCCGGGGCTGGGCCACGATCTCGATGCCCGACTCAAGAATATTGGCCTCGTCCAGCAGGACCAGCTCGGCCTTGCCGCCCTCGAAGAGCAAGGAGAAGACCTCCTTGAACTTTTCGTGAATGGCGTTGTAGGCCTCGAGGAAGAGCTCCCGCGTTTCGCCGTCGAGTTTCGCGATGGTCTTCCGCAGGTTCTCCATGGATTCAGTGATGTCCTGCTGCTGCGCGCTCAGGAGATCGTGTCGTTCCTTCAGGTCAGCGTACTCCTGCAGCGCGTCCACGTTGATGGGGCCCATCTGGTCGATCTTCTGGCGCAGTTCGTCGACGCGGGCCTTCGCCTCGTCCACATTCAGTTCGAACTGTCCGAGCTCGCGTACAACGGCCTCGAGCTCCACATGGTAGCCCGTCCAGATAGCGTCCTTCAAATGTTCGATCTTCATACGGAGCTCGGTCCGCTTCACTTCGTTCGCTGAGAGCCGCTTCTGGGCCGCCTCGATGTCGTGCCGGACCTCCTTTGCCTGCTCCTCAATGCCCCGGAGACCGTCGGCGGATTCGCGGTACGCCTCCTGCCTGGCAACGAGCACCTCCCGGTCCGCGTCGCGGACCACGATGCGATCCTTGATCTCCGCTTCGGCCTCGGTGATCGCCTTTTCAGACTCCTGCAGTTTCACGACGATATCGGCCAGTTCCTTCTCTCGGCCGTCCAGCCGATTCTGAAGCTCCCTGCCTGAGTGCTCAAGCTGCGCGGCGTTCGCGGCGGCAGCATCCTGCTTTTCCTGGAGCGACGCGACGGCCATGCGCAGCTCGGTGATCTCGGCGCGGGCCGATTCGAGCGATTCCTTCTGGTCGGTCAGATCTTTCTGGAGGGATTCGATGGCGGCCTGGGCCGAGGATTTACCGTCCTCGAGACCTTGGAGCAGGACCGTTGATCGCTCGATACTCGCGGCCAGTTCTGTCCGGCGCTCCGCGCGGCCTGCTGCTTCATCGGCAAGGGCAGCAACGCGCTGGCTTGTACGCGCCGTCTCATCGCGAAGTGAAGCTGCGTCCTTCTCCCTGTTCACAAGTTCGATCTCGGTCTGGTGGATCTCACGGGAAAGCTCCGCCTCCCGCGCCTTGTTGTCGTCATGAGAGCGTTCCAGCTCCCGGACCCCGGCCACGAGCTCTTCAACGCGGCGGGAGAGAGCGGCTGTTTCCTGCTCCAGGTCCTTGATCTCTCGCCGCTTCGCCAGGATGCCCCGTCCGCCTGCGTCTGCGGTGGTGCCGCCGGTGACCGCGCCCCAGGGGTCCACGATCTCGCCGTCGAGGGTCACGAGGGTCTTGTGGAACCCGTTGTGCTCCCAGAGATGCAGGGCGGTCTGCATGGTGTCCACGACCACCACGTCGCCCAGCAGGTACTGGGCCAGGTCGTTGAAGTTATCTTTGCAGCGCACCACCTGCAGCGCCGGTCCGATCACGCCGCTGTGGCCGTTCTTCACAAAGGCCTCGGTCTTGATCTCCCGGGGCGATCGGGGCACGAAGGTGCTGCGGCCGCCGCTTTTGCTCTTCAGAAAGTCGATTGCCTTGAGGGAATCGGTCTGGGAATCGACCACCACATACTGCAGCCGGTCGCCCAGCACCGCCTCGATGGCCGCTTCGTACCGTGGTTCCGTCTCGAGCATGTCCGCCACGAGGCCGTGGATCTTTCCCAACCGCTCGCCGTTGCCGTTCTCTTTCCGGGCCGACATGACGGTCTGCACGCCTTTCTGGTAGCCTTCCAGGCTCTGCTCCAGCTCCAGGAGCGAACGGAGCCGGGAGTTCCTGTCCGACAGCCGGTCCTTGGCCTCGCCGAGGTTCGTTTCGGCCGTCTTTTTATTTGCCGTGGTCTCTTCGATGCGAGCGATGATGCTGCGGCGCTCTTCCTGCAGCGCGTCCCCGCGCTCCGCTATCTCGGCGAGTTCGCGCTCTCTCGTCTGGAGCGCGAGAGTGCTTTCCTGAAGGCGTTGTTCGAGCTCACCAGTCTCTTTGCGGCCCCGCTCCGATTCCTCGTCGAGCTGGCTAAGGCGGGCCTGAAAAGTGGTGATCCGCGAGTGTTCAGCCGCTGACTCGGTCACGGCCGAGTATACTCCTGCCCGGGTCTCTTCCAGCTGCTGCTCCTTGCTGCGCAGGTTCTCTGCAAGGCCTTCGATGACCGTGGTCCGCTGTTTCAGCCGGCCGTTCTTCTCCTCCATGGCCGAGGCCATGGTCCGCTGTTCTTCCGCGCCCCGGGACCGGGCCTCGGCAACGCGCGCGATCTCCTGGGTGAGATATTCCCGGTCGGCAAGATCGCGGGCCCGTTGGTCCGTAAGGGACGCGATCTGGCTTTTCGACATCTCAACGCGGTGTTCGGCGCGGGCCAGGGCGCTCTCGGTCTCGTGGATCCTGTTCTGGAGCGTCGTAAGCTCCCGTTCAGCGGCCAGGGCGTCGGCGCGCGCCTCTTCAATGGCCGACTCGGCCTTGCTGAGGGAAGCGTGCAGTTCCGTTGATCCGTTCTCGAGGCTGCGGAACTCCTCGGTTGCAGCGTTCCATCCGAGCCCGAGGTTCGAGTACTCCACGGCGGACAGGCGATAATCCAGGTCCTTCATCTCGGACCGCAGTTTCTGGTACCGTTCGGCCTTCTTGGCCTGGCGGTCGAGAGAATTGACCTGCCGCTTCACCTCGCTCAAAATATCGTTCACGCGGACCTGGTTCTGCTGGGTTGATTCGAGCTTGCTCAGGGCCTCCTGCCGCCGGGCCTTGTACTTCATCACGCCCGCCGCTTCCTCAAAGAGGAACCGCCGGTCCTGGGGCTTGGACGACAGGATCTGGTCGACGCGGTCCTGCTCGATGATGGCATGGACCTTGGCGCCCACGCCGGCGTCCATCATCAGGTCGCGGATGTCCTTCAGACGGCAGGGGATCTTGTTGATGTGATATTCGCTCTCGCCGGAGCGGAAGAGCCGGCGGGTGATCTCGATCTCGTTGTAGTCGCCGAATCCCGGAGGAAGCTGGCCCGCCATATCGGTCAGCGTCAGGGTGACCTCGGCCATGCCCGTGGGCTTGCGGCTCTCTGTCCCGTTGAAGATGACGTCCTCCATCTTGTCGCCCCGCAGGTGCTTGGCGCTCTGTTCGCCCAGTACCCAGCGGATGCCGTCGGAAATATTGCTCTTTCCGCACCCGTTGGGGCCGACCACGGCGGTTATGCCGGGCTGGAACACGACGGAGGTCTTGTCGGCAAAGGATTTGAAGCCGGTCATCGTGAGGGACTTGAGCTGCATAGGTCTCCTTAATAAAGGCAGAGGGCAGGGTGCAAGGGGCCGGTGAACAAAAAAAGCTTAAGAAACAGATCGCAAGGCTGTACAGAGCGCCCTGTGCGCCATGCTCTTTGCTCTATGCTTGTTTGACGATGGTATATAGCACAAGAAACGGGGTTTGTAAAGATTAAAATATCAAGGTAAGGTATTGATTTTCGGCTCCTATACTACATATTGTGGTTTTTGGCGGTTTCTTTTGGGGGGAAAGGACCCCGGAAAAGGCCTGATCAGCGCTGGAATATCATATTTCCCGCTCCTCCAGGCGGCGCAGGCCCATGCGCAGAGGCAGCAGCAGGGCCAGCAGGTTCAGGACCAGCACCAGCACAAAGGAGAGGGTGATCCAGGCCCAGCCCGAGGCAGGAATGGTCCGGCCCATCGTCTGGGCCGTAAAGATGCGGTACACGGGCCAGGCCTCGAGGGTGATGATGCTGCCGATGAACAGCATGGTAAGCAGCATGTACACGATACCGCCGAAACCTGTGGGGATCTGGGCCGCGTTCTCATGCCTGAACCGGGGGAATACGGCCCCAAGACCCACGCCGAGGCTGGTGATGCCGAAGGTCATCAGAAAGACCGTGCCTGCAGAAAGATACATCATGAAGGGCGTCACCTTCAGCAGCAGGTTCGAGATGACGATCAGTATCTCGGCCAGCACCAGCAGGGGCAGGAGGCTGCTCCAGAACTTGGCCCAGAGGAACTCGCGCAGGGGAAGCGGCGAGGAGCGCAGGATCCAGAAGGCTTCGCCCTCAAGGCTCACGGCAGGGAACACGAACCGGACCGCCACGGCCGAGACCACGAAGCCCACCATGCCGAGGTTCAAAAAGGAGATCAGGTTCTGGAGAAAGAAGGTCGGCATGGCCGCCCGTTCAAGGGGCAGCAGTTTGAAGCTGTAGAGATAGACGATCATGAGCGCCATGAGCAGAAAGAGCTGGGACCACTGGGACGTATCGCGGAAAAAGAGCTTCATGTCCTTCAGCACCACGGCGCGCATCTTTCCCGGAAAAGGGGATGAGGCAATGGCAAAGAAGCGCTCGGCAAGCTTTGAGCGGGAGATGGGCGCTTTCCTGCCTTCCTGGGACCGGGACCATCCCTGTACATAGATCTTTTTGCTGATCCATTCGCCTGCAACCAGGCCCGCAAGGGCCGTGCTCCAGAGCATCAGCAGAAAGAATACGGCATCATTGGCGCGTCCCTTCAGCAGCGGGCCCAGGGCGTCGGCCGTCCAGGAACTGGGCAGGAGCGGCGAGACAGGCGCGCGCATGGCCGTGAGATACTGGACAAGGGTCGGAAAGGTGTCGGGGTCCACGAGCTTTTCCGGCTTCAGCATGCGGAACAGAACATAGAGCACGACAAAGGAAAGGAGGCCGAGCAGGACGAGGATGTCCTTTGCCCGGCGAGCGGGAAAGGCATTCACGAGCAGCATGGTCACGATGATGCCGATCACCGCGGGGATGATCAGAAAGGGGACCAGGCTCAACAGCAGGCCCGCATAGTAGTGCCAGGACGCGCGGAAGACCGTGCCGTAGGCGATGAAAACCGGCAGGCCGTAGATCAGCACCATCCACGAGGAGTCGATCGCGGTCTCGAAGAACTTGGCCCGGTAGATGTTCTCGACGGGCACGGGCGCGGAATGGAGTATGTCGAGCTCGCCGGAGATGTAGTAGGTCGAGAGGGACGTGACGATGTTGCTGAAGACCAGGATCGAGAAGAACGTGAGCAGGATCATCGAGAGCAGGCGCAGGGCCAGCAGATCGCCCAACCCCTCGATGGTGCGGAAGTAGCTGAGCACCCGGAAGGAGATGCTGTACATAAAGGCCCAGAACCCGGCGCCGAGCAGCAGCAGCGCCGTGGTCTTGAGCGTGTCGCCGCGCTGCAGCCGTGTGAGCCTGTTCTTGAGGGACTGGAGCCGTGGTGTCAGGAGGATCAGCATAGCGCGGCCTCCGGCCGAAAGTGGAATTTATGGGTCTTTTGGCTATTATGTGGGTCGTTAAATTGTCTCTGTGCTGATTTCTGTTCTATACACTTTTCATCTCTCTTTGTTACCTTTCTTGTGCGCCCAAGAAAGGTAACCGAAAGAAGGGCGCCCGACGAAAATTCTTAACGCCATGCTCTCTGCCCGGTCCATCACCAGCCTGCTACCAGCCGTTCCGCAAGGCGCGAAGGAAGGCCGGCCCTGATGATCTTTTCCTGGCAGGCCTGTATATCATACTCCGTGCGATGGAAAAAGACGACCTCTTTTTCCCGGTCATAGACCAGGAACGCGGCGCGCGGGTCACGGTCCCGGGGCTGGCCCACGCTGCCTGGGTTGATAAGGTAACGTTTCTTTTTTTCGAGATGCAGCTCTTTTGCGCCTTCGATGGCAAAGGCCTTTCCCGAAAGGCTGTAGGCGGTCCTGAGGTGCGTATGGCCGAAGAAGCCGGGAGTGGGCGAGCCTTTGATCTTTGCGAGCAGAGCAAAGCCTTCCTTCACATCCTCCTTTGACAGGATGTAGTGGTCTGTATCGTGGATCTTTCCGTGAAAGATAAAAAAACCGTACATGGTCTGCTCTGCCGGAAGGCCCCGCAGGAACTGGCGGCTCTCTTCAGTAAGTTGTTCCCGCGTCCATTGAATGGCCCGCATGGCCGCGGCATTGAAGTCTGTCGGTACCTTCAGTCCTGCTGCGCGGGTATCGTGGTTTCCCAGGATGCAGGCAATGCCCTCGCGCCGTACGATGTCGATGCACTCGTTGGGGCTCGCGTTGTAACCCACGATGTCGCCCAGGCAGAGGACAGCATCGACCTTCAATTCGGCGATGCGCGCCAGCACTGCAGTAAGGGCTTCGAGGTTCGAGTGGATGTCCGAGATGATAGCGTAGCGCATGGTTCATTATATAACAGAAATGGCCGGGGCTCAAGGGAGAGCGTCGTTCATCGGCTTTGGCAAGCATGTAATTCCGCCGCGTTGGACATAAAATTACCTGATCTCATTTACCCTGAACACCGATTGACAGATATGCTATACTATCGGTCATGAATAATAGCCTGATACTGAATTATATTGATCGCAACATCAACAGACTGCAGGCGCTGGATTATGTGCTGCTCGGCATAGCCGCACTTGCCGTCCTGTTCGTGCTCTTTCTGGCAGCCCGCGGGCTCTACCGGCTGCTGCAAAGCAAGAAGCGCAGTATGCAGGGCGTCCTGCCCTCAGCGTCCCTGGCGTCACAGTACAGAGACCTCGTCCGGCAGGCCAGTGCCGAACGGTCGCTGCTGGAGCGGCAGGCGTCTGGTGGGGGAGAGAGCTTCGCGCTGCTGAAGACCCTGTACCGCGAGAAGAAGGACGCAGGGGCAAAGCCCGAGGACCTTTCGGAACGGATGCTCAACTATACCCTTTCGATGCGCCCACTGTGCTGCAGATGACGGCCGCAACGTATGCCTTTTCCGCCTTTGAACGATCCAAGGAGCTTATCAGGATCTATGATCAGGCAGGAGTGGAAAGCCGTCTTCCAGGTGCGAAGAGTGTCCAGGAGCTTGCAGAAAGGCTGGAAGCCATCAGGGAGCGCGTCATTGAGCCGGTCCTTTTACGGAAACATGCGGAGCTGCCTGATCCGCGGAAATTTCTTGATCAATTCTCTGTACCAGTGCCAGAGGACGGCAAGGTCGAGGTATTCGACAGGGAGATCGACGACCTCTATACTGAGCTGAAGACTTCCATCGAGAAAGTGGTCAAGTAGCGCTCCATCACGATGCCTCACGTGACAAAATACAATTAGAGCCTTTGGAGGAACTAGACAATGAAAGACATCAGTGTTAAGGCAGTTGTGTTGGGCTTTCTTGCCGATGTTGGTGCAACAGCCATTGTTGTAGTCGTTCTGGTCGTAGCAGCTTTTTTTATGTATCCTGAGGCGTATGCCAATGAAGAGCAGATAGAGGCGTTGTTCTCTACAACAGGTGTGCTGGTGTTCGGGCTTGTCATCGGACTTCTTTGTACGATGCTGGGCGGCTTTGTGGCCGGCAGTATCGCGAAGAAAGCGCATTATCTCAACTCCGGTCTCGTCGGAGGGCTCGGTGTGCTGCTGGGAGTGGCATTTGTAGGGCAGAGCCCTCTCTGGTACGATGTTGTGACTTTTATTACGATCATTCCCGCAGCGATGCTGGGCGGGCATCTTGCTAAGGGCAGGCACCCCGCGCCATTGAACTAATACAAGCGCATTTGAAATTGCTGCTGCTTTGCCCCCTCACCTTTGTCCTCTCCCCGGCGGGTAGAGGGCGGGGGATGCCTGTTGGTTCCGACCTGTCCGTAGTAACTAAGGAATCAAAATCTTCTCAAAATGGATGGAATATTTGCCGCAAAAAAGCGCAAAAGACGCAATCAGGAATGGGACTCTTTGTGCATTTTGAGCCTCTTTCTCCGTCCCGCATCTAAAATAATATGACACGGAGCGGGGGCGGCCAAGAGATTTTGAATTCTTCGTGCCTTCGTGCCTTTGTGGCATGTTTGGTTCCGGCTTGTCCGGGTTAGGTGTAAAAGGAGCGTGCTGATGAGATCGAAGAGGAAACGCGATATAGAAAAGGAGTATCCTGCCCGGCAGTTCGTGCAGAAGCTGCGCAGGCTGGCAGACTGCATCGAGGGCGGAAAGACGTTTCGCATCCAGATCGCAGGAGAGCAGATCGTTGTGCCGCCTGATGCTGTGATCAATATCGAGCATGAGCGGGGGAAGGATAGCGAGGAAGTGGAATTTCAACTCACGTGGAAGCGGTGACAGCCAGGCTCGCCTGCTGTTCTGCATCACATCGGCAGAGCGGTCGGACGCAGTGTAAAAAGCTTCTCAACAGGGATAGAATATTTTCAATTTTAAATTTCTCATTCCACTTTATGCGGGTCAGGTTCTGTTGGTATGCTCCAGCGTTATGACCACATTTCCCTTTTTGTGTCCTTGTTCGGCATACCGGTGTGCGTCGGCAATTTGTTCAAAGGGGTAGCGCCGGTCAATGACCGATCTTATCTTCCCTGCCTCAACAAGCTTTTTGAGGAATACGAGATCTTCAGTTCTTTCAGGTGCTATCCCGCCCCGTACTTTCTTGCCGCCTGTCACAGAGGTCCAGAGCATGTGAACAAGCTCTGTCAGTCCAATGACAGCCGCAAGATAGGTCCCTTGTTTCGTCAGGGAGCTTTTGCATCGTGAGAACGAAGTCTTGCCAAAGGTGGAG
>MHDZ01000033.1:73178-84275 GCA_001805055.1 Nitrospirae bacterium GWC2_57_13
AGAACTCGAGATGGATCTTAAAAGCACGCATTTTGCAGTCCCCTGACGTTACTGTTGTCGCATAAATTCGTATCAGCACCACATTGTTTTCCTGAGCAGGCTTTTCCACTTATTCAAGGTGAAGAACATCCGGCGGTCCATATTTTGTATATACCATGGCTTTCATGGGCGTCCTCCATGGTTGCGGTGATTCGGTCAATTAACGTGAAGATGCCTGAAATATGTCACCGACAGGATAGATGTGCGGAAGTAGTCGTCTGCGAAATGCAGCAGGTCGATATCTGTCAGAACACCATACTGGATACTGGGTTCCTTGCCGGGAAGTATGAAATAATAGCCAACGTGAATGTCCTTGGTTTTAAAAGTGATGGTGGTGGAGGGCAATTTAATCCGGAATGACGTGGAATAAATCTCATGTACGCTGATGCCGGCATCTTCGAGTCTGGGTTTGGCTTTGCGAAGGTGATATTGAAAGTCTGACAGCGCTTCATTAAGGTCTGTGTCCTTTCTGAGCTCTGCTTTTGTAACCGGGTGGAAAAATGCGATGATAGTTGGGCCTTTCGCCTCGATCGTCGTAATTCTCGACCCTGCATGCGACGAGGCCTGTAATAGATGAATTATGAGTAGAAATCGCAAGAGAAGCATATTACCTTAATGTGAACGTTTATGCTACGACACGGCAGGCCACAGGCCTGACCGTCGTGCTTGAGCGCCATGTTGGGCTGTTTTCATTTCCGGTTTTGTTCCTTGTCTTCAGGGTCGACGTCCCAAAATATATTCCCAGCGTGTTTGCGATCATAGAAAAAATGGTGATTCTTGCTCTCAATGGCGTCAATCGCCGCAGCAGCATCTTCCCGGGTAGTTTCATTGCTATGGGTAAGCAGCTTTCGCAATGACGGCAAAGCGCTCGAATCCAGTGCGTACGCAAGAGCAGCGCAAGCGTCCTGTCTCACTTTCCACGACTTATCATTTAAGGCAGCTTTCGCCAAGATAACAACATCAGGATTCTTTCTAGCATATCTCCTGATCCAAAAAATAATGTACTTGCGACCGATCCAGCTCTTGATTCGCGGGAACGCTTCAATGTAGTGCGGAACCAACGCATCGAGGCCGTACTTTTTATGAAGCAAAATCTGGTTGCGTCCGGTATCAGATTCGCTGCGGCAATCGAGGGCCTTTACTACCTTGTCTACGGTGAGTTTCGTCACGTTCATTGCCTCGCCGGTTCTTATAGGGACCGTTCAGGTAAAGAGTATCATGGCTCATCTAAGTGGTCAATATGAATTTGGTTTGACGCATGCGGATGATTTTGTGAAGTTTTTTTCTGGACTACTATGCATAAAGCTGTGTTGGTCCCTGTTGGGCAATCGGCTGCCGTGTTGGGACCGGCAGCGGCAGGTCATGCAAGGAAAGGCGGGTCGTTCAACTATCTGCATTGTCCGGTGCGGTCATGGTGTTGCATTCCCTGACGATGCGGACATTTAGAGGCTTGCGTTTGCGCTCATTTCTTCGCACGGCGATCGCGCCGCCGCTTGACCAGCTCTTCAAGGGCGATCAAGGCAGCATTGCAGATATATATGCTGGCGAAGGTCACCGTAACCAAAGCCGCACTGCCGAGACAGACCCAGATGGATATTTCGAAGCCTACCTGCTTGCCGAACAGATAAGCGGCGCCGAGCAAGATAAGATAGACGAGAAAGAGCGCCCACACAACCTGTTTCAGAAATGCGATCAGCTCGCGTCCTAATCCGTCCATGACCCTATCTACTTCGCCTTTTTGATTGCAAGCGTTTTCTGCAGAAAACCGTCGGCTGTGATCTTCTTTATCTTGTACACATAAAGCTCTTTGCCCACAAGGGCGAGCAGGTAGTTCCCCGATCCATCGTCCTTGGATCCCACCTGCATGGCATCTACCGTGGAAAACTCGAAGGCTTCGCAGGTGGCGTTCTTGGGCGCCTTAAGATGGGTCATGTCGATGTAGACGGGCGGTTTGCCTGTGCGGCCATCAGTATGAATAAAGTTGCGGTATTCGACCACTCCGCCCATTTCCTTCAACGCGATGGAAACAGCCTGCTTTCTCTTCTCTATATCATTTTCCATGCCAGCGACCGTTAGATCTATGCCCATGCCCAGGGTGTGGCTGTCCAGGTAGTCTCCCGAGATCGGCACCAGGGGGCCGGGTGCAAGACCCTCCATCACGCGCGTAACCTTCATATTCTTTGAGACCTTGAAGAAGAGAATGGTGGGGGACTGGCGGTAGTGCGGTTTTACCAGCAAGAGCACTTCTTCCTTCCCATCATCATCAATATCGGCAACAATAGCGTCCTCAACTTTGATGCGATAATGCTGCTCGCCGAATACCTCAGGGTAGTCCTGGTCAAGAAGGAACTTTTGGACTGCCGCCACTTTGGGCGGCAGCTCTTTTGCAGCCACGGTAGCTGGGAGAAATCCGATAATGATCCCGAAAAGTACAGCATGCAAAGCGATCCCGATTTTCGGCGCATAATGCGATGTCATCATTCAGCCATCCTCCTGCGCTAGGCCCCTGTTGGCTCGCGGTTTGAAGGGTCAGTTATGCCAACGAGCAGACAAAACAGAGTGGCAACGGAAAATCCAAATATGCCACCGACACCCATGAAACGAAGAAGCTCAAACCAGATAGTTCCCTTAAATTCCTCGGCAATCGCCAGCACAAGGAAGAAGACGCCCACAAACGCCATCGCTCCGAGCAACGCAGCAAGAAGAACCACCCACCAGAAAGAAAGTTTGTTAAAACGCCTGAGGGTCGATATCAATGGGGTTCCGATAACGAAACTCATTGCGTAGCTAGTCAACGTTAGAACCGCAAAGGTAAACACCCACGCGGATATCGCATAGGAATCAAATCCCGAGAACTCCTGTTTCGGCGTAGGGTCGGTCCAGAAACAGAGCGCCCATATTGCGAATAAGAGCGGAGCAGCAAGCGGCGCCAAGGAGAAGCCAAACCACAATGGTCTCTTTAAGTTCATTGTCCTATTTCGCAGTCTCGCCGAGCGGGGTGAGAAGGCGCGCCTGACGCTCCGCCCTCGGCGCGTCGCTGTCGAGGCGTAGGTTAATCTTTTACTATATATAAGAATCCTATACTTCGAGCTTCCCAAAAGGATCTATTGCAGTTTTTCTGGTTTTATCGCAGGAACAACAGCCTCCACAAAATAATCGTTTCCTTGCGAATCAATTCCGATATAAGCCCATTTAATTTGTAAATCTTCAGGTGAAGCCGTCCAGTGCCAATTAACTGTGCAGATGGCTTTTCCGTTGGGGCGTATCCATCCATCCTTGTCCATGTCTTCCTGATGGAAATACCAATCGATAAAATCTGAACCGCGAAGCACCTTATTTCGTACATTTCCTGCGAACCAGTTTCCATGATCATTTAAATACCCGTCGAACCATATAATTTTTACCGGTCTATCGGTATTATTGGTTACCTCTGTTCGGTAGAAGCGTGCATATGGATAATGCATCTTCTGAAGTAACTCCTTGGGAACATCGCTAATCGTCAGCGGTATATGTGTCACTTGCAAACCACCTTCTGGCCAGTTAGTTATTCGAGATCCTTTAACGCTACAGGACATAGTGCTGAGAATGGCTGTAAGTAAGATTAAGTAAGATATGGGTTTTAAACTTTGCTTTCTATTCATATGCTCCTCAGAAGTCATACGCGCCTGATGCGCGGCGTTTAGCGTGTCGATGTCGAGGTGCTGGTTATTCAGGTGCTTTTATTTGATTCGTACCAGGCTTTATATTGTTTTGCCCAGTTGAGTTGATCCTCTCTGTATTTTCCATTTATCTGTTCGCCTCGTTCTACTTTTTCTTCTAGTCCGCGAAATTTCTTGAAAATCGACAGCGGTTTCAGAAGCTTAAAAAACCATTTTGGTACTTTATACGCCTTTTCATGCGCGTTTTCTAATGCGCGGCATACAAAACCATAAGCCCGCTCTTCGTCACCGCTCTGCGCCCAATATCGAGCCGAAAGCAACAACATTTGCAAATCGTTCGGAAACCGATTTAGGAAATTATCGGCGTGAATGATCGCTCGAGCTATATCACCTTTCCATTCATAGCAAAAGGCGAGCATACCTGTGGCATGGCAATCCTCTTTGTTTTCATCCAGTATTCTTTTGTAGGCATCTATGGCCGTATCATAGTTCTTAGCCCCAATTGCCTTTGATGCTATCATTTGATCTCGAAAAGACAATGTGACTCCTACACTAGAAGAGATAACGACGCGTTGAGCAGACTTTGGCGGCTCGATCGACTTGTTGGTCCTTCTGGAAAAGTTTATATATCTCTCGCCTTGTAGTCGCCCGGTAAATAATTGCCTGCCTTAATTCGCACCTGCCGTTCCTTAACAGAACGCAAACCATCGTCTATCAAATAAAGTAAATCAACGGCGCCACGATGATCGTCGGCCCAATCAAACATGGTCGTCGAATTAAAATAATGACCATTAACAGCGTTAAGAACTTCTGATATGGCTGTCAGGCATTCCTTTACTTTTAAACGACTCGCTGGCAATAGGGACTCGACGCCTTTTTTCATAGCGAGATGCAGATCTATATGTGCGATGTGTCTGTTTCGCCAATCCCGACAGAAATCAGATTTTTCAACTGCAATAGTGCACAGGTTGTCGAGTTGACAAGATAAATCGCTATTTTCTACTAGAATTGGCAGAAGAAGTATTGTTAGATTCTTTTTGCCGGCAGTTTTTGGCGGGTCCGTAAGTCTAGATATGTGGAGAAGAGTGTCCTCCCACAAGGTGTCTTGGACAATTCTGAAAAACAATGAAGCAGCCTGATTTGTTAAGTCTACGCGTGAAGGTTTTGCGCCATAAAGTTCGACATATTGATTCCATTTAATATAGAGCCAGGCTAATTCGTTGCAAAGCTCATAAAAGATAGGCCCAAGCTTTATGCCCAGTCGTTCGATGTGCTGTTGTTTAACTTCTTCCGCCGAATTATATGTCAAGTCTCAGCTCCTCAGCTGTCTCTCTGCTTTGCCGAAGGGTGTATGTTGTTGGGCAAATCTAAGCAACTCGATTGGGGCACTTTCAATGGAGGCACCGACTAGGTGTGGCAATGTCATTGACTCTCCTTTTGTGCGTACAACAACTTATTACAGGGACGGTTCGGCTAAAGATTATCATGGCTCATCTGAGTGGTCAATATGAATTTGGTTTGCGCATGCGGATGATTTTTTGGGGGGGACGGGACTACTATGCAAAAAGCGGTGTTGGTCCCTGTCGGCCAATCGGCTGCCGAACGGGGACCGGCAGCGGCGGGTCATGCAAGGAGAGGCGGGTCGTTCAACCCGCTGCATCCTCCGGCGCGGGCATGGCGCTGCATTCCCGGAAGATGCGCGCCCTGCATTCCCTGCAGCGTTCCGGGTCCAGGCGGTTGACAATGCTGATGATCGCTTCGCTCTTAGACCGGAAGATGTAGGCCTCGCCGAACCGCTTCGCATATCCTCCCCGGACCAGAACCTCCATGACCTCTCCCTTGAGGGAGCAGAGATAGAGCTGCCGTCCGGTCACATGCAGGCGATGGGCCTCGTTCACCAGCGTTTCCGCGCCTGCCACATCGATGAAATTGATGCCGCTGCCCACAAGCAGAATATGGGCCTGCTCAGGACTGTAGGTGGCGATGTTTCGCAGGGCCTGGGCAAAGTGGTCCGCAGCGCCGAAAAAGAGAGAACCGTCAACGCGGATGATCTTTAGCTGGGGGCATTCGTTGACCGGTTTATTTATCACGTTGACGAAGCTGCGGCGGTCACTGTCAGGGTCAGGGGCCAGGGTGATGAAATGCGGATGGGACGTGCGATTGAGGTAGAGTATGAGTGAGAGGATCACGCCCATATAGATGGCGAACTGAAGCTCCACGAGCAGAGTTGCAAAAAAGGTGACGCCAAGCACTGCCGCCTCGGAGCGGCTCGTTTTGACGATCATGCGGATGTGATGAAAGTCGATCAGGTTGTAGGCCACGAGCAGCAGCACGCCTGCCATGGACGCGATCGGGAGATAGGCGGTGAGCGGCGCGATCAGCAGGACCATCAGGGCAAGGGCGACTGCGGCAGTTACGGCGGCCATGGGCGTGCGGGCGCCTGCTTCGTAGTTCAGGCCCGTGCGGGTGAAGGACCCTGATGACGCGTAGCTTGAAAAGAAGCTGCCGATGATATTCGCCAGTCCCTGGCCGATGAACTCCTGGTTGCTGTCAATCCGTTGATGGGTGCGCGTGGCCACGGAACGGGCAATGGACACGGCTTCGGTCAGTCCCAGCATGGCGACGGCAAGGGCCGCCGGCGCAAGCTTGCGCAGCGCAGAAATGGTGAGATCGGGCGACGACAGCGGAGGCAGCGCAGCAGGCAGGGAGCCTACAAGCCGCAGTCCGTTTTCTACGCCGTGAAGGACCAGGCTGATCAGGCTGCCGAAGATCATGGCGAACAATAGTCCGGGCCAGCGCGGAAGATAGATCCTTAGCACGATGGCTGCAGCCAGCGTTGCAAAGCCAACGGCTACGGCATAGGGATTGGCGTGAGACAGCGAGTTGAACAGATCCGCCCAGACATGGATGAAGGCGTGCCGTTTCGAACCCGGCACGCCGAGGAGATTACTGAGTTGGCTCGTAGCAATGAGGATGGCGGCGCCGGCGGTGAACCCGACCACGACAGAGTGCGAGACGAAGTTAACGAGGGCCCCGAGCCTCGCCAGTCCCAGGCTGAGCTGAAACATGCCGGCAAGAAAGGTGAGCGTCAGCACCAGTTGGATATAGGCGGCGGTCGCGGGGTCAGCCAGGGGGCTGATGGCCGTGAAGATCACGATGGAGATGGCCGTTGTCGGCCCCGATATGAGGTGGCGTGAGGAGCCGAAGAGGGCGGCGATGATCGTCGGCACGATAGCTGCGTAGAGCCCGTACTGGGGCGGCAGGCCGGCAATGATGGCGAAGGCGACACCCTGGGGCAGCACGATGACCGCTCCGGTGAGGCCTGCCATCATGTCAACGCGCAGTGTGCGGCGCGTGACAAGGGGCCACCATTTCAGAAAGGGAAGCATAATTTTGACGTTCATGACCGTTCCCGCCGCAGCGTGCCATCCGCTTCGTCGCCTCCTGTGAGCTTCAGGAAGATGGGCTCCAGGTGGCTGTCGGGCATGCGCGCCATGCGGGCAAGGTCATCAACGCTGCCGTCGGCGATGATCCTGCCCTGGTTGATGATGGCCACGCGCGAACACATCTGTTCAACGATCTCGAGGGTGTGAGTGGACATGAAAACAGTGACACCCTTTGAGGCCAGGTCCTTGAAAATGTCCTTTACGAGCCGCGCGCCGCGGGGATCGAGGCCCACCATGGGTTCGTCCACGACAAGCACCTTTGGCTCGTGCAGCAGCGCCGAGGCCATGACCAGCCGTTGCTTCATGCCATGGGAGAAGTTCTCCACTAGCTCAGCGGCCCAGTCGTTCAGGCCGAAGAGGTCGAGCAGTCCGGCGATCCGTTCTTTCGGCGCCTTCAGGTCGTAGAGCCGGGCTGTAAAGTGCATGAACTCCGTTGCCGTGAGCTTGTCGTAGAGATAGGGCCGGTCAGGGATGAACCCGGTGATGGCCTTGGCCTTGAGCGGTTCCGCCTGCACGTCGAAGCCGCCGATGAAGACCTTGCCATCCGTGGGCTGGAGCAGGCCGGCCATCATTCTGATGGTTGTGGTCTTGCCGGCGCCGTTGGGGCCGAGAAAACCGAAGACCTCGCCGCTGCTGACCTCGAGGTTGATCGAGTTCACTGCGGTGAGTTTGCCGTAGACCTTGGTGAGATTGGTGAGTTTGATCATGGCGCGGCCTCCAGCCGCAATTGAAAATTGGAAAGTGGAAAGTGCAAATTGAAAATTTGCTGTATGGCCAAGGCCATGATGGAATCAATGTTCACTCGGGCCTTCAAGTGATGGAAATAAAAAACAGAAGATTCCATTCAGCCGCGAAGGGCCGCGAATGTGCGCGAATTAAGGCATGAATCAATACAAAAGCTAACGTCGTCTCACGCAGAGCTCGCAGAGTACGCAGAGAGAAGCGTAATTTTGGGTTATTATTCATATCCGTTCTTATCAGATATTATCTGCGGCCAAATGCAGGAATCGTTTCACTCCGCACTCCGACCTCCGCACTATATTTATACTCCAGCACTTCCACTTTCAGTTTTCCCACGAGCCGCAGGATCTCGGACTGGCGGTCAAGGCTGCCGGTGATGAAGCGGATGTGCGTGGCATCGGCCGGGAACTGGTTGAGTGTGGGGTCCACGGCGACCCATTCGTTCAGCCAGACCTCTGGCCATGCGTGATAGTAAAAGCCGTTCTCCATGTACACGATGCCCACGGCGATGCGCGTGGGAATGCCGACGGAGCGGGCGAGGGCGGCATAGAGCGTTGTATGCTCGTTGCAGTCTCCCACGCGCTGTTCGAGGACCTCAAGAGCACTGGGGATGCTGACCACAGGCTGTTTGCGGATAACTGTATAGACCCACTCGTTCAGTTTCCGCGCCGCTTCCTTTGCGTCCTTTTCAGCCCCGATCACGCGGCCCGCCTGGCTGCGTATCCGTTTATCATCGCTCTGGATGAGCGGGTTCGGCTTGAGAAAGTCGGTGAATTCCTTCCCCGCGTAGGGGAGACCGTAGGAGCCGGCAGCGCCTGCGGTCCTGATGGTCACTCTGTCATTGTCAACGGTCTGGCGTCCGCCGTCCAGTTCAAATCCTGCCAGAGAAACATTCCGGAGCCGCGCGGTGAGGGACGTTACTTCATTCGACTTCGCTATCGGGTCCGAGGGGATCATGGTCAGAGCGATGATGTCAATAGCAGGACCGGCCTTGTCGAGCTTCTTCGCCTCTGTTTCGGTCTCCCGCAGCAGCACATAGCCCAGAGCGCTTTCTTCCTTGATCGTCTCGCCTGTCTCGGTGATCCAGGAGACGGCCTCCATTCCCTGGTAGTTTTCCCGGAGGCGGTACACGGCCTGTTCCTCGTCGCCGACCTTGATGTGCTCCTTTGCTTCAACGGTCACGAATGCATCAGCGCTGCTCATCGTTGCGGGGTTAAAGAGGGAGAACCGGTATTTCCTGCCCGGCTCAAGACCCAGCAGCACCATGGCGGGCTTGATGTTGGGCGAGAGGTAGGGCGGCTCGGTGAGCTGCACCCGCTCCTTGTGTATCTGACCGCCGGTCATAATATCCAGCATCAGCCGGTTCTTGACCACAGCGCCCTTGATGGTCATGGACGTCACGTCGGACTGCATGGTAAAGTCGAAATATTTCAGCAGGAAGTTCTTCGAGGTATAGCTGTTGATGACGGTTTTTACCCGCTGCACCGTGCCGAGCAAGAGAATGTCGAGTTGGGACTCTTCAAAGAGGTGATAGGTGTCGGCCTCCGGAATCATGCGGACGTGAGCGTAGCCGATCTTCCGGCCCTGCTGGTAGATGCCGAACCATTCATTGCCGGCGCGCACGCCCTCGTCGGTGATCACATCGAGGGCGATTACGGCAGAGGGGCTGAGATAGGTCCGCTCGATCAGCAGGACGATCATCACGAGCCATGAGAGGATAATGAGGGTTTTGACAATTTTCACAGCTTTGTCATTTCTCCTGAATACTTGTCAGGTTCGCGCAAATGTTTACAAGCATTTGGCCACGGATTAACACGGATAAACACGGATAGTTCACATAGTTAAATCAAATCCAGTAATCACCCGATGCGGCCAAAGACCGCACTAAGGATATATTACCAGAACGGGCAGGAGAGTCAATTGCTTGATATGTGCGGTTTTTGGGGTAAAGCTTTATGCCTTGGGCCGCTTCCCTACCAATAGGGAGAAGATTCTTGAACGGGAGATTGCTTCTGTGGTCTGATACTATGAAAAAAACCGCCGGACAGGATTGCTGCCCGGCGGCTTGCTGAAGAACTCAGATAGGTCTTAGAACAGGCGCTTTTTGCCTGGCTTGTCTTCTTTATCCGGCCGGTCCCCATTGCCGCGCTCGCGCTTTTCCTGTTCCTGCTGCTCCTGTTGCTCGCGCAGCTTTTTTTCCTCTTCTTTCTGTATCTGCGGCGGGCGCTGGGCCGGCAGCCTCTTCTCGGGCTGATCGGGTTTGCTTTTTAACAGCGGCATTGGCTGAGCGGGCTGCCGTGCGCTTTCGGAGCCCCTGTCCGGCCGATACTGCCTTAGGCCCGGCTGCGTTGGTTTGTTCTTTGTCTGCGGCATTGGCTGAACGGGCTGCTGCCGTTCTTTCAGGCCCCGTTCCTCGCGGGGGGCTTCCCGTTCCTTGAGGGCTTCTCCAAGGCCTTGCTTCCCCTCATGCTGTTCGTACTGTCCCGGCTGCTTCAATTTCTCCCTGCTAAAATTGCCTGGAGTGCGCGTGGTTCCGGGCTGCGCAGGCTGAGGCCGCTCCCTGTAGTCTCTCTCTGGGCGAGGGGCTTCCTGCTCCTGCATTGCCTCGCCGAGGCCTCGCTTCCTCTCGTACTGTTTTGGCTGCGCCGGCGTCTGCCTGGCTGGTGTATCCGGCCTTGCAGGCGGCGCGGCCCACGTTTTTTTCTGAGGCTCCTGGGCCTCCCGCAAAGACTTCTTCCTGTCTTCACTCCCGAAGGCCGAATGCGGTCTTTCTTTCAGGAAGGGGCGTTCCTGCCGGACCTCTTTCAGCGGGATCTGCCGCAGCCGCTGGGGCGGGATGCGGCGCTGCGGCACTTCCTTGATGACCGGGAAGCGCGTTACCTTCTCCCGTTTCCACTGCGGCCTGCCGTAGTCGCTGCGTTTCTCAAGAAAAGGATTCTGTTTTACGTAGATCTTCCGTCCCTTGCCGTGGATGAAGGTATCGCGGTCGATGACCGTGACGGCGTTGTGTACATGGATGTTCTTATGGATGGCCTGTTTTCTGACGTTGTAGATGTTGACCTGGGTGATGTTCACGCTCAAGGGCCCGTAATAGCCGTAACCGTAATAGATCTCGCCCGGAGCAAGCGGTGCCCAGGCCGCGTAGGCGGACGTATGCACCCAGGAAACGTATCCGGGGCCCCAGTAGACGGCGCCGCGTAACGGCGGCACCC
>MHDZ01000033.1:84284-100381 GCA_001805055.1 Nitrospirae bacterium GWC2_57_13
CGATGCGCGCTACAAAGGCCCACCGTCCATAGTGATAGGGGACCCAGCCCCAGGGTTCGTAGGAGACCCAGACATAGTCAGTGCCGATCCAGGCCCAGCGGCCCACGCGGTAGGGCGCCCAGTCAGAGGCGAAGATCACCGTGGGCGTCCAGACATAGTCGTATCCCTCCACGTAGATCCACCGGCCGCCGGCATCCATGTCGCCTGCATAGGAACGGAGTTCAGCAGGCAGATACCGCGTGCTTTCCCCTTCCTGGGCGAGCCGGGCATCGCGCTGACGGTTCCATTCTTCCCACCTGTCAGAGCGTCCCAGCGAGGAGAGATCCGTGTAGCCCGTGTCACGCACAATAAGCTTTTTTCCCGCGGTCACGGTGGTCATGCCGTTTCTCGAGTCAGTTTCGATGAGGCCCTTCAGGACGGACAGTTCCGTGCCACCGTTGTCCGCAACATCTACCATGAGGATCGACCGGGTCGCGATGGTTACTGATGCGAGCGGTGTGTCTATCTGGAGGAATCCCTCGGTAACGTTCCAGAAGTTCAGGTAGGCCCGTCCCTGGGCCAGGTAGAACTGTGCAGAGGAGCCGTCGACCCTCAGGATGTCAAGAACCGATTCCTCGTCGAGCCTCACAAAGGTCCCGGTCTGGAACTGCACCTCGGCCCGGCCTTCTTCCGGGACCCAGAGCCGGTCGCCTTCCTGCAACGGCATGTTCAGCGACGCGGGGATCCATTCACCGCTGTCTTCAGACATAACCTGAACATCGCCTTCGAGATGGCTGATGTGTATGCCGCCGAGACCCTCGGCATGGATCAGGGCCGGCCACAGCAGGAACAGGACTGAGAATATAAACGGTTTTATCTTCATGTTCTTCACCCCCTGACGGTGATCTCGATGCACTTTAAAACGCAGCAAAGTTTCGCCGCAGATCGGTAGACAGGGACAGTCCCCTTTGTTTCCAGGGGGACTGTCCCTTTTATAATCAAAGGCGTCTCTCGCAAAGGAAAGCGTAAATCCAGGTTCTTGTGTATTCTATGTACATACTTTCCACCATTTTCGCCAAAATGGCAAGGTACTTTTCACTTTAGTCAGATAAGAATCTCATTCCCTTCAAAATGCAAAGAATATTTGCCGCAAAAAAGCACAAGAGCAAATAGAAATGGGATTCCTTGCAAGTGAGACACCGCGAAGGTGCATTCGTTTAATCGCCGAGCCTGCAAGAAGGCATCTTCTCATTGCTTTTTGGAGGGAATTTGCTTATCTTATGAGAAAAGACCGTTGCATTCCCGCCGCTTCTCGCAGCGGGGAGGAAGGCACAGGGAGGTGCGAATGGCAGTTCTTCACGCAAAGGCATTGACGGAACTGATCATCAAGCTGGGCCCCATAGTACTCGACGCCACCCAGACCCTCAGGAAATGGATACACAAGAGCACTGCCGGGAAAGAAGACCTCGACAGCCGGGTCCGCAGGCTGGAGCAGAACCTGGAGCTCCAGGTACAGTTGAACGAGCGGTTCATCGCCGAGATGAAGATGCTCCAGCCGGCTTCGGAGAGCATTCTTCGCTCCTTTCGCCTGCTCGCGGTGCTCATGATCATCATCGCCGTCATGTCCTTTGCCGCGCTGGTGCTGGTGCTGCTGAAATAGCCGTGAGAAGGTTGCTCCGCTAGGCGCTAAAGAATCAAATTCTTATCAAAAGGGATGAAATATTTTCACTAGAAGTATAAAGGCCCTGCAAACAAAGGATGAAACGGCTGTTTTTGAGCCGCCGTTTTCCGCAAATTTGCACTTTCCAATTTTCAATTCCGCTTTATGCGGGTTAGGAGGTGGTCCATGCATAAAGCTTTTATCCCCTTGCTCATCATGACGCTCACGCTCACGGCATTCGGATCATGCCGGAAAGACACGGAAGAGGACAAGGTCCGGAAGGTCGTTGCCGCCGTTGCTGAAGCAGCAGGGGAGAAGGAGATCAAGTCCATGCTCGGCCAGCTCTCCCGGATCTACCGCGATCCGAAGGGGAATAACTACGACGGCATACGGAACCTGCTGCTTTTCTATTTCTACCGGCATCAACGCGTCTCGGTGTTCATTGCCCGGCTTGACGTGACCGTGACGGACCGTTCAGCGCGCGCTCAGCTCCAGGCCGTGCTGTCAGGGGCCAGGACAGTGGAGTCGGCAAAGGACCTGCTGCCGGAAGCGCTGGGGATCTATGATTTCGATGTGACTTTCATGAAGGAAGGGGACGAATGGAAAATCACGTCCGCTGACTGGAAGCGCTCCGGCGAAGGAGCGCCTTGATCCGGGGGATCTGCTCCTCGGCCGCTGTTCTGCCGCGGCGCAGCAGTTCGCGGGCCTTCGACAGGTCATAGAGGGGAATGTTCCGGGCGTTCACAGTGATCACGGCATCGGCCAGTTTCTCTTCTTCGCGGGCGTTCCTCGTGGCCCAGAGGGCGGAAAGATGGGCGGCGATCGACACGAGGTTGTCGAGCTTGTCGGAGTCCATGCCGTGGAAGTTCACGTTCACCGCCACGGCGATCTTCGCGCCGAGGGTTTCCCGCACGGTCCTGACCGGTATCTGACTCGCCACGCCGCCGTCGACAAGCGCCTTTTTTCCCCGCTCCGTCGGCGTAAAGATGACGGGAAGGCTGCAGCTCGCCTGCACTGCCCGGGCAACAGAACCGGTGGTGATGTCCACCTTTTCCCCGGTCCTGAGGTCCGTGGCGACAGCGGCAAAGGGGATGACCAGGTCGGAGAAATTCTTGATCGGCAGGATCCGGTCAAGGAAGGAATAGATGCCTTCGCTGGAGATGAGGCCTGTGCGGGGAATGGTAAAGCGGAGCACGTTCTTCCAGCTTGTGGTGAGGGCGATGCGCCTGATCTCGAAGAGGGTCATGCCGGCGGCGTAAAGTGCGCCGATGATGCTGCCTGCGCTCGTGCCGGCGATGGAATGGATCGGGATGCCTTCCTCTTCCAGCACCTCAAGGACGGCGATGTGCGCGATGCCGCGCGCCGCGCCGCCCGAGAGGGCTAGCCCGATGCCTGTTGGTGCGGTTCGTGTCATGGTGCGGGGCTATTTCGAGAGCTTCTTCGTAACTTCTTTTGCGTGCCCTGCGATATCTTCGAAAGCATAGAGGACGCAGAGATACATGGAAGAGGACTTGGGTGAGCATTCACCGGTCACGAGGCGGTCCTCGTGGGAAGTGGCGAAGTCATTGGACATGTTGATGACCGCATCGCTCTCCTTGACCACGGCGTCAGCGCCCGCCTTTGTGCCCGTCACAACGGCCTCGCCGGCCTTCTTGAGAACTTCCCTGGTCGCCGAGAAGAGCTTTGCCGTCTCCTGCATGCCCTTGTCGCTCACCAGCAGCGCGTCCTTGATCTTCCCGCGCGTGTTATCCATGATGCGTTCGATGCTCGTGGCGATCTTTTCCACGTATCCGGGAACGGGAAGCAGGGTCCGGCCTTCGGCATCGGAGGACGCGAGCTTGGCCAGCACTTCCGTCAGCGCGTCTTCCTTGCTGTGAATCTCCCGGGCCAGTTCATCCGCCTGATCAAGGGAAGAGACCTTGTTCTTCGCAAAGGCCTCTTCCGTGAGTTCGAGCATCTGTCCCGCCTTGTTCAGCAACAGATAAATATCTTTTTTTATGTCCTTGACAGTCTGTGCCGGCATGGGAAAATCTCCTTTCGGGTATGCTCGCTCTGTCTGCGGGCTGATGTGCGCGGGCTGGAAAACAGGCAAACTATATCAGAAAAAATAACGAGTGGCATCATAATTTTATTAATATCGATATTTTAATGATTTATATTGGCGTCCTGCGCACGGCCTTTTTCGTCCCGTTGTGATCCTGCCGCGCGTCCTCTCCGGTCCCTGCTTTAATTTTAGCATAACTCGGCATGTTTTCAGGGTTTTTCCTTGACAGAGGAACGACCGCTGGTATAATCAGCCTTGGCCGCAGAAAATTACTTTACCCGGAGCCGAACATGCCTTTTTTCGCCGGAGATATATTCATCAGCGAAGTCCTGAACAAGCCGGTGCTCGACCAGACGGGTGATGAAATCGGCAGGCTGAAGGACATCGTCGTGGGTCCGGGCGAGCCCTTTCCGTCGGTCCTTACCCTCCTGGCGGTTTCGGGCCGGGAGACCTACGTCCTTCCCTGGGACCGGATCAATATCTTCAATCGCCGCGTTATTTCCGTTGCCGCTTACCTGAAGGACCTGAAGCCCGCTGCCGCCCAGGCCACGGACATCCTGCTCTCGCGTGATTTTCTGGATAAACAGATCGTGGACATCAACGGCGCAAAACTGGTGCGCGTGAACGACCTGAAGCTCGGCGAAGTGAAAGGAAAGCTTTGCCTCGTGGCTGCCGACATGGGCCTCCGGGGCATTCTCCGCCGGCTCGGCCTTGAAGCGCGCGGCGAGAAATTTCTTTCCCTCTTTCGCTACAAACTGCCGCACAAGCTCGTGGGCTGGAACTTCGTTCAGACCGTGGAGCCGAAGCTCACCCGGCTGACGCTGACCGTATCGCGCCAGAAGGTCTCGAAGCTGCACCCCGCCGATCTCGCCGAGATCATGAGCGAGATCTCCCAGAAGGAGCGGCGGGCGCTGTTCAGCAGCCTCGATGTCGACACGGCGAGCGAAGCGCTGCATGAGCTGGAGCCCCGCGTCCAATACGAGATCATCAACGAGATGACCACGATCAAGGCATCGGAGCTGCTGGAGAGCATGCCGCCTGACGAGGCCGCGGACATCCTGGGCAACCTTCCCGAGGAGCGGGCGCAGCAGCTCATCAAGCTCATGGAGAAGGAAGAGGCCGAGGACGTGCAGGAGCTGATGGAGCACGAAGAGGACACGGCCGGCGGCTTGATGACCAATGAGTTCCTGGCCTTCCCGCCCGACATGACCGTCGAGGAGGCGATTAAGGAACTGCGCCTCGCGGCGCCGGACGTGGAGACGATCTACTATCTCTATGTCATTGACGAGAGCGAGCAGCTGAAGGGCGTGCTGTCCCTCAAGAACCTCATTCTCGCGCGGCCGGAGAAGCGGCTCGAGGAGATCATGAAAGCGCCGGCCAAGACGGTCGCGCTCGATGCCGAGGAAAAGGACGTTGCTGAGTTCATCTCGAAGTATAATTATCTTGCCGCACCCGTTGTTGATGAGAACAACGTGATGCACGGCATCGTGACCGTGGACGACGTGCTCGCCTATCTCCTGCCCACGGCATCGCAGAAGAAACGGCGGCGGCTGTAAGCGTACTTATGTAACGGTCGCAGCAAATAGCATCCCATATTTGCCGCAAAAAGGCGCAAACAGCGCAGAGTGGTAACGCTGCCCCTTTGCGACGCTTGCGCATTCTTGTGGCTGACCGCATGCTCGTTGTTTGCGCCGAAGGCAAGCGCACCACCCATGCTTCTTCAATCCCCTGGCATCGGAGCGTTGACCTGTGAAATTTTTCGATCGCATCAGAGAGCTGCGCAGCAGGCGTTTTTTTCTCGCGCTGGCCGTTCTGGGGCCCGGGCTGATCGCGGGCAACGCGGGGAATGACGCAGGCGGCATCGCCACCTACTCGATCATCGGCGCCCGTGAAGGGTACGGCCTGCTCTGGGCGCTCATCCTGAACGTGGTCGCCCTGGCGGTCATCCAGGAGATGGCCGCGCGCATGGGCGTGGTGACGGGCAAGGGATTCTCGGACCTGGTGCGCGAGCAGTTCGGTCTGAAGGTGACGCTTTCGGTCATGGCGCTCTTCATCTTCGCCAACCTGACCGTGACGATCGCCGAGTTCGCCGGCATCGCAGCCAGCATGGAGCTCTTCGGCGTCAGCCGCTACCTCTCGCTGCCCGGAGCGGCCCTTCTGATCTGGTTCGCCGTGGTAAAGGGCAGCTTCAAGCAGGTCGAACGCTCCCTGATGGTCATCAGCCTTATCTATCTGACCTACGTCGTGTCAGGGGTGATGGCAAACCCGCCCTGGGGCGAGGTGGTCCGCCAGATCGCCCTGCCGAGCGTGCGCCTGGACCGCGGCTACATCCTGCTGTTCATAACCATGGTAGGCACCACGATCACGCCTTACATGCAGTTCTACCTCCAGTCAGCCGTTGTGGACAAGGGCGTTCGCATCGAGGAATACCGGTATGTGAAATGGGACGTCTATGCCGGCGCCTTCATGACGGGGTTCATCGCCTTCTTCATCATTATTGCCACCGGGACCCTGCTCCACCCCGCGGGCGTAAACGTTGATTCCGCTGAACAGGCCGCCATTGCGCTCCGGCCCCTTGCCGGCCAGTTCGCTTCCCACCTCTTTGCCCTGGGCCTGCTGAACGCCTCGTTCCTGGCCGCCCTGGTGCTTCCCCTGGCCACGGCCTATGGCCTGTCCGAGGCATTCGGTTGGGAATCGGGCATCAACCGCACCTTCCGCGAGGCCCCCCAGTTTCTGGGACTCTATACGGCCTTCATCGTGATCGGCGCAGGGGTGATCATGATCCCCGGCGCGCCCTTGATCACCATCATGTTCATCTCCCAGACCGTGAACGGCATCCTGCTGCCCGCCGTGCTGATCATCATGCTGAAGCTCGTGAACGACCGGTCCATCATGGGCGAGCACGTGAACACGAAATGGATGAACATCGTCACCTGGACCACCTCCATCGTGATCATCGCGCTGACGGTCCTGCTGCTCGTGATGAGCGTGATGGGATAAGACGCATGGGGCGTGGGGCAGAGGGTGGGTACGAAGGAAGGTCAGATTATAAAAATTGGCGGACTCGTTAAAGATGGATTTTACCACGGGGTCGCGGAGGACACGGAGAAAGCCCGCCTATTCTGATATTCAAACCGATCAGCAATAATATCGGCATAAATCGAGGAGTTATTGCAGTATAAGACGATAGTATCTCAATCATAATAGATGGTTACTTTACAGCTACATCGGCAAAGTAATCGGCAATAATAGGAGAAAACGGACCCTGTGCCAATATGGTCCGCGTTCCGAGGGATGCCAGCCTCGTGAAGAATGTGCAGAGTGAATTGCGGGATGTTCTCTCTGGAGGAAGGACTCCTGGTGTCGGACTCTCCGAAGGGAGAGGTGAGGCTCGGTTTTCCCATCCATGCCGCAGGATGGTATTTTCCGGAACTGTATCCGACGCCGGCAGGATAAGTTCGCTCGCCTTGGAGGTGAACGTCGTCACCTGGACGACTTCCATCGTGATTATCGTTTTGACGGTCCTGCTACTCGTGATGAGCGTGGCGATGAAATAAAGGAACTTCCGCTGCAGTTGTTTCGAAACCAAATATGCCAGGTCGACGCGAAGGCACGAAGTAATACCTGAATGCCATTAGGATTTGATATGCCAGCTCATGTAAAGACCTTCTTCGTGTCTTGCCCGCCCCGGTTCCATATAAGATATGACGCGGGTCCCGCACCTTCGCCAATAGTAGTGGACGCGGGACTCTCGAAACGGAGCCGGGGGTGTCTTTGTGGTGAAGATATTCTATCCATCTTGAGACGAATTTGATTTCCTGGTTGCAGTCGTTAACACCTGCCAATAACATCTAAGATTAACATGCCTGTTCGACATTATTGACATGAATTCAAAAGAGGCATATATTCGTGACAGAGCATGTTACTGAATGTGTCGGATTGAATCACCGGGATGTTCTTCTTGGGCGTCACAGAGGAGGGGGACATGAAGATCAGCGGTTTGTTGTTACTTACAGCAGTCGCCCTATTGACCGCAAGTGGTGCCGGCTTCGCGGCCAATGCAGCGGAAAAGGAATCGGCGGAAAAGGTCTATGAGTGCGTTGGCGACCTTGTGCCGACGAAACTTGGTCAGCGGATTGGTAACAAGAGCGAAGCGTTTCGCGAAGTAGTCGTCGTTATCGGGAACACCGCTGTGATAGGATCGATACGGATGGCCGAATCGGAGTCCACCTCCGACTATTTCAACTACGTTGCCCAGCTTGGAGAAGACGTTTACCAGCTGGTCTTGTTCAGAAAAACGGGCCGCTTCAAGTACTCTTACTTCATCAGGAACGGGAGGAAGGAGCGACTTGCAGAGGGAGACTGCAAGCGAACTGAGCGCAGCGCAGTATTTGAATAGCTGATGACAAGTGACACCCAACCAGTGGTTCCACGCCACGCCTTCGCCCTGCTCGGCCGAGGGTGAACTGGGGCGTTAAATAGGAGAGTTTACATGAAGTTCAAATTCAAGATAATATCTATTTTTCTGCTCATGATCTTGATGATGTTTGCAGCAAGAACCAACACAGCATTTTCCGACACCCCTACTCAAGCAGAATGCGTGCGAATGCATGACGAGATAGAAGATGATTTCAAGAAGGCTAATTTCTGTGAAACGGACACTGATTGCAAGGTTGTACAGTTGGGCGGCTGGTATATTGATTTCGGGTGTTATAAGTTTGTTAATGTGTCAATCAACGAAGATGAGCTGCTTGATAAAGTTCACAGATACAAAGCCGATCTGAAGTGCAGCGGAAAGATAAATGACTGCGCGTCTTCCGGCACGCCGGTCTGCATCAACAAGAAATGCTCGGGCAAGAAAGCATTGTAGCTTCGCAGGTCAGAATGGAGGCGGCGTTGAAACTTTCAGCTTTTTTCCTGTCGATCATGTGCCTGTCTCTGGCAACCGTCTGCCTCGCGGAGACGGATCATGAAAAAGCCCTTATTGGAACGTGGGAATACAGACAGGCGGCAGGTGAAAGCTTCGACAACGAAGGCGAAATACTTCAGATCGCTCGAAATAATGGACTTCTTCACTGTGTCTATTTTGGATTGGAACGAGAAGGCGATCATGGGTTATTTTACACAGCCGTTAAAATCAAAGACCTGACGGTCAAGAGTAATGGGGAAGTCTCCTTCACTGTGCCGGAGCGTGACTTGTTCACAAAAAGGCCGAAGAACGTTCAGGAGGCGGGGCATGATAAATTACGTTCTGCAGGCTTTACTCGAAATGAACTCCAGATGAGGGGTCACCTCCAAGGCGACAGGCTGACCCTTCACTGCACATCAAAGAGCAATTCTTGCCCGGATGGCGTGATGGTTTTCCTGAAAGGTAAGTGGAGCCCAAGGTGACGTTCAGCCCAGCATTAATGACCGGTTATCCTAGTGCGATGCCTTGGGATTGCCAGCTAAACTATGGACAGTAACCTACTAGAAGGCTATTCAGTTGTGATCGAGATTCCTGTTGCCTGGGGCGAGATGGATTCGTTTCAGCATGTGAACAACGTGGCTTACTTCCGTTATTTCGAGAGCGTCCGCATCCTGTACTCCGAAAAGCTCGGCCTGCACAAAGAAAAGGACGAGACCGGCATCGGTCCGATCCTCGGGTCCACGAGCTGCAAATACCGGCTTCCTCTCACCTATCCCGACACGGTGTCTGTCGGCACAAAGATCACTGACATCGCAGCGGACCGGTTCACGATGAAGTACGTGATCGTCAGCCACAAGCATCAGAAGATCGCCGCAGAGGGTGATGGCGTGGTCGTGATGTACGACTACCGGGCGGGGAAGAAGACGGCGATTCCGGAAGAGATGCGAAAGCGGATACTTGCTATGGAAAAGATGAGATAGATGGTTAGCGGTTATACTTGGGACAGGGCAAACGTCTCCCTACGTATACGGTATCGGGTCCTTCACTCCTGCCTCGCTGAATCCTTTCAACCGGAGCGAGCAGCTTTCGCACCGTCCGCAGGCCTTGTCGCTGTTCTGGTAGCAGCTCCAGGTTAGGTGGAGCGGGGCTTTCAGGGCAATACCCTTCCGGACGATATCGGATTTTTTCAGGTGGATAAGGGGTGTGATGATCTCGATCCGGGTCTCGGGCCGCGTGCCTATCTCGACAACCTTATTGAAGGCCTGGTAGAATGATTCCCGGCAGTCAGGATAGCCTGAGCTGTCCTCTTCCACAGCGCCGATGAAGATCTTTACCGCACCGATCACCTCGGCCCAGGACACGGCAATGGACAGCAGGTGGGCATTCCGGAAGGGGACGTAGGTGTTTGGAATGCGGAGTGCGGAGTGCGGAATGCGGAATTCCCCCTCACCCCCGCCCTCTCCCCGTTGGGTAGAGGGAGATGTTGAGTTCCTCTCCCCGGTGGGGAGAGGATTAAGGTGAGGGGAGACTTCAGGGATCTGAATGCCTTCGTCCGTCAGGCTTGATCCGCCGATGACCTTCAAATGCTCAATGCTTACCGTAAGCCGCTTCCCGGCCTGGTAATGATCCGCTATCTCGTTGAAGGCGCGCAGTTCCCTGTCCTCTGTGCGCTGACCGTAGTTGACGTGCAAGAGGGCGAGTTCGTAGTGTTCATGGGCCATGGCAGCGGTGACGCAGCTGTCCATGCCGCCGCTCACGAGCACAATAGCCAGGTCTTTTTTCATGGGACCCAGTTTACCAGCATTGTGCGTGAAATTCTACAGGTTTTGAGCTGCCCGCGCTCGATACAGCAGCGGAAGTTAAGAAGATGAGAAGGTGGGGAAGTTGGGAGTATAAAACTCTTACCTTCTTAACTTCTCACCTTCTCACCTTCTGAGATTAATGCGCTCCATGTATCAGCATGGGCAGGCAGCGGGTGCAGACCAGCTTTTGCGTGCCCTCATGATAGCAGGGAAGATAGACCCGGTCCTTCTCAGTAGCGCCGCAGACAAAACATTTGATATCCATGATTAACCCTCCAGTGCGTTGATCTCGTCCACGACCTTCTGCGGATCGAGGTTGTGCATCATGGAACCGAAGGAGATCGATTCCACGTTGATGCCGGGGCAGGTAAAGCACCCGTTCCCGAAATATTTGGCGATCACTTCACGGGCGCCCGGAACGGTCTTGATCACGTCTCCGATCATCGAATCCTTGGTCACTTTCTTCTTTTCTACTATCATGGCTTCCTCCTCCGGTATCCGCAGATACCATGGTTTAATTCCTGATCATAGTCTACCGCAATCGGGATTTTTGCGCTATGACCTGCATCATATGGATTGTCCTCATTGAAAATGGTCATGCAGCCGGTTGTATTGTCAACTATTGCAGTCTGCAAAAAACCGTAGGGGCGACCATGGTCGCCCAATGGGCGGGCATGCCCGCCCCTACGCCTCGGAATGGTTTCATCTTCCTTTGCAGGCCGGCGGCTCATGGACGATTCATGCAAAGTTTGACCTCACCAGTATGAGGCAGGTCATAGCATATTCCGAGCGGTTAGTATATCCTGTGGGTCAGGAAGCATAAGAAGAACAGGCGGTTGACTGCCGATTTTTATTGTGACATCAAAGGAGGAACAACAGTATGGACAGATTCGTGAAAGGCTTCATTATCATGAGCATCGTGTACCTTGGACTTGCCACGATCCTGGGGATCCTGATGCTGGCGCACGAGAGCCTGATGCCGCTCAAGTTCGTGCATTCCCATCTCAACCTGCTCGGCTGGGTCTCGATGATGATCTACGGCGTGGGATACCACATCCTGCCGCGGTTCATGGGCAGGCTGCTGTACAGTCCGATACTCGGCGAGGTGCAGTTCTATCTGGCCAATGTGGGCATCATCGGCCTTATCGTGTTCTATACAATGAACATCTATGCGCCGTCGGGCCTGTATCTTTCCCTGACCGTGGCGTCAGGCGTGGTGGAGGCAATCTCGATCTTCCTGTTCTTCTATAATATGCTCAGGACGCTGCTGCCGAAGGTTGAACAGCCGCACTGATGGGGCAGAGGGCATGGGGCAGAGGACAGAGGGCATGGGGTATGATCGTACGCTATGCTCTATGCGCTCTGCTCTCCGCTGCCTCGCGTGTCACGACGAGAGGGCCGCAAGTCCTTCCCGGTCAAGGATCACGATCCTGCCGTCGGCATCGGACACGAGCCCTTCTTTCTTGAACCTGCTGAAGGTGCGGATCGAGGTCTCCACGGTCGTGCCGACCATATCGGCCACGTCCTGCTTGGTGAGGCGCATATCGATCATCAGGCCGTCCTTCGCTTCGATGCCGACCTTGCTTGCCAGCTTCAGCAGCAGCGCGGCGATGCGCGCCTCGACGCGCTCCAGGGCAATGTTCTTGAGCGAGTCGTAGGAGCTTTTCATCCTGTCGCCCAGCTGCATGGCAATGCAGTACATGAGGTTCGGGAACCGGTCCACGAGGCGCAGCAGGTTCTTGCGCGAGATCTTGAGCACCTCCGTGTCCTCCATGGCAACGGCGCTGGCAGGATAGGGGAAGTTCCTGAGCACAGCCACGCCGCCGAAGATGTCGTTCGGCGAGATCACCTCGAGGATGATCTCCTTGCCGTCCTGGGAGGTCTTGGTGATCTTCACCTTGCCGCCGGCGACGATAAAGAACCATTCGGGAGGCTCACCCTCGGCGAAGATCATCTCCTTTTTCTTGTGCGAGGCCGTCGCGAGGTGTGATTCAAGCTCTGCAAGCTCGTCCTCGGAGAGGTCTTTGAACAGCTCTATCTTTTTCAGGTTCTTCATGGTTACCGATTATATATCAATTCTCCTTTTTCCTCCATTGCTTTTTCGTACACCCGCCCGGCACGCCCGCCAGGCCTCATGAGCAAGAAACAGTAGACCTGAGATCGGCAATTGGACGCAGATAAACGCGGATAAACGTCAGGTTTAAACTTCGTTTGTATGTGTCGTTAACCGTGAGCGGCCTCCGTCCCGCATCTATTGATGATAGACACGGAGCGGGGAAGCCGCCTGTGGTTAAACCATCTTTGTTCCAGCCTGCCCGCGTTACGATCATCCTTCGCTTCACAATGCGATGATGCACTGTCGTGCAGTCTAGATGAAACCAAAGTTGTATGAAAATATGCGGGGTTTTTTCACCCAGCTCTGCGCCATTTCACCGGGGAAAAGACCTTCTTCCTCTTTAAAAAGAAAGGGGACTGAACCCTGGCAGCGCGGTCATAGTCGTCGTCATGATCAAATACTTCGAAATCCCCGCGTACTGATCGGCAATCCTTTTAAAAACATCAATAAAACAGCAAATTGGAGCACCGGGTTATTTTCAACGTTCTCAAGAAGAATGCGGATAGGGCGGTTCAGCGGGCTGGTATGATGATTGCTTTGTAGGAGGACGTGCCTTCTGTTGGCATTCCACAGGAGCGCTCAGTTTGTTGAGACCCGTCCTCACACTCTCTGGTTGCTAAGGAAAAAGGCCATGAAAAAGCCGTATCTGCTCACAAGCATTCTGCTCACTATTCTTCTCCTGGTGCCCTGCAGCGCCTATTCGGGGAAGGACCACGATGGGGAACAGGAAAAGAACTGGAAGGAGTCGTCATACCGGGAGGGAGAACTTCTCGTCAAGTTCCTGCCGACCGTCACGGCCGACAGCAGGAAGAAGGCCCATGAGAAGCACTGCGCGCAGATGCTGAAGGAGTTTCGGCTGAAGGACGGTTACCTCGCCCATGTCAAACTGAAAGAGGGCTGTTCGGCAAAGGACGGCATAAAGCAGTACGCGCAGGACCCTGAAGTGGAATATGCGGAGCCGAACCTCCTCATCGGATCGCATATGTTGCCTGATGATACGCATTTCACCTCGCTCTGGGGGCTGCACAATACCGGCCAGACAGGCGGAAAGCCCGACGCTGACATCGATGCTCCCGAGGCATGGGACATTGCACGGGGCGACGGGCGCGTCGTTGTCGCTGTTCTTGACACGGGGATCGATCGCAGGCACACGGACCTTGCTCCGAACATCTGGACCAATGAGGCGGAAGCGAACGGAAGGCCAGGCGTGGACGATGACGGGAACGGATATGTCGATGATGTCTATGGGATCGACGTGCTGTCCGGCGGGGAACCCATGGACCTCAACGGGCACGGGACCCATGTGGCAGGCATCATAGGCGCGATCGGCAACAACGGCAGGGGTACGGCAGGGCTGAACTGGAACGTAAAAGTAGTTGCCTGCCGTTTCCTGGATTCCGGAGGGAACGGCACGGTTGACGGGGCTATCGCCTGCCTCGAATACGTCCGGACGCTCCGTGACCGGGGTGTGAACATCATCGCAACGAACAACAGCTGGGGCGCCTCGGGCTTTTCCGAGGCGCTTTATGACGCGATAGGGGCGCAGCAGGACATCCTGTTCATAACCGGCGCGGGCAACAAGAACCTGGACAACGAGGTGGTATCCCATTACCCGGCGAAATATTATCTGCCCACTATCATCAGTGCCGTTGCCACTGATCATCTGGACAATAAGGCATGGTTCTCGAATTTCGGGAAGCGATCAGTGCATGTGGGCGCTCCCGGCGAAGGCATCGTGAGCACGCTTCCGAACAACCAATACGGGCTGTCGTCGGGCACATCCGCAGCAGCTCCTTTTGTGACCGGGCTTGCGGCGCTGCTGCAGTCACAGGACATGCTGCGCGACTGGAGAAGCATCAAGAACCTTATTCTGGCGGGCGGGGACGCGACGGACGATATGAGCATAACGACCATTTCCGGCAGACGCATCAACGCCCATGGCTCGCTCACCTGCAATAAAAAGCCGCTTTTTTCCCTTCTGAAGTATTCGACAGCCGTCAATATTCCCGCGACCCTCTCGGCCGTCAGCATTGACTGCGGAACGCCCGTTGCACCGGTGACGTTGCGGACCTATTTCAGCAATGAAACGATCGAACTGCGTGATGACGGTACGGGGCCTGATCTCGCTGCAGGAGACGGGGTCTTTTCCGCTTCCTGGACGCCGACGCGAGAGAACGAAGTGCTTTTTATCGGGTCTGCAGCCGGTTCGGAAATAGTAGCTCCGCCCCTCGATATAGTCTCATCCGTGCTCTCTGCCGGGACCGTCGGTGCACAGTACAGCGAGATGCTCATTGCAAAAGGCGGGGTACCGCCCTATTCCTGGAAGGTGACGACGGGATCGCCCCCAACGGGAATAACGCTGAACGGGGCCACCGGAGAACTGTCCGGCGTTCCTTCGACAACAGGGACCGCCCCGTTCGCAGCGGAGGCAAAGGACTCGAATGGAGCGTCGGTTAAAAAAACGGTCTATCTTTCCATTATCCAGCCTCTGGTCATTTCAACGCAGTCGCTCTCTGGCGGGGCAGTGGACATACCCTACAGCGATACGCTCACGGCAACGGGAGGAAAGATGCCTTATGCCTGGGCGCTCAGTGCGGGAAAACTTCCAAATGGTCTGAGCCTCGGCGGAACTACCGGGACCATATCGGGAAGTGCCGTCGAAGCAGGGTCCTTTGATGTCACGATCCAGGTCGTGGATTCAGCATCGCGCACGGACATGAAAACCTTCAGGCTGGCCGTGATCGGGATCGTTGCGCAAGCGGTCCCCTTCGGTACGGTCGGGACAGCCTACTCGCAGCAGTTCATCGTACAGGGCGGCATCCCGCCCTATGCCTGGGAGGTCGTTACCGGTCATCTTCCTGTTGGTCTTGTTCTTGATCCCGTTGCCGGGCGCATCCATGGCACTCCAACCAGTGCGGGCTCCTGGGACCTTACGGTGCAGGTGCTTGACGGTAATGGCATGTCGGCCGCGCAGACCATAACGATACCCTGCTATCAGCCCCTGAACATCGTCACACCGACCCTGCCTGCAGGGAAGATCGGCATGCCCTATGCTCAGACGCTTTCGGGAAGCGGGGGAAGGCCGCCCTACTCGTGGTCCCTTGCCTCGGGCGCGCTGCCTCCGGGCCTGACAATTGATGAGGCAGGACGTATTGCCGGAACGCCCATGAACGCAGGATCGTACAGCGCCGGCATCAAGGTTGTCGATGAAAACAACTCGACGGCCTCAGCAACCGTTTCCATCGCCGTGGCCGCTCAGCTCGTCATCGACACGCCGAATCTGAGCTCAGGGCTCATCAGCAGGCCCTATTCCGATGATCTGGCAGCGATGGGAGGAACGCCTCCGTACACCTGGTCCGTGCTTTCCGGCAGCCTGCCGGACGGTCTCACGATGAACGGCACGTCCGGAGCGATCGCCGGCATCCCGGGCTCCGCGGGTACCTTTACCTGCACCGTCCAGGTGACGGATGCCGCATCGGAATCAGCAGCAGCGGCGGTCTTCCTTTCGATCGCCGACAGGGCCACTGCTCCGGAACTGTCCATTCGCTTCTTTTCCGCCCCCTTCGCTGCCGGCGCCGGCAAGGTCG
>MHDZ01000034.1:0-9574 GCA_001805055.1 Nitrospirae bacterium GWC2_57_13
GCCCCTGAATGCAGAAGACGGAATGACGAACCGGTCATTCCGTTCTTTTTTTGGAGATAAGAAAAAGTTTCATTTTCATCATACCAATGAAAGCAAAGCTAAAACATTTGAACTGCGAAGGCGCGAAGGACGCAAAGGTTTTAAAGCTTTTGAAAGCCGGGCTTCTTAAAAAGAGCCTTCTTGCCACGGATTGACACGGATCAACACGCATAATCAAATGCCTCTCAAAGCGCAAAGGCGTTTTCTCGCAGAGATCGCAAAGGACGCGGAGGAAACCTTTTAGTCCGGGGTTAAAATCCTAATCGGATTAATGCGTTACCGGAGGCCGCAGGTCTATACTGTTTCACTCATCACTTACTTCTTCACATCGGAGCGCCAAAGACCGCTAGGAACTCCTCGGGGGTCATGACCGGGAGCCGGTCGACCCGGAAATCCGCCTTGTTCCGGGTGATCAGGCAGTCGGCCTGGACATGAAGCGCTGAATAATACTGCACTGCATCCTCGAAGTCCTTGAAGGTCGAGGCAAGCGAGAGATCGATCACCTTTTCATCAACCGTCGCGACCCGAAAGACAATCCTGATCTTTTCCAGGACCCGCATCGCCTTATCCCGTTTCAACTCTTTCGACAAAATATAGAACAGTGTCGGAAAGCTCTGCGCAGAAAGATACCCCTGGAGCTTCTTTTCTTCGATCAGGGAGAACAGCCGCGCGGCGGGGACGTAATGCGGATCTCGCTTCAGGAAGATGTCGAGGATGACATTGATATCGAAGAGGACACTCTTCACCGGTGCTTCTCCGCAAGATGTTTACGGTATCCATCTCGCAACTGCGCGGCATCCTGTTTGCACGAAAGCACTCCGGAAACCTCGTACAGTACCGGCGATTCCCGCACTTCCTGCTGTTCCTGCTCTGCAACGGCCTTGAAATAGTCCTCGACCATGCGCGACAGGCTGACACCCTTTTTGCTCGCGGTCTTTTTGGCCTTTCGGATAACGGCATCATCCAGCCGCAGGGTAAGTTTCGTGGTCATTAGCGCGCCCTCCTTACCTGACGTACATATATTATTATATTATACGTCACCTGTCAAGCCCCCTACCTTAATACTAATTACCAGCATATTAGTAGCAAATTAGGAATAACCGAGAACCCATTGTTTAAACAATAAAAAGGCCGGAAAGATCGCTCTCTCCGGCCTTCTGATGATCGTTCACAGCGGTCAATCACACCGCATCCTTGCCCCTGACACTCCCGGTCATCAACTTCGCCACAGACCGCGCAAAAGCCGCCGGGTCCTTGATCTTCGACCCTTCGAGCAGCAGCGACTGATCGTACAGCAGATCGATATACTCCTGCACCTTCTCATCCGCCCCGCTCGTGAGCATGCTGTTCATGGTCTCGAATACCGGATGGCCTGGATTGATCTCCAGGATCCGCTTCTGGGTCGGCACATCCTGGCCCATGGACCTGAGCATCTTCTCCATCTGCGGGTCCAGCCCGCCCTCATCAGCTACCAGACAGGAGGCCGAGTCTGTCAGCCTGCCGGAGAGGCGCACGTCCTTCACCTCGTCCTTCAGCTGTTCCTTGAACTTTGCAAGCAGCTTCTCGAACTTGCCCTTCTGCGCTTCCTTCTCCGATGCCGTGGTCTTGTCCAGGCTCACATCGCCCTTGATCACGTTCTTGATCTTCTTGCCCTTGTACTCCTGCAGGTCCAGCATGATCAGGTCGTCGATATCGTCGGTCAGACAGAGCACCTCGTAGCCTTTCGTCCGGAAGGCTTCGAGGTAAGGCGACTGCAGCACGTTCTCGTCAGGCCTGCCGATGATGTAGTAGATGGCGTCCTGGGCTATGGGCATGTCCCGCACATAGTCGGACAGGGTCGTGTACTTCCCTGACTCTGTTTTCGTAGACGCGAACAGCAGGAGATCGGCGATCTCCTCTTTCCGGCTGGAATCAAAGTGGATCCCCTCCTTCAGCACCCTGCCGAACTCTTTATACAGCTTCTCGTACGTGGGGCCATCGTTCTTCTTCATCTCGGCAAGAGCGTCCAGCACCTTCTTGGTTACGCTCTTTTTGATCACCCCGGTCTGCCGGTTCGACTGCAGTATCTCGCGCGACACGTTCAGCGGCAGGTCCGACGAGTCCACCACGCCGCGCACAAAGCGCAGGTACTCGGGGATGAGCTCGGCACAGTGGTCCATGATCTGCACGCGCTTCACATAGAGCATGGGGCCGATCTTGAAATCGCGATACAGAATGCCGTAGGGCGCGGTCTGGGGGATATAGAGCAGGGCCGTGAACTCCGACGTGCCTTCGGCGCGGTAGTGGATCACCTTTGCGGGGTCCGTATAGTCGTGGGCCACGTGCTTGTAGAAATCATTGTATTCTTCGGTCTTGATCTCCGAAGGGTCCTTCAGCCAGATGGCCTTGCGGGAGTTCAGTGTCTCCTCTTCCACTACCTTGATCTTCTTTTCCTTGTCAGCAAGGTCTTCCTTTTCCCGCGTGATGTCCATGACCACGGGATGCTCGATGTAGTCCGAGTACTTCCTGATCACGTCGCGAAGCTCCCATTCCTGCAGGTACTTCTTGTCGTCGTCCCTGAGATGCAGCACCACGTCGGTGCCCGGCTGTTCCCTGGTCGCATCATCGATACTATAGGTCCCGTCAGCCGTGGACTCCCACCGGGTCGCCTTGGTCGTCTTCTCGGTCGCTTTGCGCGTCAGCACTGTTACGCTGTCCGCCGCCATGTAGGCTGAATAGAACCCCACGCCGAACTGGCCGATGAGGCCCGGCTTGTCCTTCTGCGACGCGTCCTTGAGGGCCTGCATGAATTCCCGCGTTCCCGAGTGGGCGATCGTCCCGAGCTCTGCCACGACCTCTTCGCGGGTCATGCCGATGCCGTTGTCGCTGATGGTGAGGGTGCCGGCAGCCTGGTCCGGTGTGATCTTGATCTTCCACTCCCCGCAGGCTTCCAGGATCTCCCGGTTCGTGAGCGACTCGTGGCGCGCCTTGTCGATGGCGTCCGAGGCGTTCGAGATCAGCTCCCGGAGAAAGATCTCCTTGTGCGAATAGAGGGAGTGGATCATCAGGTTCAGAAGCTCTTTTACTTCGGTCTTGAACTCCATTTTTTCAGCAGCCATGGTTCCACCTCGTAGATAGGATCGAAGATAGCAATGAAAACCTTTAACACGGAAGAAGCGGATTTGCCCGGATCAGCACGGATAAACAAATGCCTATCAAAGCGCAAAGACGTTTTCTCGCGGAGACGCAGAGTTCGCAGAGAAAGACAGGATATTCTCTACTAGAACCTTCACTGCAAAAGCTGTTTTCTCGCAAAGGCGCAAAGTTCGCAAAGTAAAACAAAAACGAGCTCGGGTTAAAGCCAAGACTTTGAGCAACTATTTCTTTAAAGGCTCTGAAGCAACCCCATACGAAAATTTAGGTGTGCGACCGAGGACGAGGGTTAAACATTTCGGATGTCTGAGTCCGCAGGACGAGTTTCCGAAATGTACCGAGGACGACCAAGCACGCCGTATAGAATTTTCGTCGGGGCGCCCTTCTTTGGGTCACCTTTCTTTGGGCGTGCAAGAAAGGTGACAAAAAACAATTCTTGAATCGATTTTTTTGCACTACCCCTTCACGTCCTGAACGAAAATCCAGGTGCGTGGAGTCCCTCCAGCCCTTTTAACAACGCGACATCCCGCCTCTGCGGGGCGACCGTGAGAAAAAACACGCCTGTTCTCATGGGAGCAGTAATAATAAAGGCCGGAGAGAGCTCTCTCTCCGGCCTTTGATCGTTAGAGCTGAGCTGCTTCTTAGTACATCCCGCCGCCCATGCCGCCCATGCCACCCATGCCGCCCGGCATGCCGCCGGACATTCCGCCGCCCTTTTCCTCGGGCAGGTCGGTGATCATGACTTCCGTTGTGAGCATCAGGCTCGCCACGGAGGCCGCGTTCTGGAGAGCTGAACGGGTCACCTTGGTCGGGTCGATGATGCCGGCCTGGAGCATGTCCACATACTCTTCCTTCTGCGCGTCAAAGCCGAAGTTCGCCTTGTCGGCGGCCTTCACCTTGTCCACGATCACTGACGCCTCGAGTCCGGCGTTGTTCACGATCTGGCGCATCGGCTCTTCAAGGGCTTTCTTCACGATGTTGACGCCGATCTGCTCGTCGCCGCCGATCTTCATCTTGTCCAGGATCGGGATGCAGCGGAGCAGCGCAACGCCGCCGCCTGCAACAATGCCCTCTTCCATGGCCGCGCGGGTCGCATGCAGCGCGTCCTCGACACGGGCCTTCTTTTCCTTCATTTCCGTTTCCGTTGCGGCGCCCACGTTGATCACCGCCACGCCGCCCACGATCTTCGCGAGCCGCTCCTGGAGCTTTTCTTTGTCATAATCCGAGGTGCTTTCCGCGATCTGCGCCTTGATCTGCTTGACCCTGCCCTGGATCGCATCGGTCTTGCCTGCGCCCTCGACGATGGTCGTATTGTCCTTGTCCACGGTGATCTTCTTGGCCCGGCCAAGGTCCGTGATCTTGACGTTCTCGAGCTTGATGCCGATGTCTTCGGAGATGACCTGGCCGCCCGTAAGGATCGCGAGGTCCTCGAGCATTGCCTTGCGGCGGTCGCCGAAGCCCGGCGCCTTGATGGCGCAGATCTGGAGCGTGCCGCGCAGCTTGTTCACCACCAGGGTCGCAAGGGCCTCGCCCTCAACGTCCTCGGCAATGATCACCATGGGCGCGCCCATCTTGGCGGTCTGCTCCAGGATCGGGAGCAGGTCCTTCATGCTCGAGATCTTCTTCTCCGACAGCAGGAGGTAGGCGTTCTCGAGAACGGCCTCCATCTTGTCGGCATTGGTCACGAAATAGGGCGAGATGTAGCCGCGGTCGAACTGCATGCCCTCCACCACGTCGAGGCTGGTGTTCATGCTCTTTGCCTCTTCCACGGTGATCACGCCGTCCTTGCCCACCTTGTCCACGGCCTCGGCAATGAGGTCGCCGATGGTTGCGTCGCTGTTCGCGGAAATGCTGCCCACCTGGGAGATCTCCTTCTTATCAACGACGGGCTTCGAGATCTTCTTGAGGTTCTCGATGACCGCTTCAACGGCCTTCTCGATGCCGCGCTTCAGGTCCATGGGGTTGGCGCCGGCGGTCACGTTCTTCATTCCTTCGCGATAGATCGCCTGGGCCAGGACCGTTGCGGTCGTGGTGCCGTCGCCGGCCACGTCCGAGGTCTTGGAGGCCACTTCTCGCACGAGCTGGGCGCCCATGTTCTCATAGGCGTCCTTGAGCTCGATCTCCTTCGCCACCGTCACGCCGTCCTTGGTGATCGTCGGGGCGCCGAACTTCTTGTCGATCATTACGTTGCGGCCCTTGGGGCCCAGCGTAGCCTTTACAGCGTCCGTCAGGACGTTCACGCCCTTCAGGATGCTTGCTCTCGCGTCTTGATTGAATTGCAGCTGCTTTGCCATATCTATCCTCCTTGGGGATTATTCAATGATTAAACTGCGCCCTGCGCCGCTTCCGATCCGGCCGATAGGGAGCAACCCGGGAATACACTTAGTTCAGGATGCCGAGGATGTCCTCTTCCTTCACAATGAGATACTCCACATTGTCGAGACTGATCTTGGAGCCTGAATAACGGTCAAAAAGGATCGTATCGCCAACCTTCAGCTGCTTCACCTCTTCTCCCACAGCCTCCACTTTGCCGCTCTGGGGCTTCTCTTTCGCGCTGTCGGGAATATAGAGCCCTCCCGCTGTCTTTTCCAGTTCTGCGGTGTAGCTTACAAATACTCTGTCCTTGAGTGGCTTGAACTTGACGCTCATGGTTCCTGCTCCTTTCCATTGTTGAAAGTGATTATTTTGGAAAAATTTCCAGTTAGCACTCATGCTTTGCGAGTGCTAAATATAGGGCTCGCAGGCCAAAAAAGCAAACCCAGATTTTGGCTAATTTAGGCAGATATACCCGGAATTTTTCTGATATAAGGAGATTTCTCCATATCCCTGAGCATTTCCACCTGGCAGAACAGAAGCTCCTTTGTAATACTATTGAAAAAACAACTGCAAATACCTGTCTCGCGCAAAGACGCCGCCGGCTACGTTTCCGACAACATCAGACGGGGGACGGAGACGGCGCAGGGTTCGCAAAGATAAGCTCAACGAAAACCTTTAACACGGAAGATGCGGATTTACCCGGATCAACACGGATAGATCAGATCGTTTAAAACCAGTGAATGCCGAACAAAACCTTTAAACCAGGCGCAAAGTACGCAAAGGTTTTTAAAGCTTTTGAACTCCGGACTTCTCAAAAAGCATTTATTGACACGGATCAATACGGACAATCAAATGCCTCTCAAAGCGCAAAGATGTTTTCTCGCGGAGACGCAGAGTTCGCAGAGAAAAGCTCAAAAACGATCTCGGGTTAAAACCAAAACTTTGAGCAACTGCTTTTTCGGAAGCCCCCAAAGCAATCCATACGAAAATTCAGGTGTACGACCGAGGAGGCCCTGTTGAAATACGAAGAAGTCAAAAAAAGAAAGGCAGGGAAGAGTCCCTGCCTTTCAATAGAACACAATTCAACCGCCCGGATCAGCCATGAGCGAAGAGCACTGCAAGCGTGTTACTTGACGGACTTCTCAGCCCGCGGCACCTGTTTGAAGATGTCTCCCGATTTGAGCAGCTCAATGGCCTTCTGGAGCTGCGTGTCGTCCTTCTCGTCCTTCGGCACCACTTCCAGCGTCAGCGCTTCTTCACCGCCGGGCATTTCCTTCTTATGATCCTCTTTCACCTTGTCATTCTTCAAATGCCCCTGCAGGTCCTTTTCACGCAGGACCACATGGGCTGCATCGCCATCCTTGGGCTCCTTTACCACCGGGAGCTTCACCTCGATATCAGGAGTGATGCCCACGTTCTGGATCGACCGGCCCTTCGGCGTGTAGTACTTTGCCGTGGTAAGCCGCATGCCCACGCCCCCGTCGAGGGGGAACACGGTCTGGACCGAACCTTTGCCGAAGGTCTGCGTTCCCACGACAACGGCGCGGCGGGAATCCTGCAGCGCCCCTGCAACGATCTCCGAGGCGCTGGCGCTGCCGGCGTTCACGAGCACCACCACGGGATGGTCCCGAAACAGCGGAGAACCGCTGCTGAGGTAATCCCGCCGGTCCGCTGCGTTCCTGCCCTGAATATACACGACCAGCGATTTATCAGGCAGGAACAGCCCGCTTACGTCGACCGACGAGTCCAGCATACCGCCCGGATTGTTGCGCATATCGAGCACCAGCTGCTTCATGCCTTCGGCGTTCAATTTGATAAAGGCCCTTTTCAGCTCGTTCAGCGTGTTCCCCTGGAAGTTCGTGATCTTGGCATACCCGATCTCGCTGTCGATCATCCGGGACTTTACGCTTTGCACCTTGATGACGTCGCGGATGATGGTGAAATCCTTGGGCTTGTCCCATCCCTGCCGCATGATGAGCAGCCGCACCGGCGTTCCCTTGGGCCCGCGCATCTTGTCCACGGCCTCTTCGATGGACAGGTCCTTGGTCCAGAAGTCGTCCACGCGCAGGATCTTGTCGCCCGCGGCAAGCCCCGCCCGGTAGGCAGGCGTGTCGTCGATCGGCGAGATCACCGTGAGCTGCGATTCCTTCATCCCGATCTGGATACCCACGCCCTGGAACTCGCCCCTGATGTCCATGTTCATCTCTTTGAAGGCCCGTTCGGCCATGAACGATGAATGCGGGTCAAGGCTCTGGAGCATGCCCCGGATGGCGCCGTGAATAAGCTCCCGGGAATCGGGATTCTCCACGTAGTTCCGCTCGATCAGGTCGAGGGCCTGGCCGAAGACCGCGAGGTCGTTATAGGTCTCCGACTTGGCCTGGACCATGCCGCGCCCGAACATGAATCCGATCCCGAGCAGTACCAGCACGACCACATAAAACTTGTTCCTGTTGATTTTGATCATATTTCCATCCTCCGATGCCGTTTGCATATCGGCTCTCCTGAAAAGGGACCGTCCCCTTTGGTTCCAGGGGGACTGTCCCTGTCTTAAGCTAAAGGCGTCTCTCGCAAAGGCGCAAAGGTCGCCAAGAAAACCATAAACGAACGAGGCCAGAATTCCGATCATGAAGCAAAACAAAAAATCAAAAGCATTCCACGCAAAATGGTCAGGGACGCATAGAATTGCTTTCCTGCCAGGGTTTAACCCAAAAAGAAGCGCCTTTCTTTGCGAGCTTTGCGCCTGCTCCGTCCCGCTTCCTCTGTTGTTTGAATTGGAGCGGGGTGCGAGAATACTTCTTTGCTGCTGGTCCTTTTAATAAACTCGACAAAAATTATTACCCGATCGCGCACGAAAAAGGCCTATCTACGCGTCAGCCACTGCAACGGGTCCTGCGCCTCTCCGCGGGAGCGCAGTTCAAAGTACAGCTTCGGCCCCTCCTGCGTCCCCGTGTCTCCCACGATGCCGATCACCTGCCCGCGCCGCACAACGTCGCCCTTGTTCGCATCGATCCGACCAAGGTGTCCGTAGAGGGTATGAAGGCCCGGACCGTGCTCGATGATCATCAGCTTTCCGAAGCCCCGATACCAGTCCGCAAAGGCCACCTGACCATCGTTTACCGCGCGGACCTCCTTGCCGGTCCGCGTGCTGATCTCGATGCCCCGCTTGAACACCCGCGTGCCGAACCGGGGATGGTTCTGTACGCCGAAGCGCGTGACCACTTCACCCGCCACAGGCCAGGGAAGCCGCCCCTTCGTCGCGGAAGACGCCTTAGGCTCCGGCGTCGGCTTCGATCGTACTGTTGTCCGCTGCCGGGCCTGCTTCTGCTCCTCGGCCTTCCGGATCATGGTCCAGAGGTTTGTGGAGGCCTCTTCAAGCTCGTCGATGGTCTGCTCGTACAGGGCCTTCTGCTTCCTTACGGACGCGAGCATCTCATGCTTGCTTCGCTTTTTCGCTTCAAGCTCGGCCTTCTTCAGCTCCGCAGCATGTTTACGGCGCTCAATGTCTTCCTTCCGGCCCGCGATCTCCTCCTGGCGGCGCTCAAGACGGTCAAGGGACTCGCTGTATTTTGTAATGATCTCATGATCGCGTTCAGCGATGGCCGTCAAATACTTCATGCGCCTGAGGGCGCCCTGGAACCCGTCGAAGGCGAATACCGAAGAGGCGTTCCTGTTGCCCATCATGTACAGCGCCCTGACCCGGCTGCGATAGACCCCTTTTACGCCGTCAAGTTCCTGCCGCAGCAACGAGGCATTCCGCTCCACATCCCGCAGCGCAGCCTCGGCGGACTGGAGCCGGCCTTGCTGGTCCGTCAGTTCCGACATGCCGGACTGAATACCCTTGTCTATCTTCTCAAGCTCGGCAAGGACGGACCGCTCCTTCCGGTCTGCCTTCCTGATCTCCCGCTTCTTTTCCTGCATCTCGCGCTTGATGCGCTCCAGTTTCTTCTTTTCAGCGGCCGTATCCGCGCCCCGGGCAGGCGCAGCCCCGACCATGGCAGCGAGGACACAGATCAGCAGGATCACGCTGGTACGCGGAAAAAGTATCATGTCCTCCTTCCCGAACAAGGACCGGCCTGGGTGGATCCGC
>MHDZ01000034.1:9632-37533 GCA_001805055.1 Nitrospirae bacterium GWC2_57_13
TATCATATATGCTATGACTTCCGGAGGGAAAAAATCAAGCCCCCTGGTCCCGGCCAGAAAGAACACCACGCTCTGGGGCAGCGCATAGTAGAGACCGGCAAGCATCCCCACGGCGAGCGCCGTGCCGATCATGGCCAGGAACATGCCTTCGAGGAAAAAAGGACCCTGGATGAACCCCTTGGTCGCCCCGATCCACTGCATCAGTTCGATCTCCTGACCGCGCGAATACAGCGCAAGACGGACGGAGTTCGACACGATAAAGATCACGGCACTGCCTATCAGCACCGCCACTGCGATGCCGCCCCAGGTAACGAGCCGCAGCAGTCCGGACAGCACCTCGGCCCCTTCGCGGCCATAGGACGCGTCCTCGACAGCGGGAAAGGAGGCGAATTTCTTTGCCATTGCCCGCAGCCGGTCCGCGCCGGCATGCTCGCCGGCGATCGTGAGTTCAAAGGAGTCCGGAAGCGGGTTCTCGCCCAGCCCCTGGAGCAGACGCTCCTGCCCCTGCAGCTCCTCACGAAAGAGCTGCAGTGCCTCCTCCTTGGAGAGGAATCGGATCTGCCGGATGCCCGGCTCGGCCCTGAGCTGGTCGAACAAAAATTCCTTCTCCGGCTGGGTCAGACCGTCCTTGAGATAGAGGGTCATCTCGAAACGATCGCCCATGGCGAGCACAGGCGCCCGAAGATTGAAAAAGACGAGCAGAAAAAACCCGACGATCAGCATGGACATGACGATCGTGCCCATGGCAAGAAGGTTCACGAGGCTGTTTGCCCGCAGGCCCCGGAACGCTTCACCGATATAATAGAATAGTCCGTAACCCTTCATAGCGCGGCCTCGCGGCCCCCCCGCATTCTCACTGCGCCCTCTTCCCCTGGCCGGTGGCATCACCGCTGCCGGGACGCGGGATCCGCTGCTTGCCGTCATCCGTCACCCGGCCCCGCTCCATGGCGATGATGCGCCGCTGCATCTTCTTGACCATTTCCATGTCGTGCGTTGCCACGATCACCGTCGTGCCCTTCATGTTGATGTCCCGGAAGAGCTGGAAGACCTCATGGCCGCTCTCGGGGTCCAGATTGCCTGTCGGCTCGTCGGCCAGCAGCACCTGGGGCTCGTTCACGAGCGCACGGGCCACGGCCACGCGCTGCTGCTCTCCGCCGGAAAGCTGGGGCGGCCTGAGATGACGCTTCATCTCCATGCCGACCTTTTTGAGCGCCAGATAGGCCCTGCGCTCTATATCGCCGTGGGGTGTACCGATCACTTTAAGGGCCAGGGCTATGTTCTCGAAGACCGTCTTGTTGGGAAGGAGTTTGTAATCCTGGAACACGAACCCCATGTTCCGCCGGAGATAAGGGATGCTCGAGGGATTGAGCCGGAACACGTTCATCCCCATCATGATGATCTGGCCTTCATCGGCGCGCTCGGCGCAGAAAAGTATCTTCAGAAGAGTCGATTTGCCCGCTCCGCTGGGCCCCGTGAGGAACACGAACTCTCCCTTATCCACGAGAAAGCTCACATCCCGGAGCGCGGAGACGCCGTCATAGTATTTCGTTACCCGGTTGAGCTGGATCATGCTTTCCTTTTGGGTAAAGACGTGGCCCCGAATCTCCCAGTAATTTCGCAGGGCCGTTCCGGGAAGTGGGGGGTTTGGGTAAAGCAGTAAGCATGCCCCCAAGGCAATCCCATACGAAAATTTAGGCGCGTGACCGAGTCCGAGGGAAAAGCATTTCGGACTGTCCGAGCACGTACTGAAGGAGTTTTCAGTTGGGCGTCCCTCTTTCGGTTACCTTTCTTGGGCACGCAAGAAAGGCAACAAAAAACACATGCTTGAATCTATTTTTTGCACTTCCCCACACGTCCTGAAGAATAATTCCTGCCCCGACTACGACCCAAAGAACGTGCCAACTCAGAGTCAAGCGGACTTTTTCTTCTTGATGACCTCTTTTACCGCGGCGGCAATATCCGCCGCTGACAGCCCGTAATGTTTCAGAAGCCCCTCGCCGGTCCCCGAGGTGCCGAAGACATCCTTCATCCCCACGCGGACCATCGGCACCGGCGCTTCCTCGGCAAGGGCCTCGGCAACAGCACCGCCCAATCCGCCGATGATCGAATGCTCTTCAGCAGTCACAACAGCGCCGCACTGCCTGGCCGCGGCAACGACTGCGTCCCTGTCGAGCGGCTTGATCGATGCCATGTTGATCACACCCGCGTTGATCCCTTCCGCGGCAAGCAGCTCCCGCGCTGCAAGCGCCTCGGCGGTCATGAGACCACAGGCAATGATGGCCGCGTCCTTTCCTTCATGGAACACGTGGGCCTTGCCGATGGCAAAACGGTAGTCGGGGCCGAAGATCACAGGCACCTTGTTCCGCCCGACGCGCACGTAGCAGGGCCCCTTCATCTCCGCCGCCGCTTCGATGGCCTGCATGGTCTCAATGCCGTCGGCCGGCACGATGACCGTCATGTTCGGGATCACCCGCATGACGGCAATGTCCTCAACGGACTGATGGGAGCCGCCGTCCTCTCCCACGGTGACGCCGGCGTGGCTCGCAACGATCTTGACGTTCAGGTTGGGATAACAGATGGACTGCCGCACCTGCTCCCATGCCCGCCCCGTGGCGAACACGGCAAAGGTGCTCGCAAAGGGCAGCTTGCCGCCCACGGCAAGGCCCGCTGCCGTGCCCATCATGTCCTGCTCGGCGATCCCGATATTGAAGAACCGGTCGGGAAAGGCCTTTGCGAACTTCGATGTTTTCGTGGAGCCTGACAGGTCGGCGTCAAGCACCACCACATCGCTCCGTTTTTTCCCGAGATTGACCAGCGCGTCGCCGTAAGCGTCCCTTGTTGCGATCTTCTGTGTCACAATACCCCCCTTATCCGAATGCGGAATGCGGAGTTCGGAATGCCGAGTGAAAGGTCATGAATGCAATTATTCGCATTTATTCCGCACTCCGCACTCGCCACTCCGCACTTATATGCATGCTCCTTCTGCAAGTTCCTTCAATGCCGTTTCCAGCTCCTCATTCGACGGCGTTGTTCCGTGGAACTCCACCTTGCCTTCGAAGAGGGAGCATCCCTTGCCCTTCACGGTCCGGCAGACGATGCAGACCGGTTTGCCCTTCACGGTCTCGGCGCGGTCCAGGGCATCGCAGAGTGCGGCAATGCTGTGGCCGTCAATGTCCATGACTTCCCATCCAAAGGCCCGCCATTTGTCCGTAATAGGCTCAACATTCATCACCTTCGCCACGGGGCCGTCGATCTGAAGTCCGTTATTGTCGACCAGGGCGCAGAGGTTGTCCAACTTGTAATGGGCTGCTGTCATTGCCGCTTCCCAGATCTGCCCCTCCTGCAGCTCGCCGTCGCCGAGCAGTGCGTAGACACGGTTCTGCCCCTTGTCCAGCCTGCGGGCAAGAGCTATGCCGTTGGCCACGGACAGGCCCTGACCGAGCGAGCCCGTCGAGATCTCGACACCGGGCAGATTCTTGCTGTCTGGATGGCCCTGCAGGCGGGAGCCGAGTTTCCGGAGCGTACAAAGCTCGGCCTGCTCGAAGTAGCCCGCATGGGCGAGCGCAGCATATAACATTGGCGCCGCGTGCCCCTTGGACAGCACGAAGTGATCACGGCCGTCCCAGCCGGGATTCTTCGGGTCGTATTTCATCTTGTAAAAATACAGGGCCGTCACAATGTCCGTTGAGGACAGGCTGCCGCCTGTGTGGCCCGAACCGCAGCCGTGCAGCATTTTCAGGATGTCGATCCGCATCCGGCGCGCCTTCTCGCCCAGGTCCTTTAACTGCGTTTCCGTAGCTGCCATGCACTATCCTCCTCAGGCATACTCGATACTGGCTGATATCCAACCCGGACAAGCCGGAATAAGATCTGCGACTAAGACACGATAAATTCAAAATCTATCAGCCGGCTCCGTTTCCCCGGCCCGCATCATAGTAGTATTTGATCCGGGGCGGGCGAGAGTCCCGCGTCCACTACTGTTTACAAAGGTGCGGGACCCGCATCATAGTAGTATTTGATCCGGGGCGGGCGTGTCAGATTACTTTAGATGCGGGCCCCGCTCCGTGTCATACCTCTTGTGGATGCGGGACGGAGCCGGAGAAAGAGGCTCAAAATGCACAAAAAATCCCATTTCTATTTGCGTCTCTTGCGCTTTTTTGTGGCAAGTATTCTCTTTATTTTTGAGCAGGATTTTATTCTTCAGTTACTAACCCGGACAAACCCCGCGAGGCGGGACAGGCCGGAACTATAAGCGTCTCTCGCAAAGCTCGCTTGGCCGCGCTATGTTTTCCTCGACCGCGCCTTCTCTTCCTGGGCCAGAAAATCGAGGATCACCTCGTCAAGGCTCTTTTCTTTCACGTCCTTCACGGGAGGGGGAGGCGTTACCACTTTCGCGGCTGGAGCCGCCGCTGCGAGGGCGGTCTTTGCCTCGAGTGCATCGTGCTCCTGCTTCTGCAGATCGATCTTTCCCTGCATGAAGTCTCGGATCACCTGCTTGTGCTGCTCCATCATGAGCTCACGCACGACCTCGTCGAGGCAGTCGGCCTTCACAATGTCCGCATAGCTCGTCTTCTTTGATCCGATGATAGCGCCGCCATAATACAGAAGGGACGTGATGTTCGGACTGCCCAGCCCGCCGTCTTCCGTCTGGATATGGTAGATCTTTCCCTGGAACTTGAAGTCCGTATTGTAGCCCGTAAGCATAGCATACTATTATACAAACGCCTGCGGGAAGATGCAATACTTAATATAAACAGCGGGAACCGGGGAGTGCGCCAAGCCCCGCGCACTGCAAAAACCCTGCTGGTCGCAAGGATCGCTTTCACGCGCTGCTGACGCGGGCCCCCGCTGCCTTTCCCCTTGACAGGCGGCAAAGCTTTCGTGTAAATTCGTCCCGTGCCGGCGTGGTGGAACTGGTAGACGCAGCGGACTCAAAATCCGCCGGGGGCAACTCCATGTCGGTTCGATTCCGACCGCCGGCACCAATAAATCAACCTGCAGCAGACTATCTCCATCGTTCAAACCATCGACAGGACACAGACTCTTGAGCGGACGGAATAGAACAAGGGGGCCCGGGGGAAACATTCCCCCTCTATACCTCGGGGGAGCCCACGAGGGGGCCGGCCCTCTCGTGAAGCAAACGGTATTAGCGTGTGGAGCTCATTCAGCCTCAAGGTTTATCGTGACTATATAAAGCGACATCCCGAGTATCGGGATGAGATTCCGACCGCCGGCACCAATCATTCTTCAATTTCCAATTTACACTTTTCAATTTCCAATTCTTTTTGACCTCGGGGCCAGGGGGGAACACTCCGCACTCCGAACTTCTCCCATCCACTTTTCAGCGCACATCCCGAAAAAAAAATTCTACCGGCGTCAATGCATTCTTTGTTGCACTTTTACCCTTGCGGAGTTTGCCAGGCACCTGTTATAATTAATGTTAGGATGCGGGGGGAAGGTACCGTGAGTCGCGTAAACTGCTGGGAATTCAAACAATGTGGAAGGCAGCCGGGAGGCGAGAAGGTTGAGGAACTCGGTGTCTGCCCGGTTACGGAAGCCCGGAAGCTCCACGGTGTTCACGGAGGCGTGAACGCAGGCAGGGCCTGCTGGATTGTCGCCGGAACCATGTGCGGCGGGAAGGTTGCCGGAACCTTCGCTCAGGAACTGGGCAACTGCTGGAAGTGCGACTTCTACTCCTCTGTTCGGAGCCGCGAGAACGACGCGACCCTCGGTTTTTCAGGCTCCCGCCTCGGTATGGAGAGGTCCATCGACAAACTCGTCCAGGTCGACCACCTGGCCCAGATCACGGGCATCGGAAAGGTCCATAACCTCGAAGCTTTGCGCGGCGAACTGACCCGCACGGCACGTTACATCCTGGGCGGCAAGCCTGACATCTTTCTGAAGGATCTGGAAAACCTCTCTGCGAGAAAATCATCCACCGTTTCCCTCGTCAGGCACATCTCGAGGAAAATCCATCTTCTGCTGGACGACCGCAAGGCCGGCGTGCTCGAAGAGGCCATGCTGCGCGTTGTGGACAAATACCTCTAGACGCGTCAAGCATCCGCCGGGCCCGCAGACACCCCGTAAACATCCTGACCCTTGATCAGTCAGCATCGCATCCCATCGCCCGCCTTCTTTTCCCTTCATGAATATTGATCCAGTCGCACAATGGATCAAGTCCTTGTGCATCTTTCCGCTTTACGGCCTTCCGTAATTTTATACTTTTTTTGCGTCTTTGCGCGAAAATGGTTTTTCACTGAGGATAGGTTGTTGTCAGTCCAGGCGTGGCAAGTAAACAATTTTACCTGAAATGCGAAAGTGCCCACATAGTGAGAAAATAGCATAAAATTATCACTTGAGATTTTATGCTATTTATGGTTTACTTGTTCTCAGCCGTTCAGCAGCGATCTTACCAGGCAACGACAGCACCCATACGATCCCCTACAATACTATCTATTCTTCCCGTTCATTGATGATCTCGACCTGCAACGGGGAGCTTCTTATTCCTGAATACTTATCGCCCGCCCGGAAAAGGCGTCTGAAAAGGGCCGCCTGTCCGTGAAGCGCTTATCGACCTGCATCAGGATAACGGGGGGCGGGGAGCCGATCATGAAAAAAAAGATCATCATTGGCCTGACCGTCTTTTCACTCATTTTCCTCGTTGCAGGCTTCTACATGCTTACTGCCAAGGAACGTTCCTGCGCCAAGCTCGACAACCTCGTACGGCTCCACCGCATCGAGATCCTCCGGGGTCACCTGCTGATCCATATCAAGGGAGCCCAGTCCGACCTCCAGCGCTTCGACGAGGAGGACACACCGCCGACAGACACCTTTGGGGCCCACATCAACGTGATGAACTCGATCCTTGAGTCCTGCTTTAAATGCCATCATGCCGCACAGGTCACCGGGAAGATCAGGCACCTCAAACAGCAGATCGGCCGCTTCCAGACCACCGCGACCCGGGCGGTGACCGCACGAGGCAGCGCTGACGGCACCCATGCCGAACAGGCCGCCGTCCGGATCGGCGCCCAGCTCATCGCCGAGGTCGATGAATTAACGACCATGACATCCCGGAAGCTCGACGAACGGACGGACAAGGCCATGCAGGACATCCGCCAGACGGACCATCTGTTGTACGGCCTGCTTGCTGTCGTTCCCTTCGTGGCTGCGGGTTTCGCGGCCCTCTTCATCGGCGGCTTCACGCACCCCGTCAACGAGCTGCTGGTCGCCACGAGGCGTCTCCGGTCAGGGGACATGGACTACCGGATCGGGAGGCTCCAGGATGAGTTCGGCGAGGTGGCGGCATCGTTCAATGACATGGCCGAATCACTGCACACACACTGCCTGCGGATGCAGTGGGCCGAGCAGCTCGTAGTGCTGGGAGAACTGGCCGGCGGACTGGCCCACGAGATCAAGAACCCTCTTGCCGGTATCAAGGCCTCCATGGAGGTCCTGGACGCTGACCCTGCCATCACTGCCGACAACCGGGAGATCGTTCGCAAAGTGATAGACCAGACCAGGCGAATTGAATCCCTTCTCAAAAATCTGCTCAATTTCGCCCGGCCGCCCAAACCGCAGTGCGTGCCGGTGGACGTCAACAGCGTCCTCGACTCCACCGAAGGCCTCGTACAGCAGCACCCCCGCTTCAAGTCCCAGGGCAGCGGCGCCATTGATATCATGAAACAATACGATCCCTTGCTGCCCCGGACCATGGCAGATCCCCTGCAGCTTCAGCAGATCTTCACGAACCTCCTGCTGAACGCCGCCGATGCCATGCCCCAGGGCGGGTGGATCTCCCTTGAGACCTCCCTGAGCGATACGAAGGATTATATCATCATAAAGATCACTGACACAGGCGAAGGGATCGCGCCGGACATCTTCGAAAAGATATTTCAGCCCTTCTTCACCACCAAGGCAACAGGCACCGGCCTGGGCCTATCCATCACCAGGCGGCTCCTGGAGCAGCTGGGCGGCGGCATCTGCGTCAAGAACGAACCCGGCGCCGGCGTGACCTTCGTCGTTACTCTGCCGGTACTGCCGGTTTCACTGGAGAAAGAATGAGCGTTCCCGCCAAGATCCTGGTGATCGATGATGACGAACTGATCGCATCCATGCTGGCGCGAGCGCTGCGGACAGAAGGCTATGACGTCCGTGTGGAGACCTCGTCCCGGGACGTTCTGGACAGGATCGGGTCATGGTCCCCTGCCGTGGTCCTGCTGGACATACGCATGCCCGATCGCAGCGGCATCGAGGTGCTGGAAGGTATAGCCGAACGGGGCATCCAGACCCAGGTCATCATGCTGACCGCGGACGACACAGCGGAAACAGCCGTGCGGGCCATGAAACTGGGGGCCGCTGACTATGTCACCAAACCCTTCAACACCGGCGAGATCAAACTCGTTATCCGCAATCTCATCTCCCGCGTCCGGCTTCAGCAGGAAGTGGCATACCTCCGAAGAGAGCAGGCTGAGTTCGTAGAGCGCGATATCGCCGGCATCTCGCATACCATCGGTGCGCTGAAGGCACAAATCGAAAAGATGGCGGCGGCATCGGTCCCCACCATTCTCATCACGGGCGAAAGCGGCACCGGAAAGGAACTCTTTGCACGCTACGCCCACCAGCTCCTGCATCCCGCCGGCACGGACTCCTACGCGCCTTTCATCCGGGTGAACTGCGCGGCCCTGCCCGAGAGCCTTCTCGAAAGCGAGCTGTTCGGATACGAAAAAGGCTCATTCACCGATGCGCGCACTGACCGAAAAGGCCTCTTCGAACTCGCCCAGGACGGATCGCTCCTTCTGGATGAGATCGGCGAAATGCGGCCTGCCATGCAGAGCAAGCTCCTGCGGGTGCTTGAAGAGCGCACGGTCAGGAAGGTCGGCGGCAGCGAGGAGGTCCCCGTGGCACTGACCGTCATCGCCACGACCAACAGGGACCTGCCGAAAGCTGTGGAGCACGGTGAGTTCCGCACAGACCTGTTCTATCGCCTGAACACGTTCAACCTGCATATTCCGCCCCTGCGCGAGCGACGCGAGGACATCCCTCTGCTGGCCGGCCACTTTCTCTCCGTCTTTGCAATGAAATATAATAAAAAAGGGCTCACCGGCTTCTCTCCCGACGCTGAGGCGCTGCTGAGCGATCATGACTGGCCCGGCAACGTACGGGAGCTCAAGAATGCGATCGAACGTATCGTCGTGCTCGGAAGCGGCGGGCTGATAGGGCCCGAACATCTGCCCAAAGAATGCGGACGGCCGATTGCGCAGGCTGCTTCGAATCCGCGAAACCCGGGGTTCCTGCTGCCCGAGGAAGGCATCTCTCTTGACGAGGTGGAGAAGAACCTCATCATCCAGGCACTGAAAAAAACGCACAACAACAAGGCCCAGGCAGCCAAGCTGCTCAATGTCAGTTACGATACGCTCCGCTACCAGGTAAAAAAATACGGCCTCGCGTGACAACCTTCACGTGCTCCTTCCCCTGTTCATGCCCCTTGCATGATGCTCTCCCCATGCGGTAAAAACACCAGCCCGCACTGGTCTTTTCACCTGAACCTATACTGCTTCTAATATTCGACACTGAACAACTGACCGTTGTGGCAGTGATATTTCCTGCCGCCGCATCCGGCACGGATTATGCTTCATACAGTCCATTCTTCCTGTACGCATCACCTCGCCGCCGAAAAAAGACACAATAATAATGCTGTTCCTGACAAGGAGGACGACCATGAAGACAGTCACGTCAAAATTATGTCTCATCGTTTTTTTTGTAATCAGCATGATATCGCTTGACGGATTCGTGTACGCGGCGCGTCCAGCCCCCTCGGGCGGGACCCTGACCGGGAAAGTGACGGTAGCAGGCACAAGGACCGTCATCGCAGGCGCGGCAATAACGGCAACAGGCACGACCGGAACGTTCAGCACGGTCACCGGTTCAAAGGGAACCTATACCATGGTGCTGCCGGCAGGCACGTATACGGTGACCTGCGCCGCAACGGGATACAACACCGCAACGTCGTCCGCCACGATCAAGGACGGAATAAAGTCCGTTCTGAACTTCGCCCTCACGCCGGCCACCGTTACGACGGGCACGCTGACCGGCACGGTCAACAACAGTGTCTCGGGCACAGCCATCGCCGGCGCGACTGTGGCGACGGCAACTGGCGGGTACAGCGCCGTGACGGACACGAGCGGCGCCTATACAATAACAAGCATTGTTTCCGGGACCTACACTGTGACGGCTAGCGCCACGGGATATAACGTCCTTACCCAGAGCGCTACGATCACCGCCGGCGCAACAACGACATTGAACTTGAACCTGACGCCGACGGGAGCGGCCGTCAGCAGCCTCACGGCCACACCCGACTCCTTCGCCGAGGGATCGACAGCGTCGGTCGGCCTGAACGCTGTGGTCACGGGCACCGTCAGCAGCTACACGTGGTCGCAGACAACGGGCCCGAAGGTCCCGCTCCTGACCATCGATGCCTCATCGGCAACGGCGGACGTGAGCACTCTTGAAGTGGCCGCTGAATCAGACCTCGCATTCCGGCTGACTGTTACCGGCAGCGATGGACTCGACAGCTTCCGTGACGTCGTGGTCGCTGTCCAGCCCATGGACATGCTCCCGTTCCTCGGGCAGAACGTGCAGATCGGCGGTTCGAGCACGGCAACGGCGAAGTTCACAGCAGGCGGCGTGACCTGGGCGCTCTTTAACGTAGGCAGCCAGCTCAAAGCCACACCCGTCGGGATGGTGAAGGGGCCGGTGTATACCGTCGTTTTGCCCGGCGCCGTATTCGACATCGAGATCATGTCATTGAACGGCATCACCTATGCGATCGCGGCCGCGGGCAATGCCGGCGTGGCGGTCGTGAATGTCACCGACCCGACCCTCATGAGCATCGTGAGCGTGACACCCGTGAACTACTATCAGACAGGCATCACGTTCACCGACACGGGCGGCACCATCTGGTACAACAACACGATCATGAGCGACACAGCGCCGGTGGTGGCCCTGGCCACGGACGGCGTGAACCTCTATATAGCGGACTTCGCCTTCGGCATCCACAGGACGGCGCTCGCGAACGTCATCGGCGTCTCCGGTCCGGTGCTGGAGGCCGACGGGACGCTCAAGATCGACGCCGAGGCCTGCACGCTCCAGTTCGCCGGCGAAAATCCCTGGGGCGGGCCCCTCTCGCTCAAGTATTTCGGCGGCAGGCTCTTCGCGGGCCTGAACGCCCTGGGCCTCGGCATCTTCGACCCTGCCACCATGCAGCAGGTGGGCCGCTACAACCTCTACACTGACGAGGCCCGGCTCGAGGACTACTTCGGCCCCATGGCAGTCACCGCTTCGGTCGGCAGCGATCCGGCAACAGGCGATCTCTACCTCGACGACTTCACGGGCATGCCGGACTATCGCCAGGTGCAGTACGAGGTGCTCGTGATCATGAAGGGCACGGGAAGCGGGCTGACGCCCTGGGCGGACTTCGAGCGGACGGGTAAGTGGTACTACAAGGCCCAGGATGTGGACGTGGCACAGCAGGGCAGCAGGACCATCGCCTACATCGCCAACTCGCTCGGCGGTCTCACGGCCGTGGACGTGACAGGCTTTGAGAACGCGTCTGCGACCAACTTCCTGAGAGCGCCCTATCTCGGTTACTTCCCGGCAGTGCCCGTGAACGGGCCCTATGACACGAACTCGCTGCCGTCGAGCATCCTGCCCTACGAGGGTGCCGGCATGCTGAAGGAGTCGGGCGTGACGTCGGTGCGGGTGCGCGGCGATAAGCTCTACCTCACGGACCATTTCGCCGGACTCGTGATCCTCGACAAGGCCGCAACCCCTGATACGGACTGGCACGGGGCGACGCCGACCTATAACAACGACACCAACGGCATTCCAAACGACAACGTTCCTGATTACGAGGACATCACCTCGTATGACATGTCGCCCTGGAACCCGCTGGACAATGAGTCGCTGCCCTGGGCCTTCTATCAGGCGCCGAGCCTTCTGGCCACCAAGGAGCTGGAGGGCCATGGCTACACCCTTGAGCTCATGGATGTAGTCGACCTGACAACAGCCGGCTCCGTTGATGTGCTTGAGTGCTCGGGAGCGGGCGGCTTCGTTTTTGTGGACGTGACGAACATCGCCGCACCCGTGATGACGGACCGGTTCAGCATCGTCGCCTATTTCCCGACGACCGATGAGATCGGGGCTGCCGCGGACGGAACACCGACAGAGGCTATCGCCATCGGCCACGCGTCGGGGCTCGATGCGTCGTCGAAATACCTCTACGTCTCCGACGGACCGCACGGCGTCAGCGCCTGGAACATCGTGGACGCTTTGGGATACCCGACCGACACCGTGCGCCTCGTGGCCAATACGCTGCAGAGCGAATACCCGGTGACCGTGGGTACGGAGATCATCTATCCCGCTTCCCACACGGTGCGAAACATCATGAATCCGCTCCTGAGCAGGACGTGGGCCATGTGCGTGAGCAACGGCATGCGGGGCGTGCCGATAGCTGATGTCGAGGCAGGACTCGGCCAGGCGGGAGCGCCGCTGCTGCTGAAGCTGATTAGGACCGACCTCTTCGAGCATAATTCGGACTTCACCGTCAAGGCGCTGCCCTACCAGGACCGTGCCTATGATGTGGAGTTCCGGGGTAATTATGCCTTCGTTGCCGACGGCTCGAACGGCATCACGATCTACGACACCACGAAGGACCCGTCTGACAAGACCAGCGGATTCTTTGTGGCGAACATCGGCACGAACCTGGGAGAGCCGCTTCTCGGCACGGCGTCGGGCATCGAGCTCTGGACCGATCCGGCGACCGCGAAGGTCTATGCCGTGGTGGCCGCGGGGCCCTACGGCGTCGGCGTCGTGGATGTGACCGACACGGCGAACATGAGGATCGTGAAGGTCTTTGAACCGATCAAGATCGAGGACGGCGACGTGGGCGTTGCCGACGGGCAGGCCATCGACGTGGAGGTGATCGGGGACAAGGCCTATTTCTCCTACGACAGCTTCGGCGTGGTCTGCTACAGCATGGCCGGCCTCATTGCGCCGCTGCCCGACGATGCTGACCCCACGAACATCTTCCTCAAGAACCTGAGCGGCACCGTGGTGTATGACTACCGTCCCGTCGCCCTCGGCCGGTTCAAGCTTCAATTGGTGCCCGGCTACGAGGACGTGGACGGCGGAGCCGTGAAGATGGACTATACCGTACAGAACGGCAGGCTCAATCTCTACGCCGCTTTCGGCGAAGCGGGTGTGCTCAAGATCGACTTCACCGACGCGGCAAATCCCCTGCTTCTCGAACGAAAGGACACGGCAGCCGAGGCCGTGGACGTGGTAATCTCGAACGGGAGGCTCTACGTCGCCGACGGCTCGGGCGGCCTGGTGTTCTTCAAGTAATTTCAGATCAGGACGGAGCGCGGGACGTTCCGTCCTGATTTTTTTCAACCGCTTCAAGGGGGCCGCGTATGCTCGAAACAGGGAAAGATCAGATAGTGTGAGCCGGCACACACACATGCGAAAACCTTCATCACTAACCTGCTGCGCAAACGCAGCTTTCCTCGCGCTGGTCGTTCTATTACAGATTTCGATTGCGGGTTGCACGCTCCGCTGCCTCGATTCGCTGTATCTGATCGGCCCTGAGGGCGTTATCGTGGACGTGGAAACTGCATGCCTCGATGATCAAGGCGCGTCGAAGGGCTTCCTGCTGGCTCCCGCGCTTACCCTCGTCCTGACCCCCATCGTGATTTGTCGCCCATGCTATGGCGGCAATATTCATCTCCCAATGCCCTACCTCGAACCTCCGCTGAAGCCGCCTGAACGTCCTGGAGTGTAACGTCAGCACCATCAATTTTACTTTCCTCCGGCTTGCTGTAGGACATTCCTGCAGGTTCAATCACACTGCACGAAGAGAACCCGGGAAGATGTCTCGAAGCTTGTCGCAAGGAACCCATACTACTCCAGGAGGTCATATTATGAAAGCATCCTTATGCAAGATCGTCCTGATCGCATGCCTCGTGCTTGGCCTGACGGCGATCGCAGGGCTCATGCACGCGGCGCCGCCGCCCGCCTCGGGCGGCACGCTGACAGGCAAGGTAACTATCGCCGGCACGCGCACGGTCATCGTGGGCGCTACGGTCACGTCCGTGGGAAGCGCGGGCACGTTCAGCGCTGTGACGAACTCAAAGGGCACCTATACCATGGTGCTGCCGGCGGGCACCTACACGGTGAACTGTACTGCGGCGGGATACAACACCGCAACATCGTCCGCCACGATCAAGGACGGAACGATCACGACGCTCAACTTCAGCCTCACGACGGCGACGGTAACGACAGGCACGCTGACCGGAACGGTGACAAACAGCGTGACGGGAGCGGCAATTGCAGGCGCGACCGTGGCGACGGCTACAGGCGGGTACAGCGCCGTGACGGGCGCGACCGGCGCCTATACCATCGCGAACATCACCGCCGGGACCTACAGCGTAACAGCGAGCGCCACGGGGTACAACCCTCTTGCCAAGAGCGCAACGGTGATTGGCGGAGCAACGACGACGCTCAACTTTGCCCTCGCTTCGGCAGGAGCATCCATCTCGTCTCTCACGGCAACACCGTCATCGTTTCTGGAAGCGACAACAACAACGGTGACGCTGACGGCCACCCTCAGCGGCACAGCAGTAAGTTATCAGTGGTCCCAGGTGGGTGGGCCGAAGGTGCCGCTTACGTCAGTCAGCGCCACCTCTGCCGGCGCCGACGTGTCGCTGTTGGCGGTCGCGGCTGAGACGGAGCTGGTGTTCCGGCTCTCGATCACGGGCGCGGACAACGTCATCAGCAGCAAGGACGTTGCGGTGGCAGTGCTGCCCGCGGACCTCACTGCCTTCCTCGGAGAAAACGTCCAGATCGGCGGGTCGAGCACCGTGAGCGCGCGCGTCACGGTGAACGGCGCGAACTGGGCGCTCTTCAACGTGGGCAACCAGCTCAAGGCAACGCCCATCGGCACCGTGAAGGGAGCGGTCTACACCCTGGTCCTTCCGGGCATGATCTTCGACATCGACGTCATCAGCTATAACGGCGCGACCTACGCCCTCGTGGCCGACGGCAGCGCTGGCGTGGCCGTGGTGAACATCACGAATCCGGCGGCCATGGCGCTCGTGAGCGTGACGCCCGTGAACTTCTACCAGGCGGGCATCACCTTCACGGACACAGGCGGCACGATCTGGTACGACAACGTCATCTCGGGCAGCGCGGGCCCCGTTATGGCTCTCGAGACGGACGGTACGAACGTCTACATCGCGGACTTTGAGTACGGCATCCATAAAACGGCCATGACGAACATCTTCGGCGCAACAGGGCCGGTGCTAGAGTCCGATGGGACGCTCACGGTTGACCAAGAGGTCTACACGCTCCAGTACGCGGGCGAGCAGGCCTGGGGCGGCCCGATCAGCCTGAAGCTCTTCGGCGGAAAACTTTTCGCCGGACTGAACTCCCTGGGCATGGCCATCTTCGACACGGCCCTGATGCAGCAGGTCGGCCGGTACAACCTCTACACCGACGAGGCCAGGCTTGAGGACTACTTCGGCCCCATGGCCATCACCCAGATCGTGGGAAAGGACGCCTCGGGCGACCTCTACCTCGACGACTTCACCGGAATGCCGGACTACCGGCAGGTGCAATATGAGATCCTGGTGGTCATGAAGGGAACGGGTACGGGGTTGACACCCTGGGCGGACTTCGAACGGATGGGTAAGTGGTACTACAAGGCCCAGGACATTGACGTGGCAATCCAGGGCACGCGCACCATCGCCTACATCGCCAATTCCCTGGGCGGAGTGGTGGCCGTGGACGTCACGGGGTACGCAAGCGCAACACCTACGAACTTCCTGAACGCGCCGTACCTGGGCTATTTCCCGGCAGTGCCGGTGAACGGGCCCTATGATACGAACTCGCTTCCGTCGAGCATCCTGCCCTACGAGGGTGCCGGCATGCTGAAGGAGTCGGGCGTGACCTCCGTCCGGGTCTCGGGCGACAAGGTCTTTATGACCGAACACTTCGCGGGCCTCGTGATCGTGGACAAGGCGTCTACTCCTGATCTTTCCTGGCACGGCCCCACGCCTCCTTACAACAACGATACGAACGGCATAGCGAACGACAACGTGCCGGACTACGAGGACATCACGTCCTACGACATGTCGCCCTGGGACCCCCTGGACAACGAGTCCCTTCCCTGGGCCTTCTATCAGGCGCCGTGCCAGCTCGCCACCAGGGAGCTGAACGGCCATGGATATTCGCTCACGGTGAACGACCCGGTCAGCCTCACCACGGCCGGAAATGTTGACGTGCTCGAATCTTCCAGCGCAGGCGGTTTCGTGTTCGTGGACATCACGAACATCGCCGCTCCAATCATGACAGACCGCTTCACTATTTCCGTCTACTTCCCGACCACCGAAGAGGTCGGAGCCGCTCCTGACGGCACGGCAACGCAGACCATCGCCCTCGGCCATGCCTCGGGCATCGAAGCATCGTCAAAGTACCTCTACGTGTCCGACGGGCCGCACGGCGTACTTGCCTTCAACCTGCTCGATACCGCCGGGTACCCGACGGACTTTGTGCACCTCGTGGCCAACACGCTTCAGGACGAGTATCCCGTGACCGTTGGGACCGAGGTCATCTACCCCGCGTCGCATACGGTCAGGAACGTATTCGATCTCGGACGCGGCACCACCTGGGCGCAGTGCGTGGGGAACGGCATGCGCGGTGTGCCGGTTTCGGACGTGGAAGCGGGCCTGGGCCTGCCGGGAGCGCCGCTGCTCCTGAAGCTCCAGAGGAACGACATTTTCGAGCACAACTCGGACTTCACGGTCAAGGCCCTGCCGTACCAGGACAAGGCCTATGACGTGGAGTTCCGGGGGAACTACGCCTTCACGGCTGACGGGCCGAACGGCATCACGATCTACGACGTGACAAAAGACCCGTCCTCCGCGAACAGCGGCTTCTACGTGGCGAACATCGGCGCGAACCTGGGCGATCCGCTGCTCGGCACGGCCTCGGGCATCGAGATGTGGAATGACCCTGCCACGGGCAGGGCCTATGCCGTCGCTGCCGCCGGACCCTACGGCGTCGCGGTAGTCGACATCACGGACATGGCCGCCATGAAGATCGTGAAGGTCTTCGAGCCGATCAAGATCGAAGACGGCGACATCGGCGTGGCCGACGGCCAGGCCATCGACGTTGAGGTGGTCGGCGACAAGGCCTACTTCAGCTACGACAGCTTCGGCGTGCTGTGTTACAGCATGGCTGACCTGATCGCCCCGGTGCCGGCCGGCGTGGATCCCACGGAGATATTCCTTAAGATCCTTGACGGCACGGTGATCTACGACTACCGTCCTGTGGCCCTCGGCCGGTTCAAGCTCCAGTTCGTACCGGGCTATGAGGCCGTGGACGGCGGAGCAGTGCGCATGGACTACACGACCGTGGGCAACAGGCTCAATCTCTACGTCGCCTTCGGCGAGGCGGGTCTCATCAAGATCGACTTCACCGATCCCGCGAATCCGCTGCTCGTGAGCAGGACCGACACCTCGGCCGAAGCAACGGATGTGGTCATCTCGAACGGCCGCGTGTATGTTGCCGATGGATCGGGCGGCCTGGTGTTCTTCAAGTAAAACAGATTCCGCCCGAAATCTGAGGGCGAAAAATTATTTAACAAGGGAGAGGGCTCATCGTACGAGCCCTCTCCTGCCTTTCTCTCAATACTCAGGAGGAAAAACATGCTGAAAAAGTTTATAACGTGGACAACTGTATTGGCCGCGTTGTCGTGCGTCATCGCCCTCGCTATGCTCTCTGCCCCTGTCCCTGCTGCAGGAAAACCCGTCCTGACAACGGGCACCCTTACCGGCAAGGCGACCACGTCAGGGACGACCACCGTTGTTGTCGGAGCAACCGTGACTGCCACGAACGGCAGTCTGATTTACAGCGCCGTCACGGACACGGCGGGAATCTACACACTGACGCTTCCGGCCGCCACCTATGGGGTCAGTTGCGCGTCCCCGGGATACCAGGTCTGGAGCAGCGCTGGTGTCGTGATCGTGGCCGGAAAAACGACGACCCTCAACTTTGCACTGATCCCGACGACGTACGGCGGCGTGGACCATACCGCCAGGGTCGCGGTTTACGCGGGTCCGGCCACGTGCCTGGCCTGCCATGCCACATCCACGTCGGGCACGGACCTGCTCGTGGATGTATATAAGTCGGCGCACTTTCAGATCCGCACAACGTCGCCCTTCATTGACATGCCTGCGGCCGGCAGCCACGGCATGCTGGACCGCGCCTGCGGACTCCCGGGCACGACGGTCATGGCCAATAATTATGCCGGCTCGGCCCTGTCCATCGACGGCAACAGCACCCGGGACGACGGCTGCGGCAAGTGTCATCCCTCGTACCGACTCCCGTTCCGGTATGCCTCTGCCGTTGATGCGCGGGACGACTTCGACTGCCTCATCTGCCACGGCGAGGTCTACGGGGAGGAGTGGGACGACCCGGCGGTCATCGCCCTCTACGGGGCCAACAGTGAGCCTCACGGACGCTCGGTCTTCACCCTTGCCGACGGCCTGACGTCCTGGACCCAGGATCGATCGCTAAAAACAGCGCGGTCCGTCGGCAACGCGCCCAAGACCAGGTACTGCCTGCGCTGCCATGAGCATGGGCTGGACGGGTACAAGCGCTCCACGCCCTACACTGCGGACAACGACGTGCACGCTGCCAGGGCGATGGACTGCGTCCAGTGCCACAATGCGAGGCAGCACGGGATCGCCAGGGGCAACTACGTCACCGACGGCCATGCGAACGAGATCCCGACGATAGACGTAAGCTGCGACAAGTGCCACGGCCTTTCTCCCCATGTGGCGAACAATGCCGCTGCGCTCAATACGCACACGACGAACGTCAGCTGTGAGGCCTGTCACATCCCGAGCATGAACAAAGCGCATTCAGGCATTGTGAAGACACGGGCCTGGGCGCCCTTTACATTCAACCCCGTGACGAAGATGTGGCAAAATACGCCGTCGATGACCGATGCCGAGTATCCCGGCTTTTGGGACGCCAACACGAGCTACTACACCGAGGGGACCTGGCCTGTACTCCGCTGGTTCAACGCAAAGGCATCCATGCTTGCGCAGCCCTTCGGCAGCTACACCGATCGTCTGAGCGTCGGCGGTTGTTCAAAGCTCTATGCCTTAAAACCCTTCCTGAACGGAATGCTCTTTGATGCCGGCTGGCTCCCCGGGCCGCCATCGGACTACGATCACCTGAATCAGCCTGCCTGGCCCTATTCCATGAAGTGGTTCTATGAGCAAAACTGGCCTGCCTTCCTCGCTTTCGGCTTGGTCGACGCGATATACCCGACACCGACCTCATACTGGTCGACGCGGCTTGACATGGCAGGCATGCTGAACAACTTTCCCATGATGCTCCAGTTCGACCGGACCATTTACCTCTCTGAGGCCGGCATGGTCGTCGGCGCTCCTGCGGCGGGCCCCCAGTCCGATGCGACCTATCCCGGGATTGCCAAGGCGATCAACAGCGGCATGGGCAGAATGGCCATCGACATGGGCTACTTCCCGCCCGGGACCGACCCGATCACGGCAGGCAAGAACATGTGGACCGGCCAGTTCTTCGGCATGTGGGTGCCGGTCAACATGGACCTGGCCTCGGCCTTTTCCGGAGAACTGGGGTCCTTCATCAGCATGAGCCACGGGGTGAAAGGAACGGCAACGCTCGGGACGAGTACCGACTTCTGCTACACCTGCCATTACACCCAGACCCAATACGATTCCGGAGCGTATGTGACGAAGCGGGTCGGACGGGACTTTGCCGCGCTCGGCTATTCGAACGTCGACGACAACCAGATCGTCGACCCCATGTACGACCGGATACCGGCGCCTGCGCCTGCTCCTGCCGTAGACCGCATCACCTTTGCCTACACTGCCAGCAAGTCTACGGAATCGCTCAAGATATCGGTCTTTGTGGTCGAATCAGTGACCCGTGTGCCCATGACAGGCGTTACCGTTGCCGGAACGCTTTCCGGACCGGCTGGGCAGACGGGCCTTCCGGCATCCTTCACGGGCGTGACCGATGCGAGCGGAGTCGTTACCTTCTCGTTCAGCCAGAAAACCCTGCTCTCGGGCACCTACATCTTCGCCGTCAATACGCTGATGTATAACGGGGTCGCCACAATCTCGACAGTCACCTGCAGTTACACAAAGTAAGAGACAGACGCTTCCTGTGCGGCACCATGGCGCTCAGCCTGGTGCCGCCGGGTTCTTCATCGGCCTTGAACCCGACGGATTCAACGGCATGACCTTCAAGGATAGGCGCTTACGCCTATAACATCGACAAATGATTGTCGATGTTTGTGTCTCAGTCAAAAGACATAAAAAACAAGATGTTTTCTCGCCAAGGCGCCAAGGCCGCAAAGAAAAACGGGATTCGGAGTTTAAACCTTTGCGTACTTTGCGAGCTTTGCGAGAGACGCCTTTAGTTTTGTCTTGGATTCTGCTGCCCCGAAGGGGCCATTTCTGCCGGGCGAAGTCCCGGCCGAAACGTAGTAACTTACGAGTTAAATTCTACTCAAAATGGGCAGGAAATATTATCGAAAGTCATAAAAGCCTCATCAAATGAGGCCACTAGAACGATTTCTTGAACTCACGTTTTCTTATATATTTGCACTTTTCAATTCCGCTTTATGCGGGCTGGGAGAGCGGGACGATCATTTTGTTTTCTTGAATGAAGGCCAGGATTGAGCGGAGCAGCTCGAACCTTCACGACAACCGGGAGAAAACCCTATCACCTGGCAAAACCAAACGGCAAGGCATCCGTCATGCATTCGCTGCTCAACCAATCCCTCCGCACGATGATCCCCCTCTCCGGTAATAACACCTGCCCGCAATGGTCATTTCACCGGATCGCAAAGGCCCGGCCGAGTTTCCCTGTTTAGCAACTAACCGTTCTGACGCTGTTTTTTCCCCTGACCCTCTTCGGCACGGATTGTGCTCTATGACTGTCTGTTTTCCCCGCTCGCACCCTATAATGCACGAAAAAAGACCGACGACTGCGGATGAACGACCTGCACGGACCTCACGGGAATCGCTGTGCGCTGTGCTCCCACTGCTCCGGCATTGGTTCGTCGCACCATGAAGAGTGAAAAGATGCGGTATTGTTTCACAAAACCAGCGGGAATACCGCTTGTTTTTTTCAAGCCGCGTTGATCATGCGAGGAAAGGGGGTGAGATCGCCAAGAGAGCTGCGTCATCTGAAATAAGAAGGTGTTGCAGCTTGACCGGATCAGCGCAAATAAGGCGCGGTACGTTGATCCTAAACGGGATTTCAATCGAAAGGGGAAAAATCCAATGGACAAGTCTCTGAAACGGAAGTTTTGCAAGAGCAGCATGTTCCTGGTTGTCGTTGTAGTGGGATCCATTGCCATCGCAGGGACGGCACTGGCAGGGGTAATCAGCGGCTGGAACACGGGAACCGTCATTACCCAACCCGGCCCCTATGTTGATTACACAACGTACTACAGCACCATCTTTTCGGACTACAGCATGAGCACCACCTACGGCGCGATCTCCTGGAAGCATGGAGACGTGCAGCCTCCAGGCCTGAAGGTCGTGAACGGCGACGACGTCAATGGCACGAACTGCATCATGACAACGGGCTATAACCCTTATGACTTCACGGACAAGCAGTGCAGTGACCCGGTACAGTCAAGCAAGCGCTTCAAACTCAAGAACATGGTGAATGCACCTCTGGACCTCAACTATACCGTCGTAACCGGCAACACGAGCGTTTATCGAATATTTCAAAAGTGGACGGACGTCACTGACCTGCGCTGGAGCGGCTTCACCATCCAGCTCGGTTTCACGGTGAACGGCGTATTCGTCCCGTCAACAGCAGGCGACGGACTCGGCTTTTCGACTCCCACCGGAGCCTATTTCACAATGCCGGTGACCTCCTACCAGAGCAAAGAAGACACCCTTTCAGCGTTCTATGCCCAGGGTCTTGCCGGGCCCGCGGACAAGTATCATCCGGAGCCGGGGTATTTCAATCCCTTTGCGCGGATGAGCTTCGGGCTTATCGCCACGGAAAACACCATCACCAGTGACGGTGTATCAGCAACCTACTCGAATGTCTTCGGCGAATGGCTGAACAGCGCTGCCGTGCCGATCTCCGTTTTATGGGATGATGACGGCGACATCAATACCGACAATATCCTGATGGCGAACTGCGCCGACCCCGCGAACCTTGTCCATGTGGGCACCCACACGGGCGACGATGTGACCGGGTTCACCTGCACCGGTCAGTGGGTGACCTTCCGGTCGCAACCCGGTCTCGACAGCAATGGAGTCCCCTATGTGTCCGACGGGATTCCGAAGCCCATCAACCTGACAGACCTGGCCCCCTATGTCCATACCAGCGCTACGTCAGCAGTCGCTTCCGGTGAGCCGAAGCCCATGTATATGGACCAGATCGAAGATGCGGCCAATCTCGGCTTCACCTTCTGGATCACCGTGGCAGACAATACCACGTGGCCGACGCCGGGCAATTTCACGGTCCGCTACACGCCGGTGCCTTCCGGCGGATCGACCCTGCCGCCCCCTGCGGGGCCCGAAACATCGTGCAGTGACGGCATTGACAATGACGGCGACAGCCTGGCCGACTGCGCCGACCCGGACTGCGCCGGCATCGGTTTCTGCGGACCTGAGGGCCAGGACACGACCTGCTCCGACGGTATTGACAATGACGGAGACGGCTTCATTGACTGCGCCGATTCCGGCTGCGCCAAGAACAGGTCCTGCAGATAGACCTTTTTTGAGGCCGGGGTGAGCCCCCAGCTCATCCCGGTCTTGCTTTCTTTTGCAAAAGAAGGTCGGAAGTTGAGGCCCTCCCCGACTCGCAATTTCCGGGCAGCAGTCCGCTCGTTCATCATATCTGGAGATAAGGCAGATTTCTCAACCTGCGTGCTGCATGATGATTCCTTTATCCGGCAATAACACCTGCCCGCGCTGGTTATTTCACCAGATCGCAGAAACTCCGCGAAGATTCCATCTTCGGCAACTACGCATTCTCGCAGTGTTTTTTTCTTTATCTCTCTGCGGCACGGATCGTGCATTTGTTATTGCCTAGTCTCTCAGCTAACACTTTCTTATACAGGAAAAAAGACTTACGACTGGCGATGAACGATCTAGAGGAGCCTCACGGGGATTTCTGCGCGTTGCGTTCCAACGTACTGAGACAACGGGTAGCTGCGCCGTGAAGAGTGGAAAGAGCGCAGTGTAGCCTCGACAAACCAGAGTGACCACGCTTTTTTTCATGCAGCGCCGATCATGCGAAGAAAGGGGGTGAGATCGCCAAGAGAGCTGCATCCGCTGAATTACGTAGGGTGGTGCAGCTTGACCGGATCGGCGCATAGTTAAGTAAGGGACGGTACGTTGATCCACAGAAAGGCATTTCAATCGCACTTCAATCGAAAGGGGATTACTCCATTGGACAAAAAAGTGAGTAAGGTGCTTTGCAAGATCAGCATGTTCCTGGTTGTCGTTGTAGTGGGATCCATTGCCATCGCAGGGGCGGCACTGGCAGGTGTGATCAGCGGCTGGAACACGGGAACCGTCATTACCCAACCCGGCCCCTATGTTGATTACACAACGTACTACAGCACCATCTTTACGGACTACAGCATGACCACCACCTACGGGGCGATCTCCTGGAAGCATGGAGACGTGCAGCCTCCGGGACTGAAGGTCGTGAACGGCGACGACGTTACCGGCGAAAACTGCATCATGACCACGGGCTATAATCCCTATGACCTCTCGGACAAGCAATGTTCAGATCCTCTGCAGTCAAGCAAGCGCTTCAAACTCAAGAACATGGTGAATGCACCTCTGGACCTCAACTATACCGTCGTAACCGGCAACACAAGCGCTTATCGGGTCCTGCAAAAATGGACCGACGTAACTGATCTTCGCTGGCCCGCCTTCACCATCAAGCTCGGCTTCATGGTGAACGGCGTATTCGTCCCGTCAACAGCAGGCGACGGACTCGGCTTCTCGGATACAACCGGAGCCTATTTCACCACGCCGGTGACTTCCTACCAGAGCAACGAGGACACCCTTTCAGCGTTCTACGCCCAGGGCCTTGCAGGGCCGGCGGACAAGTACCATCCGGAACCGGGATACTTCAATCCTTTTGCGCGCATGGGCTTCGGGCTCATCGCAACGGAAGATGGCATCACCAGCGACGGCGTTTTCGCGACCTATAAGAATGTTTTTGGCGAATGGGTGAACAGCGCTGCCGCGCCGATCGCTGTTTTCTGGGATGATGACGGCGATATCAACACCGACAATATCCTGATGGCAAACTGCGCCGACCCCGCAGACCTCGTCCATGTGGGCACCCACAGCGGTGACGATGTAAACGGGCTGACCTGCAATGGCCAGTGGGTGACCTTCCGGGCGCAGCCGGGACTCGACAGCAATGGGGTCCCCTATGTGTCCGATGGCATTCCGAAGCCCATCAGCCTGACAGACCTGGCCCCCTATGTTCATACCAGCATTACATCGGCAGCCGCTTCAGGCGATCCGCAACCCATGTACATGGATTACATTGAAGATGCAGCCAATCTCGGTTTCACCTTCTGGATCACCGTTGCCGACAACACCAAATGGCCGACCCCTGGCAATTTCACGGTCCGCTATACACCAATCGTGGCCGCGGTCCCTCCGCCGGTGACGATCGACCTGGCTCTCATAAGCCTCACGGTGCCGGGCAAGACCGTGCGCAACGTCACATCCACTATCTCCGCCGTGGTCCAGAATCTTCAGCTTGGCGCAGTTCCCGGAACCCTGACCATTGTGGGGAAGGACAAGGCCGGTGTTGTGGTGGGCAATTTCTCCAAGGCCCTGGTGACAACGGCCGACAAAACTGCAACCACGCACAGCTTCTCCTGGACGGCGCCCAGCTATGCCACGACTGTTTCCTGGACAGCTACGGTCACTGCCGCGGGAGATGTTAACCTGACCAACAATACAAGGACAGCCACGACCACCGTCAAGTAACGTACGTTGATCGCATCTCCGGGGAAGGAGCATTGCCTCCTTCCCCGGGCTTTCCGCAATTCCGATACCGCCGGCTTCAGCACGGCAGGCCGGCCCGACATTCAGCTCAGGAAAGGAGGTGCGGCTGCAGATGCCGCGCAGTGCCTTCCTTCACGCCCGAAACCACAGAACACTATCCCATGCAAAGGAGGCTATCGCTCATGAGAACGAACAGGTCATGGATCGCAATCGTGGTTTTTTGCAGTCTGCTTCTTGGCGCAGGCATCGCCCAGGGCGCTGATGTTACGTACACGAAGACGCACATCTTCTCGATCAATGACGTCCAGTGCGACCGGGGGGTCGTGGGGACCGTCTGCCTGAACATGTCGGCCCCTGTCCTGGGAGCTGACGGGCTGCTGTACTATCCCATCGACTCGGCCTATGGCTGGGACGTGAAAGATTTCGATCCTTCGGCGCTCCTGCCGCGGCCCATGGACGGCATCTACGCGGAAGGGTTCATTACGAACCTGATCAGCCCCCTCGGCCAGGTGATCGGCATCAATGTGCAGGACGTGGAGACCGGCGACTGGAAAGCCGGTCCCATCAACGGGGAGTGGGTGGCAGGGCTCGGTGCGCTCAAGGCAAAAACGGCAACAGAGCACTATGTTGTCATGGACCACATCCTGAACGCGCCCTGGATGCCGCCGCTCGTGGAGGGCGTGGACTACACCACGCGTCTGAAGGACGACGGCAAGATCCTGTACTTCTGGGGCAACTACAACAAGGAGCCCACGCCCGTCTACATTTACTCCGCGCTGCCGCTGCCTGACGCCTGGAAAACACCGGGTGCCAATTTCACGGTCAAGTCTGCCAAACTCACCATCTCGCACAAGATAACGAACAGCCCCAATGATCAGATCCGTCCCGAGGATTTCGAAAACGAGCTGGCCACGGGCATCCTGCCGAAATACATTGTCGCGCCTGACGGAAGCTGGCTGTCCGCAGTGGAATCCTATGAAGGCGGCGATGGCGAATATCTCCCGATCGGAACGGTGCTGCGAGATGCTGCCGGCAATTACACCAACGCCTGGTACGTGACGCTCGACCGGGACCCCTTTGGCGGACCCAGCCCCCGCTACCGCCTGAAGTCGAGCAAGTTCGGCCAGGACCTGCCGGGTGTGGAAATCCCCCAGTATCCCGTGGGAGAACCGACGACCACGACCATTGACCTGCTCGCGCCGATGCGGAACGCAGTCACCGGACTTCCGGGCCCATCGGTCCTGACTCAGAGCGCCAACTGGATCGCCTACCTCGACGCGAATGACGGCGTCCTGGACGGGTTCACTGTCGAGGACTGCAAGATGACGCCTGATTTCGACATGATGCTCTATATCAAGGGCGAGGTGGGGAAGCCAACACCGCTCAACACGGCCACGCTCGAGATCGTTTATGATGACCCCGCGGGAACAACCCCGCCGCCGGCGCCGAGCGTTGACCTGTCCCTTTCCGCTGTGACGGCGCCCAACAAGATCGCGCCCGCTGCAACAACGACGATATCGGTGACCGTAAAGAACGAACTGCCGGGCGCCGCGCCGGGAACTATTACCCTGACCGGCACAGACAAGAACGGCGTAATCATCGGCAGCTACTCTCTCAACATTGTCACCACTGCTGACTCAACGTCCACCACCTATGGCTTCGGCTGGACCGCGCCGGCCTATCAGACCAATGTGACCTGGCTGGCGAAGGTAGCTGCCGCAGGCGACATCAACCTCGCGAACAACACGAAAACAGCCACAACGCTCGTGAAATGACGCATGATCCGGGTTCCTGCGCTTGCCCAAGCGCAGGGGCCCTTTTCAGAACTGCCATGCATACACTGACCTTTCTCCGACAGAATTTCAGTGCGCTGATCGCCGGTATTCTGCTGTTGTTCGGCGCGTCCTGCGCGACAAGCGGCCCCAGGGGCAACACCGTACCTGCTCCCAGGGGCTACACCGCCGACATGGTTGTCTCCGCTGCAGGAGCGACAACGACGTCCCGCATCAAGATACAGGGCAGCAGAATGCGCATGGAAGTGCTGACTGGCCGGCGTTCGTCCATCATGATCGTGGACTATGATCGGCTCAAGGCATGGGTGCTCGTTCCCGCTGAGGGTAAATACAAGGAAGTCCCTTTTGAGTCCTTGGGCGATCAGATCCCCCATTTCTTCATGCCCGGCCTGCAGATAGAAAAAACGACACTACGCGAAGAGGATCTCGATGGCGTTCCTGCTGTCCGCTATCATGCAGTGATCGCCTGTGACGATGGGGCAGGATATACGGGCTCTCTCTGGGAGTCGCGGGACCTGCCTGAATTCCCTCTCAAATGGGTCGACAATGCTTCGAATGTCGTGGTCACCTGGAGAAATGTACGATCTATAGATCTTTCATCGTCTTTTTTCGAGATACCACCGGGATACAGCGAGCTTGCAGGCGAGATCCGGGTGGAGGCCGGGAGAGGAAAACGATCCTGCCGAGGCTTCAGGCCATCGGCCGAAAGTAGGAAAAAATCGTTTCTAACGTAAAACAGATCTTCTACGTTGTAACCATTCCGTCGCTTAGCTCGTCTTATTATTGAAATTACCAATTCCGGCCCATCGGCCATACATGCCCCTTTAGAACCACGTGCAAACTAATAAGCGACAGTTGTAGCCATTGATGAACACATGAAGAAGCATAGAGCAAAGTGCATGGCGTTTATAACCTTCTGCTCCATGCGTCATGCCCTCTGCGCGTTCACATTCTATTTGTGTTTATCCGTGGCCAAATGCTTTT
>MHDZ01000035.1 GCA_001805055.1 Nitrospirae bacterium GWC2_57_13
CCGGGAACACGGTTATATACGCGTCTCTTAAGCGAAGGCAGGTTGTTTTCGCGTGACTGGTGGCTCCGTGGATATCCTCCGGATACGGTCCTTTATCAACCCAAGGGCATGACTGCCGACGAACTCATCAGCGGTTACGCCCGCTTGAACAGACAAGCCTATTCCTGGAGCGCAATGACAAAACGATTCTTCGGTATGACCCCGTGGAAACGGTCTCTCCTCGGTTGCCAGGCCTTCGCCGGGGTCAATCTATCCACCCGGAAACGGTATTTCAACGGCCTGAAGAATCCACAACCCTTTGCAGGGGCTTCCGACTCAATAGGAAAGCGGTAGCAGGTTGTTGAAAAATGATTTTCGCGCGCCTTTCCGTCATTCCCGCGAAAGCGGGAGTCCAGAAACAATGCCAAAATTCTGGATTCCGGGTCAAGCCCGGAATGACGGATTATTTTCTATGAGGCTCTACTCATGACCATCTTAGTAAGCTGCAAGAGATGCCTTTTTCCACAAGCTGGTAGTGGTAGAGAGCTGAACCCCTCCGGTCAGACAGGGCGGAAAAGATCCTGTCATGAGAGAACAGAGAACGTTCGGTATCGGGTCCGGAGTAGATTCAAAAAAGTTTAGTAAAATACAACACAAGACTTACAAAAGTTTTTTTCTTCACGGCCCGTCGCATTTGACGGTTCTGTTAAATGCGACGGCCGCCCTTGACGGCTTCCTCTTTTTACTCTGTCCACCGCTCTCCATCTTATCCTGAACAATCAACGCATTGCTCTCGAAGTGTCCGCAGTTCTCCCCTGGCACGATTAGTGTAATACACTTCTCATCTAATGTCATAAGGCTTGTGGCATATTGCGTTTCAAATTCGCTTAAGGAGGTAACAGACATGCGTAAAGTATTTAATAGCAAGATGTGGTTTATGATGATGGCATTACTCCTGGTCGTTTCTATGACAGGATGCGGCGGAGATGATGATGGAGGAACTCCACCCCCGCCGGATTCAGCGGGGGGAGTCTGTGTGGGAGCGGGTTGCGTGGACCTTGGAGGGGCCGGTAATTATGTGATTCTGGCAAAATCAGCAATCTCAACCACTGGAACCACCGCAGTGACTGGAGATCTTGGGATCAGTCCAGCCGCCGCGAGTTTGATTACCGGATTTGGCGCCTTGCCACTGGATGCCACGGAGTGTTTTTCGACATCACCTCTAGTGACCGGAAAGGTGTACGCAGCTGACTACAACACTCTTGGTTGTACAACGCCTGCCCTGCTGACCACGGCCGTAGAAAATATGATGACCGCGTACACCGACGCTGAAGGACGGGCAGCTGGTACAACTGAACTGGGCGCCGGGAATATTAGCGGTATGACTCTCGCCCCGGGCGTCTACAAATGGGGCACCGGAGTTTTAATAGATGATAGGGGTGTAACTCTCTCGGGCGGCCCGACCGATGTCTGGATCTTCCAGATAGCGCAAAATCTTACGATGGCGTCTACTGCAAGGATTAACCTGGCCGGTGGCGCGCTGGCCAAGAACATCTTCTGGCAGGTCTTCGGTGTTATGAACGTAGGAACGACCGGGCACTTTGAGGGCATAGCGCTGGTTCAAACAGCGATCACCTTGCAGACCGGCGCAACGGCGAACGGCAGGCTGTTGGCGCAGACAGCAGTCGATCTTGATGCCAACGCGGTTGTACGACCTGCCCCGTAAGGCATGAGATAGCGTGAAAGCAAGATAAGGGGACAGGCTGCTTTTAAATAAAAATTCAGACTGCTCCCCTTTTTTTTCCCACCAACCAGGTTTCCTGCGAGATCCTGCATGGTCCTGCAGGGAATAGGAGCAGGCATCATGGCAAAACCCCATCGCATAGTGAACTATTTGGTCAGTATCGTGCTGATAACCCTGTTCTTGGGGTGCGCGGCCACGCAAAATCGCGAAAGCACCGGCGAGTATATCGATGACTCGGTGATCACCACCAAGGTAAAAGCAGCGATCTTTGACGAGCCGTCGCTGAAAGTGTTCCAGATCAGTGTCGAGACATTCAAAGGGGAAGTCCGGCTGAGCGGTTTTGTTGATTCAGCGCAGAACGTCAGAACGGCGGAAGAGGTTGCCGGCATGGTTGCGGGCGTCAGATCGGTGAGAAACAACCTGGCGGTAAAGTAGCTGAGCCGGACCGCAGAGCATGGCAACGGACCAACGGGGCTGCCCTGGACAGAAAAGCGATGCGTTCGAAAGAAGTGAGGCAGTGCCCATGAAAGCAGGACATGTTCTATCAGAAATACGGGCAGGTCCCGTTGACAACGGGCGGAATGATAAGTGCTTTTCGAATTTTCATTTAAAAGGAGGGTACACATATGCGCACAGGCACAGGCTATTCAAAGACATTTAGTAAGATGATGTGGTTGTTTGCACTGCTCCTGGTCGTTCTTGCGACCGGATGCGACAGAGATCATGGAGGAGCAGGCGGAGATCCTGGCCCGGCAGGTCCAGCGCCGAATCTTGGATTGGCCAGCACGTACGGGATCATAGCCTTCGACGCGATAAACACCGGCACCATCGCAAGTCATATCTATGGAGATGTGGCGTTGACCGGTGGAGTTATTGCCAGTGTAACCGGAGCAGGAGCTAATAATGTTCCAGCTGCGCCATTGCTGGCTTCAACTTCAGTGACCACCAGCGACGGCGTGACCCCGGGGATCATAATCGCATCGGATAACGGCACTGCCGAAAAGATTGCCACCCTGCCGCAGCTTCAGCTCGACTTGAATGCCGCGTATCAGGACCTCATTAACCGCCCGGCGCCGGCGACAGTCCTGACGGATGCGGCTTCGGCGGAAGGGGTCAACGGCGGTACTTTCGGCGCAGCCACGGATCTCAGCGGGTTTGTTCTGAGTCCCGGCGTCTATGCAAGCATCGCCACGTATGGGCTCAGTAATGCCGCTGGTCCTCTTGTGCTCGATGCAGGGGGCAATCCGGGTGCGGTCTTTATCATCCGGTCAACAGCCGGCGGGTCCGGCTTTACCTCGACAACGGGCGACGTGGTCCTGCGCAACGGCGCCCGGTCCACAAACGTTTTTTGGGTGGTGACCAACAATATCACTATTGGGACGGGCACCTTCTTCCAGGGAACCGTAGTGGCCGGCAGTACTATCACGGTGGTCGACTTCGCCAACGTGGAGGGCAGAATGCTGGCGGGCGCGCTCGGCGCGGGCGCGCTTACCTTAACGGGAACGAGTATCATTGTCGTGCCTGCTCCGTAAGGCATGAGTTGGAGAAAAAACGATGGATCTTCCCGTGTTTCAGAAATACGGGAAGGTCCCCTTTACATGCGAAATCATGATGAACAAGACAACGATTAAAAGGAGGCACCAAAATGAAAAAGTTAATGAGAAAAATATTGATGGTCTTCCTGGTCGGTTTGTTCCTGCTTGCTCTCGGCGCCCCCGTTTTTGCCGGGAACCAGGGCGGGACATTCACCTTGGACCCGTTCACCGGCTTCTATTCGTTCGACCGTGACCAGAATCTGGACGCCCGCTCGTACCATGGCCTGCGCGCAGGCTACAACTTCACCGACAGCCTCGCGCTGGAGGGCATGGTAGGGTTTGTCCCCACGGAGACCAGATCTCTGGCGCCTGTCGACCGGGACGTGCAGGTCTATCGCGCAGGGATCGACGCTCTGCTTCATTTTAATCCGAGCGCCACTCTCGTGCCGTTCATTTCAGCCGGCGTCGCCGTCACCCAGACCGACAACGGATCGGATGGCATGCCCGACCACGGCCGCGGGATGTTCAACTATGGCGTTGGGCTCAAGTACTTCCTGTCCGACACGGTGGCGCTGCGGGGCGACGTCAAGCAGTCGCTGTTCACCGAAGGCGGCGATTCCCGCATGAATATGGAATACACGGTCGGCCTGACCTTCCTGCTCGGCGCGGAGAAGAAGGCGGTTGCCGGGACTAGAGACACCACCGCACCCGAAGTGGTTTGCACAAGCCCGGACAGCGGCGTCAGCGGTATGGCAATCAACAGGAACATCACCGCGACTTTCAGCGAAGAGATGTCCCGTTCAACGATCACCACGTCAACCTTTACCGTAAAGCACGGGACCGAGGCTGTTTCAGGCCGGGTGACCTTCGCCGGCACAACCGCAAGCTTTAACCCAGGAAGCGAGCTCAAAAAAGGCGCGACCTATACTGCAACGATCGTGGCCGGGGTCAAGGACCTGGCAGGCAATGCTTTGGCAAACAGCTATGTATGGAGCTTTACCACAATTCCTGGTCCGAGGATCGTGCTGCCGGTGCTGATCTCGCTCGAGGATGCGCATTTCACCCACGATAGTTCGGCGCTTAACGAAAATGGCAAGACAATACTGAACTATAATGCCAAGATCCTGAAAGACAACCCTAAAATGAAGATCCGTGTTGCAGGGTATGCTTCCGCCAGCGGCACCAAAGAGTATAACCAGACGCTGAGCGAAAAAAGAGCAACCGTGGTCAAGGAATACCTCATAAAAGAAGGGGGTATTGACAGAAACAGGCTCTTCAAAATCGGATACGGCGAGACGAGACCGGCGGAGTATGAACCGGTGCCTTCGGACATATACTCAGATGAGGCAAAGGCCAACCAGAGAGTGCTGTTTGAGATCATCGTGAAATAGCTGCATGAGGTCAAGGGGCCGGAAAGGCGTTCTTCGTTGATCCGGCCCCTGTCTGGAATGCCCTGTTCCGAAATAGAGCTTCCAGGCAAACTCGGCCCCCCGCCGGTTTTTGATCCCCGTTTCTCCTCCCTGGTAGCCGGCGGGGGGTCTCTTTTAAAGCATCACGGAAAATAAAAGACCTGTCCAATGACGGTCAGGAGGGACTGTCAAGGGGCTAAAGCGCATTAGTGAGGTCCAGTGTTTAGCGTTAAGCATAGAGGTTAAAGAGAACAAAGGAGGAGCACAACATGAAACATCCGATTGTTAATTCGCACACGTTTGCACGGTTTACAGCAAGACTCACCGCCATCGTCCTGTTCGGCGCGCTTCTGTTAGCGGTTCCGTTCCATGCAGCGTTTGCCCAAACCGCGCCGGATCTGGGTTCGGCGGCGAGCTTCGCGGTCCTGGCCGGCCCGGCCGTGACCTGCACCGATTCCACCATTAACGGAGACGTGGGCTCCGGCTTGACCGGCAGCGCAATCACGCAGACCAACTGCACGATCAATGGGACGGTTCACCAGGGCGACGCGACCGCCATTGCGGCTTACGGTGACTTCCTCAACGCCTATGATGCGCTCGCGCTCGCGCAGTGCGACCAGACATTGACGGGTACCCTTGCGGGCCTGGTGCTTGCGCCCGGTGTTTACTGTTTTGAAGCGGCGGCGACGTTAACGGGCCAGTTGACCCTCGACGGGCCCGCGAACGGCGTCTGGATCTTCAAGATCGGGACCCTCGGGACCGGCGCCCTGACAGGCACCAACTTCTCGGTGGTCATGTCCGGCGGCGGACAGGCGTGCAATGTGTATTGGTGGGTCGCCGAAGCCGCGACAATGACGACCTCGAACTTCCAGGGAACCATTCTCGCGGGCGCGGCCACCACCTTTACCGGTGGAAGCCTGATCGGGCGAGACCTGGCGAAAGCCGCCGCGACTCTGACCGGCGTCACGGTCTCCGCATGCAGTCCGGGAACGCCGCCCGTGGTATGCAAGGATAAAGTGACCGGTGGCGGATGGATCATGCTGCCTTCCGGCGGCAAGGGGACCTTCGGGGTAACCGGCGGGATCAAGCACGGCAAGTTCTGGGGCCATCTGACTTATGTTGACCACGGCCCAAAGGGCTCGAAGGTTGAAGACATGAAGGTGAAGGGCACCGGCGTTACGTCTTACGCGGTGGTCGACGCCGTGACCCGTCACATCGAGGGTACGGCCAAGATCAACGGCGAAGCCGGCTATACCTACCAGGTTGACGTGATGGATAGCGGCGAGCCAGGCCGCGCCGACATGTTCAGTCTGCGGCTATCGAACGGTTACACCGCGTCGGGCTATCTGGCCGGCGGCAATATCCAACTGCACAAGAAGTGCCGCCCGCTGATCTGTCAATCTTCCGATAATGATGATGATGAGGATGATCGCGACAAGGATCACGACAAGGATCACGACAAGGATTAAGAACTACGACAAGGAGCGTCGTGATCGACGATAGGAAGAACTGAATTGTTAAAGTTGCTCGTAACGTTGATGGTAAGGAGGAACACAATATGAAACATCCGATAGTTCGTTCGCACAGGGTTGCGCGGTTTACAGCAAGAATCGTTGTCATGGTCTTGTTCGCCGTGGTTCTTTCCGCCGTACCGTTCCACGCAGCATTTGCTAAAACCGCGCAGTCTTTTTTAGGCTCTGCGGATAGCTTCACGGTCCTGGCCGGCACGGCGGTGACCTGCACCGATTCCCTTGTTACCGGCGATGTGGGGGTCTGGCCCGGCGCCGCGATCACTCAGACCAACTGCACGATCAGCGGGACGGTTCACGCGGGGGACGGGATCGCCAAGCAGGCTTATCTTGACTTCCTGGGCGCGTACGATGCGCTCGCGCTCACGCAGTGCGACTATATCTTGTCGGGCAATCTCGCGGGCCTGACGCTTACGCCAGGCGTCTACTGTGTCGACGCGGCGTCGACGACGACGGACGGGACGCTGACGCTCAGCGGGTCCTCGACCGATACCTGGATCTTCAAGATCGGGACCAGCGGGACCGGCGCCCTGACGGGCACCAATTTTTCGGTGATCATGGAAGGCGGCGGAGAGCCCTGCAACGTGTATTGGTGGGTGGCCGAGGCCGCGACCCTGACGGATTCGCACTTCCTGGGAACGATTCTCGCGGGCGCGGCAATCACCATCACGCGCGGGACCTTTGATGGGGATGCATTGGCGATGGCCGCGGTGACGATGACCGGCGCCACGGTCACCGGATGCGAGCAGGCCGGCAAGCAGGTAAAGAGCCGCTGCAACCAGGGCGTGGGCAACGGGCCCGAGAATTGCGATCCAGGCAACTCGAACCAGGGTGATCCGAGCCGGTCGAATGACGAGCTGGGCGGGACGCCCGGGGACCCGGGCCGTATGGACGGCAACGGCAACTAAGTCTCCGGCCGCGAAGGCCCACGACAAGGATCATCATGATCACCGGTAGACAGATATTCAACTCTTAAAGCGCCTCATATGAGGAGAACATGAGAAATCTTAGGTTCCCGGAGTGCTGTTCTTCGGGAACTTTTTTTTAAGCCGTTGCAGCAGGAACAAGAGACAATCAACACGGTCCCGGAACGCGATGTAATGCGGGGATGGCGGCGCCGGCGTGGCAGCAGTCAAACCGGGATCCGGAGAGGAGGAATACTATGAAATCGGGCAGGCAGGACCAGGCGGAAGGCACGTTCCACAAGGTAAAGGGCAAACTCAAGGAGCTCGCCGGAAAGTTCGGCAGGAATTCCGGGCTGGAAGCCGAAGGAAAGGCTGAAAAGACAGGCGGCAAAGTGCAGGAAAAGATCGGTCAGGTCAAGAAGGTCCTGGGGAAATAAGGAGGGCTATAAAATGGCAAAGAAAAGCAGAGGCGGCAGAATGACGGCAGCGAAAAAGCGTGCAGCAGCGGCGCCTGGTGGAAAAGGTCCGGTAAAGGATCGTCCGGCAGGCAAACACATTATGAAGACGTAAGAAATAGCCATTTACCCCGTTGGAAAAAATGTGAGCCAGGGCGATTGCCTTGAGTCTTTGGCCGTTTTCTAACGGGGTTCACAAAAAGAGGTACGGTCCATGAAGACAATATGCTCTCTCTATAGTTATAGAAGGGTGAGGCTGCAAAAGGAAAAGTTACTCTGGGGAACAATACTTTTGGCGATGGTGCTTGTATTGTTTATTCCAACGACGGCACGGGCGATGGCAGGGGGAGAGGTAGGCGTTCGCGTTGCTCTGCCTCCGCCCATCGTATTTGCCCAACCTCCGGAAGTGGTAGTGATACCTGAGACGTATGTCTATGCCGTCCCTGACGTAGCCGTGGACATCTTTTTCTACAGTGGTTGGTGGTGGCGTCCGTGGGAAGGGAACTGGTATCGCTCACGGGACTATAATTCAGGCTGGGTCTACTATCAAAGCGTTCCCTCTTTTTATGCAGGTATACCCTCAAGCTGGAGGAATGACTACCGGGATCGTCGTTGGAGAGGGCATCAATGGAACCATCAGCGAATACCTCACCAACATCTTCAACGGAACTGGAACAACTGGGAGAAGAACAGGCATTGGGAGAAGCAGCAAACCTGGGGTGTCCAGGGCTTGAAACCCGGACCGCGATCACATCAGCCGTCTCGAGAGGTGCGACCACCGCAGTCCCGACCGCAATACCGAGAGGGGCAACCACAGCGCCCACAGCCACAACACCGGGAGGCGCCACGAAAATCTAAACCTAAAAAGGGAAAATCTGAAAGAGGCGAGCAAGAAAAACAGGATAGGCAGGATAGACGGGAAAGACAGCAGGATAGGCAGGATAGGCAGCAGGATAGACAGTAGGATAATAAAAGGTTATTCCGCAGAGGTTTTCGGCGTCGGAGTACATGAGTTCAAAAAGCAACAGTAACAACAATAAAAGGAGGACGTTCCATGAAAGCACTATATTCCGCAGCCCTGATGGCGGCCGCGATCGCTCTGCCGGTGATCAGCGTGCCGGCGCCCGCTTTTTCACAGATGATGGATATGTCCACGAAGGAGCCTGGGGAAGCGCCCGGGCATATGATGAAAATGGGCAATATGGACAAGATGGGCGATATGATGGAGATGTGCATCGAACAGGCGGATACGATGGGGCTTACCGATGCCCAGATCCTGAAGATGAAGCCTCTCCATGGCGAAATGCAAAAAAAACAAGCCCGATTCAAGGCTGACCTGAAGATCGCGGAGATCGAGCTTATGGAAATCATGGAAGTGAAGGATTTTAATCTGGAAAAGGCCGGCGCTGCAGTCAAGAAAATTGCGGAGATAAAAACAGACCATCATTTGGAAATGCTGATAGTCATGAAGGGAATGCGGAGTATTTTAACGGACGAACAGTTTAAGAACATGAAGATGATGATGTCCATGAAGATGGGTGAGAAAAAACCGGCAAAGAGGAAGATGGAGAACGAATAACGGTCTGTAAAAGGAGAACGTGATTTATTCAGGTTCGGAGAACCGGGCAAGGTGAGCCCGGTCATAAACCAAACTGACAACAGGGGGGAGGTGAGACAAAATGAAAACAAACACGTTGCTAGGCATCATCCTCGTTGTTGTGGGGATCATAGCTTTCGCCTATCAGGGAATTTCCTACACGACCAGAGAGAAGGTCCTCGATGTCGGTCCAATGCATATGACGGCTGAGAGAACGAGAACGCTGCCGCTGCCTCCGATCGTGGGCGCTATTGCGCTCGTAGGCGGCATCGTGCTGCTGGTCACGGGAAGCAAAAAGGGCTGATCGAGGAAATAGAATTTTTCATGCACCGGTCAAAAAGACCATAACAAAACGCAGCAACAAAATGGAGGAATGCCATGAGAGTCTCTACCAGATGCCACAAACAGATTTTTGCTCTATTCGTCGTACTCCTTGTCGCGGCAGTGGCCGTTCAGTCGCCGTCCGTCGCTCTCGCCGGGCCTCTCCCGGACTATACCGTGTTCAAGGGAGGCTACTATTCTCCCGACGAGGACTACAGCGTCAATGATTTTAATACCCCAGGCGCAAGAAGCGATCTGTACAGCAAGAAAGGCTTCAACGGTGAGATCGCCTTCGGTCACTACCTGGCGCCCATCTTCGGACTCGAATTCGGAGTAGGCTATTTTCAGAGCACGAGTTCACCGGCTATCGAGCCTGGCGAAACGAAGCTGAAGGTCGTGCCGGTGCGAGTGTCGGCCAAACTCTTTCTTCCCCTCGGCGTTTTCGAGCCCTACGGAGAATTCGGGATCGGCGCCTACTTTACCAAATTGGAGGTGAACGGCAATCTCGGCAGCTTCAGCGGCTCCTCGGAGATCACCTACGGGCTTCACGCCGGAGTAGGATTTAACATCAATTTTACCGACGCGTTCTTCCTTGGGCTTGAAGCGCGATATATCAAGGTCAAGCCGGAGTACGGCGGGCAACCCATCCCGCTGGACGGGTATACCGGGACGCTCAATCTGGGGTTCCGGTATTAGGAAGTTCCTGTCGAAGATGCACGGGGCGAATGGCAGACCGTGGTCTGAGCAACCGTGGGCGGCAAGGCCAAACGTGCCGCCGAAAAAGACCTGGTTGCCAAACGCGTAGGCGACATTGAAGGAGGTGCATCATGAAAAGAATCTGGACAGTAATGGCATTGTTGGCATTTACGTTATCATTTATTCTTGCAGCATGCTTTCCGGTTTTTCCAGGAGGGCCGGGACGGGGGCGCGGACCAGGACCAAAGCACCTACCCGGACCCAAGCACATGCTTCCGCATCCGTAGCCTGGAGTTTATCAGTTCCGGAGGAATAACAGGGGGCGGCTTCGAGTTGCCGGCGAAGTAAAGCAGATGGGCCTGAACAAAGACAGAACGTTACAACCTCGGGGGGCTTGCCATGAATGACAAACGAAAAGCATACGAAGAAAAGTTTGACGCGCAGTTGAGTGAATGGAGCGCGAAGATCGATCTGCTCAAGGCAAAGGCGGACAAGGCCAAGGCTGAAGTGAAGATCGAATACTACAAGAACATCGAAGCGTTGCAAAACAAACAGAATGACGCCAAGGCGAAGCTGCGGGCGTTGAAGTCCGCCGGCGATGGGGCCTGGGAAGACCTCAAGGCAGGCGCGGAAAACGCCTGGACGGAAGTGAAGACCGCCCTTCACGACGCGAGCACGCGGTTCAAATAAGCAGGGGCGGGAAAACGGCTGAAAGGACCTGGTCACCAAACCCGTCAACGACGTAAACGGTGTGAGGTGCGTAAAGAACCGGATGATTCTCGGGTAGTTGAGCACAAACACGCAGGGATTGCCGGACCGCTGAGCGCGTGGGCAGCGGGCCTGAGCGATCTAAAAGGAGGACCAAATGTTGTGGACGATCGTTGTGGTTTTGTTAGTTCTGTGGCTGCTGGGGTTTGTGAGCAGTTACACGATGGGCGGGCTTATCCATATTTTGCTTGTGATCGCACTTGTAGTGGTGGTGATCAGAATCCTGCAAGGCAGGAAAGTTCTGTAACCGACGGGCGGTCACAGGCCCGGCCCAGCTGAAGACAGGGTGCAGCAGTGTCAAATGTTTTTATCTGGTTTGCTCTTCAGCGACAATGCTGAGAGCCTTCGGCCAGGCCGGCGACAGGACAGCCCGCTGCAATTAAAAGGTAACGAGAGAGGTGACGAAATGAAGCAGAAAGAGTTGAATGAGGAAAACAAGGAAATACGGAACAAGGCGTATGAACTGTACGAGAAGCACGGTTTTAAGGACGGCGATGAGTTTGTCAACTGGCTTGAAGCGGAAAGGGAAATGGGAAAACGACCCAGGCCAAATCGCAGAAAACAGTCGCAAAGCGTTCTGTTTGCCATTGTGGGAATATTATGCGTCATTGTGCTGATCCTGTTGTTCATGCTGTTCAGGACCGGACCGAAGATGGAGCTGTCCGAAAAGAACCTTTCCGAGCTGAAGGTCATGATGCTGGTGCTTGATCAGAAGGCCGATGAGGAGGTGGTCGCCTTTGGGGACACGCATTTCGACTATAACCAGTCGACACTTACCAATAAAGCGAAAGCGGAATTGGATATAAATGTGAAGATCCTGAAAGAAAATCCCAAAATGAAGGTCCGTATGGCGGGATATACCTCCGCCAAAGGCACGGAAGAGAGCAATCAAAAATTAAGCGAAGGAAGAGCACATGCGGTCAGGAACTATCTGGTCGAAAAAGGCATCGCGCCGGGGAGAGTGACGATAGTCGGATATGGCAGGACAAAGCCGGCGCTGTATGAAGTGTCCCCCGGCGACATCAACACAAGGGAAGCAAAGGCCAACATGCGGGTTCTTTTTGAAGTCGTGGTGAAGTAGGGCGGGAGCGTTTCCCTCACCGACCCTGAGCAATCCGGAAGGAGGGCCAAATGTTGTGGACGATAGCTGTGATACTGGTAATTCTGTGGCTGCTGGGGTTCGTGAGCAGTTACACGATGGGCGGGTTCATCCATATTTTGCTTGTGATCGCAATTGTGGTGGTGTTGGTGCGGGTAATTCAGGGGCGATAAAATATAATAGTTGAAGAGGTCGGGAGGCATGGGCAAAGATCATGTACGGGAAATTTTCTTCAGCCGATCTTGCCTCTGTTGGCGCGGGCGGCTGAGTGATTCCGGAAGGGTTCTCAGCGCCATCGATCGCCTCACCTCGCAAGGAGCTCGGCCATGATCGAAGCCATCTTTAAGATGACGGTGCCCGTTGAAAAACGGAAGGAAGTCCTTCAGACGATAAAAGCTATACTCGGTCCGATCCGGCGCGAGCGCGGCTGCATAAGCTGCCATTGCTACGTGGATGTGGAGGATGAAGGCCTCTTCCTCTTCGAGGAGGAGTGGAAGACCAGGGAGGACCTGGAAGACCATCTGCGGTCCGACCATTTCAGTATTTTAAACGGGGCGATGAGACTGCTCCGCGCAGAGCCGGACATCAGGTTCAACACCATTACCGCCACAGCAGGTGTGGAAGCGATAAAAACGGCGCGAGCGTAAGGGAAAAAACGAGTTGGACGGTTGGCGGGCAGGACGCTCCCGGGAATGGCTCTGCTCACGAACGAGGCGTGTTTTTTCGACGGGGTAAAACCGTGGCACGCTGCTGAAATACAGGAGGGCCAATGAAAATAATAATAAGAATTGCATTGGCGGTTGTTTTGCTGCTGACGGGTTTTGCGGCCGGTTTTCCCTTCGGCGTGAGCAGAGGATTTTCAACAGGCAGTGAATGGGCGTTCGTGCAGGGCAACATCCTCGCCCGAGAGGCAGGACTCTTCATGCCGGTGAATTTTGAGACCGGACAATTCAGGATAATTTTTAAACAGCCGAAACATCTCTATAGAGAAGCATGGGTGCTTGCCGACAGGCATGAGGACGCGATGGTGTACATGAGGAGAGGCGATAAAACCGTCAACGAAGGCATAGAGCTGGCACGAAACGCCTCTTTGCCTCAGTAAAGCCTATTGCCGCCATGGACAGGGCAGGGCGGATTGCGATGAACGCGATCTCGAAAAAAACAGCAACAACGGGCGCGGGTTTTCAAGATCAAGAGCCGGAGGAGATAACCCGATGAAACTTCTGGAGCAATTCATAGCACAAACAGGCAGGCAGCCGGCAGACTGGACCAGTCAGGATATACAGAAATATCTGCATTATGTAGAAAAGCAGGCGGCCGAAGCCGGAGTGTTGAAAAGATACGATCACTGATCAAACTCGGCGCGGCTTACTACCGCTTGAAAAAGGAGAAACAACTAATGAAAATGTACAAAAGTGTCATCGCAGCGCTGGCCATGAGTCTGCTGCTTGCGGGAGTGTCCGGTTGTGAGCAGGGTCCGGCGGAGCGCGCAGGCAAGAAGATCGATGAGACGGTGGAAAAGGGCGGAAAGCAGATCGAAAAGGCCGGAGAGAAGATCCGGGAAGGAACCGAGGGAAAATAGCCTTGTCAAAGAGCGCAGAGTGATGCAGCCGAGGGCCGTCATGCGGATCGAATTGTTCACGCTGATATCGGCGCCGGAACAGAAGGGTCGATACTGGCAACTACCATGAAAAAACAGGAGATGTTCGAGCGAGACGAAACAGTTCGCATTGAAGCTTTCAGCGACGGTGTTTTCGCCATTGCCATAACGCTGCTGGTCCTCGGAATCGAGGTGCCGAAGGCCCACAAACTCGGCGCGAATAGCAACCTCGGGGCAACGTTGCTGAAAATGTGGCCTCATTATCTTGCCTATGCAACAAGCTTCATTACGATCCTTGCCATGTGGGTAAACCATCACCGGATCTTCAGTTTTATCCAGAGGACCGATCATTCGTTCCTGTACTGGAACGGGTTATTGCTTTTGTTCATAACGTTCATGCCCTTTCCGACGTCCCTGCTGGCGGAATACCTGCTGCACCCCGAAGCCAAGGCCGCGGGAGCGGTCTTTACCGGCACCTACGTCGCGAGCGCATTTGCGTTCAAGGGCCTGTGGCATCACGCGTCAAAGAACGGGAGGCTTCTTGCGGAGAACGTGGACGACAGGGAAATTCGGCAGATCACCATGCAGTACCGATACGGGCCGCTTCTGTACCTTATGGCGTTCGTGCTTTCCTTCGGGTCGGTCGGCCTGAGCGTGGCTTTGTGTCTGTGCCTGGCAGTGTTCTTTGCAGTCAAGGGCTGGCCGACGTTGAGGTCGGCAGCGCTGATTTTCCCATTATTCCATCGAAGGAGGAAATCTGATAGCTCCGAATCGTAACTGGGTCCTCGCAGGCACGGGAAGGATAAACCACGTTACCCCGTTAGATAACACCATCAACTGCTGTCGGCGGTTGATAGCATACCTGTAGAGATTAGCGCATATTCTCTAAGGGGTCAAACAACGAAAGGCTGTTTCAATAGGCCGGTACAGGAGATACTGATCGCCATGCTTACCTCTGACAATGTCACTCGCGCCGTTGAACATCCGTACGAGCAGGGCGCCCCCCCCGTCTATTGCGAACTGTTCGGCGACAGAGTCGCCGAGCGCGTCTGTCTACTCCTGAAAAAAGAGCTTATCGCGTGGTGGCGATGTGACGTCTTCTGTCGAGGATGTTATCGGCGCTCGCTGCAGTGAGAGGACTGCAGGCAGGCCGTGGGCCGCAACGGCCGAAAAAACTGCGCATAAACCTGGCCGCTGTGATGGATACACGGCTGCGCCGGAGCCGGAAAGCGAGGTGGTTGATGACAACAAGTCAGGAAAAGGCTGAGAAGGACTGGACTGCCGTGGAAGCAATGCAGGAGGTCAATGAAAAACTCTCATCCTATGTGATTGCTCTCGAACAGCGCAATCGAGAGCTTGAACGCCTCCGTGGGTTGGGAACATTGCTTCAATCATGCCTTACCATTGAAGAAACCCATGCCGTCATCGCCCGTACGGTGCCTAAATTATTTTTTACGGAATCCGGCGCAGTCTACCTCTTCAGTTTGCCGCCCCAGACGCTGGTGCCTGTTGCCTCATGGGGCGACCACGCAGCGGCGGGCGCTGTATTTCCTCTGCCGGCCGGATGGGCACTGGAACAGGAACGATCATATTCCATTGACGGAAGGTGCTTTCCCGTGCTCTGCTCAGACGGGAACCAATCGGGTCAAGACGTCTACTTTTGCGCGCCGATGGTGGCTCAAAGTGAAACGCTGGGCTTGCTGTATGTAAAGCTCAACGGAAACCTGCCGAAACAGAACTCTGACAACCGTCGGCAAGTGATTGCCTATAAACGACAGTTGGCGGTTACCACGGCGGAAACCATTGCGCTGTTTCTGACAAACATTAAACTGCGGGAGAACCTGTACCATCAGTCGATCCACGATCCGCTCACCGGGCTGTTGAACAGGCGGCCCATGTATGAATTCCTGGAAAAGGAGATCCTGAGAACGACGCGAAAGAAACAACCGTTGGGAGTCGTCATGATCGACATTGATCATTTCAAGACCGTCAACGATACCTATGGCCATGGAGCCGGCGATGCCGTGCTTCGGGAATTCGGCTTATTTTCCAAAAAACATATCAGGGGAGGGGATTTCGCCTGTCGTTACGGAGGCGAGGAGTTCCTTCTGGTGCTGACGGAAGCATCTTTGGAAAATGTCAAAAAGCGAGCCGAGCAATTTTGCAAAGAAGCGAGACTTCTTGGGGTTCACTATCGCGGCCGATTGCTCGATCCGATCACTTTGTCTCTGGGGGTGGCAGTGTACCCTGAACACGGAAAGACCGCTCAGGAACTGCTGCTTGCGGCGGATATGGCCCTGTATCAGGCGAAGGCTGACGGCCGCGACCGGATAGCGACGGTGCGGCAGCATGTTATTGCAGATCAGGCGCAGCAGCTCTGAACGCGTCGAGCTGTATTCGTTACAAGGCGGGATTCGCGACAGGTAACCTTTGGGCTAAGAAAAGAGACCCGGCGCAATGATCGAAAAGGTGTTTGTCCATGACTAAACAGGGTAATTCCCCCAGCGGAACGCGCTTCCTCATGATCACGGCGGCACTCGTGATCATCATCGTCGGCATCAAGCAGGCGCAGCCGGTCCTGGTGTCCCTTCTCCTCGCCCTTTTCCTCGCCACGCTCGGGACGCCGCCGGTGCTCTGGCTCGAGCGGAGACGCATTCCCACCTTCGTCGCGGTGCTGCTCGTAGTGGCCGGCATGATAGCCATCCTGCTGATCCTGGGCACGATCGTCGGCGCGTCCATCAACAGCTTTTACACCGGATTGCCTGCCTATCAGGCCCTTTTTCAGGAGCAAGTCTCGGCATTCCAGTCTTTTTTAGAAACCAAGGGTATCCGGGGCATGGAGAAGATCCTGCTCGAATATATCAATCCAGGGTCCGTGATGAGCCTGACCGCCCGCCTGATCGCGGAGTTGGGCTCGGCGCTTTCGAACATTGTCCTGATCTTGCTTACCGTCACCTTCATCCTGTTCGAGGCATCAAGCTTTCCCGTCAAGCTCCGCGCCGCTCTCGGTGATCCTCTGCAGGTATTTCCCCAGTTCACACGGTTCGTAAGCGATATTGAACGCTACATGCTCATCAAGACGCTCATCAGTCTGGCCACGGGGATCCTGATAGGGATATGGTTGTACATTCTCGGCGTGGATTTTCCCATTCTCTGGGGTTTCCTGGCCTTTCTGCTCAACTATGTACCGAGTGTCGGCTCCACGATCGCCGGCGTTCCCGCGGTTCTTCTCGCACTCATCCATTTGGGTGTAGGCAGGGCCGTGATGGCAGCCGCAGGATATATGGCCGTTAACTTCATACTCGACAATGTGATTGAAACGAGGATCATGGGGCGGAAGCTCGGACTGTCCACGCTGGTTGTTTTTCTCTCCTTGATCTTTTGGGGAAGTATGCTCGGTCCGGTCGGTATGGTTTTGTGCATACCGCTTACCATGACCGTGAAGTTCGCATGCGAGAACAATGAGGACACACAATGGATCGCCTTATTGCTCGGGCCCGCTGAAAGCGTTCGACCGGTGTCGCAGACAGGGAGAAATGAGTAAAAGTTTTTTTTAGAGTGCCAGGGCTGGTCGTCCTTCTCGGGGCGCTGGTTGATTTCTGAGATACACAAGCGGAGATGCGAAGATGTTTGAAGATATTGTAGAGACAGTGCGTGAACCTCTTATTGTGCTGGATTCGGAACTGAGAGTCCTCTCGGCAAACCGCAGCTTTTATATTTCATTCAAGGTACAGCCTGAGGAAACCATCGGCAACCTGATCTATGATCTGGGAAGCAAGCAATGGGATATTCCCAGGCTTCGGACGCTGCTTGAAAATATTCTTCCCGAAAATAATAAATTCGATGACTATGAAGTTGAACATATATTTTCAGGAGTGGGGCATAAAATAATGCTTCTCAATGCCCGCCGCATCATGCACAAGGAAATGGGCTCGCAGATGAGGATACTCCTTGCCATTGAGGACATCACCGAACGGAAACGGATAGAGAAGCTATTAGTGGCCAGTGAGGCAAAATATCGGGAGCTTGTCCAGAATGTAAACAGCATCATCTTGAAAATGGACCCCGAAGGGAAGGTCACTTTTTTCAATACGTTCGCTGAAAGGTTTTTTGGTTTTACTGAGAAAGAGATGCTCGGCCGGTCTGTCGCGGGAACTATCCTGCCCGAAACAGGGCCTGCGGGTTCTGACCTTGACTCCATGATCAAAGATATCGAAATACATCCCGAGAAGTACATTAACAACGAAAATGAAAACATGCGCCGGAACGGCGAACGGGTATGGGTAGCCTGGACGAACAAGGTCCTTTGCGATGAGAACGGCAAAACCATCGAAATATTGTGCATCGGCAATGACATTACCGAACGCAGGCGGATGGAGGATGCATTAAAGGATTACGAAGAGCGTTACAGGCGGCTGTTCGAAACCGCAAAAGACGGACTGCTGCTGATCGACAAGCACAACGGAGACATCGTAAATGTCAATCCGGCCATAGTGGAGATGCTGGGTTATTTCAGCCAGGAATTCATCGGGAAAAAACTTCAGGATGTCGGCTTGTTGAAAGATATACGGGATTTCAAGGAGACAATCCGTGAATTGATTCATGCGGGATTTATCAATTACGAGGATGTGTTTGCGGAAACCAAACAGAGGCAGATTGTTAATGTTGATATATATCTTGTTGACAGGGCGAAATTCATTCAATGCAACGTGCGCAACATTACTGAACGCAAGAAACTCTCGGCTCAACTGCTCCAATCCCAGAAAATGGAGGCCATCGGCAATCTCGTCGGGGGAATTGCGCACGATTTCAACAATATTCTCACCGCAATAATCGGCTACGGGAGCCTTCTGCATAAAGAGATCGCAGCGGGTGACCCCTTGCGTGAATATGTTGAACAGATACTCGCCGCATCCAGCAAAGCGGCCCATCTGACGCACAGCCTGCTTGCCTACAGCAGGAAGCAGGTGATGGAGGCGAAGCCGGCGGACGTTAACAAGATCGTTTTCAGCATACAGAAGATTTTGGACAGGCTCATTGGCGAGGATATTGAATTCAAAATACATATGGCCGCTGAGGCGCTGATTGCGAACGTTGACAGGGGCCAGGTCGAGCAGGTTTTGCTGAATCTCGCGACGAACGCCCGGGATGCAATGCCTCATGGGGGGGCGTTGACCATACGCACGGAGCGCGTGCAGATAGACAGCAGTCTTATACAGGTTAATGGGAATGGGGAAGCCGGCGATTATGCCGTTATTTCAGTTGCCGACACGGGGGTCGGCATGGATGAAAAGACAAGAGACCGCATTTTTGAACCGTTCTTTACTACAAAAGAGTCGGGAAAAGGCACGGGGCTCGGCCTTGCGATGGCCTACGGCATCATCAAGCAGCACAATGGTTTCATCGATGTGCACAGCAGGCCTGGAGAGGGCGCGACCTTTAAGATCTATATGCCCTTACTGCCTGCAAAAGAGGCCCTCTTCGAAAAGGAGGAATTGACCCCTGTTGTATCAGGCAACGAGACCATTCTTTTAGCAGAAGACGATCAAGTCATCAGAAAGGTCTCAAAAACATTCCTTGAGCACTATGGCTACAAGGTGCTGGAAGCAGTCAATGGCGAGGACGCATTACGTGTTTTCTCGGAGAACCGCGCCGGCATAAAGCTTATTGTCACTGATGTGATCATGCCGAAGATGCTCGGCACTGAGGTATGCGAAAAAGCAAGGATGATAAAGCCGGACATAAAATGCCTGCTTATGAGCGGATATAGCAGCGACATTATGCAGAAGAGGGGTGTTCTCGAAAGGGGCGGTAATTTTATCGCCAAACCGTTCAGTCCCGATGATTTTTTGAGAAAAGTCAGGGCGGCTTTGGACAGTTGAAATGATACTGAAAGGTGGTCCCGCCGCTCAGGGCTTGCCTGAGTGGCTACGGAACATTGCTCATAAAGGAGAAACGAATATGACGGAAAAAGCGCATGATAAGGAGCTGGATGCAGTGAAAGGCGATATCGCGCGCCTGCGCGAAGAGCTCGCCGGAATCGCTGACGGCGTGAAGGAGTCCGCCGGGCTGCACGCCAAGCGGTCGCGCGCATCGGCCCAACAGGGAGGCGCCGCCCATGGCGAGGAAGGCCCTGGTGTATGGGAGGACCTATTGCACAAGTTCGATTCATCGAGGGTCCAGGGTGAAAAAGTCGTCAGGGGCCTTGCGGCTGAAGTAGAGCAGCAGCCCTTGGTGAGTATTATGGCCGCCTTCGGCCTCGGTTATATAATCGCCAAACTGTGGTACCAGGGGGCCAGGGGAGCAACCAATGAAGATACTAACGACGCTCCTTGATATCGCGATAGTCTTTCTGCGTTTGCTGGAAGCGGAAGGGAGAATGCTGAAAAGAGCGTTGATGAACGCGGGATGGGCGCTTGCCCTTGTCGGGATCGCCTCCCTCCTGGTCCTGGCCGCGGCGGGATTTCTCCTGGTGGGGATTTACCAGTACCTTGCCACGCTGATGTCCACTGCAGCCGCGTTGATCCTCGTGTCTCTCCCGGCCTTCGTTCTCGCGGTGATCTTCGCGGCCCTCGCAAAATGGCGGATCGAAGACCCGAAATGAGATGAGCGCCCGTCCACGAGATAACCGTCGTGGGTGATGCATAACGCTCGCCGTTATTTAAGAGCCGGAGCGGCAGGATGAGGGAAGAAGATTTCACTATATGCGCTAAGGAATCAAATTCTTCACAAAAAGGCAAGAATGGTTTGCCACAGAGTACACAGAGTGCACAGATTTCAATTCCGCTTTATGCGGGTTAGGGTAATGCTTCGACGTGAGAGAGAGTAGTTACCGAGTGGAGATGCAAGGATGTTTGAGGACATTATCGAGACAGCGCGTGAACCCCTTATGGTCCTGGATGCGGATCTGAGGGTTCTCCTGGCCAGCCGTAGTTTTTATGATTCTTTCAAGGTAACGCCGAAGGAAACGCTGGGCAATCTTATCTATGACCTCGGAAACCGGCAATGGGACATTCCCAGCCTTCGGACGCTGCTGGAAGAAATGCTTCCCAAAAACAACAAGTTCGATGACTATAAAGTTGAACATGTATTTTCCAGCATCGGGCATAAAATAATGCTGCTCAATGCCCGCCGTATCACGCAAGCAGGAAGCGGTCCTCTGCTGATCCTCCTCGCTATAGAGGACATCACTGAAAAAATGCGCCTGGAAAAAGAATTGGCGGTACGAACGCGGGACACCGAACAGGCACAATCCGATGCCGAGGCTGCAACAAGGGCCAATGAAGATATTATTGAGACCGTGCGTGAACCCCTTCTGGTGCTGGATTCAGACCTGAGGGTCCTGAAGGCCAACCGCAGTTTCTATGATTCATTCAAGGTAACACCCGGGGAAACGCTCGGAAATCGTATCTATGACCTCGGAAACCGGCAATGGGACATTCCCCGGCTCCGGACGCTGCTTGAAGAGATTCTTCCCCAGGACAACAAGTTCGATGATTATGAGGTGGAACATGTATTTTCAAGCATCGGGCACAAGGTAATGCTGCTCAATGCCCGCCGGATAACGCAAAAGGAAGTCGGCTCTCAGCTGATTCTCCTTGCCATAGAAGACGTCACGGAAAAAATGAGGCTGGAACGGGAACTGGCGGAACGAACACGAGACGCGAAGAAGGCGCAATTCGAGGCCGAGGCGGCAACAAGGGCCAATGAAGATATTATTGAGACCGTGCGTGAACCCCTTTTGGTGCTGGATTCGGACCTGAGGGTCCTGAAGGCCAACCGCAGTTTCTATGATTCATTCAAGGTAACACCCGAGGAAACGCTCGGAAATCTTATCTATGACCTCGGAAACCGGCAATGGGACATTCCCCGGCTCCGGACGCTGCTTGAAGAGATCCTTCCCCAGGACAACAAGTTCGATGATTATGAGGTGGAACATGTATTTTCAAGCATCGGGCACAAGGTAATGCTGCTCAACGCCCGCCGCATCACGCAAAAGGAGATCGGTTCTCAGCTGATCCTCCTTGCCATAGAAGACGTCACGGAAAAAATGAGGCTGGAACGGGAACTGGCGGAACGGACCCGGGACGCGAAGAATGCGCAATACGAGGCGGAATCCGCTACCATGGCCAAATCCGATTTTCTTGCCAACATGAGCCATGAGCTGAGGACCCCTCTTAATTCAATAATCGGTTTTTCGGAGGTCCTGGAGGACCAGCTGCTCGGCTCGCTGAATGAGTCTCAGAGCGAAAACGTGATGTACATCCTTAAAGCGGGAAGGCATCTGCTCAGCCTGATCAACGATATCCTCGATCTCTCCAAAGTGGAATCAGGCAAGATGGAACTCGACGTGGAGAGTGTGCCGTTGCGGGAGTTGCTTGACGCATCCCTGGTCATGCAGCAGGAGAAGGCAGCGAGGCATGGAATCCAGCTGGATCTTCAGATCGGATTCGATAATTCTATCGTGATCGAGGCGGATGAAAGGAAACTCAAGCAGATACTGTTCAACCTCCTGAGCAATGCGGTGAAATTCACGCCCGACAACGGCTCCGTGCGCGTCGCTGCGCGACGAGTCGGAAGTCAGGAGTCAGGAGTCAGCAGCGTGAAGGACAGTTCGGAGAAGGGAGTTCGGAGTCCGGAGAAGGAACGCATTTACCGCGAACTCCGAACACTGAACTCCGAACCCGGTGATTTCGATTATATCGAAATCACCATAGAGGACACCGGCATAGGGATCAAGCAGGAGGACCTCCAGAAGCTTTTCAAGGAATTTTCTCAATTGTCGTCGCCCTATGATAAACAGTTTGAGGGCACCGGGCTCGGGCTTGCGCTCACGAAAAAACTGGTTGAATTGCACGGTGGGAGGATCTGGGTGGAGAGCGAGTTCGGCAAAGGGAGCCTGTTTGCTTTTGCCATACCCGTAAAACAACGGAGGGAAAAGGATGCCTAAGAAAATACTTGTTGTAGAAGATAACGAGCAAAACCGCATCCTCATGAGACAGATACTGACGCATCACGGCTATGAGGTGCTGGAGGCGGTTGATGGGGCCGCCGGGTTGAAGATGGCCGGAGAGCACATGCCTGATCTTATATTGCTTGATCTGCAGATGCCTGTTATGGGCGGCTTTACGGTGATACGGGAATTGCGGAAAACGCCGGAACTGAGCAAGCTGAAGGTGGTCGCCGTCACCTCCTTTGCCATGAAAGGCGACAGGGAAAAGGCCCTGGAAGCCGGGTTTGACGATTATGTGACAAAACCCATAGATACGCGAAAATTCGTTGAGCTCGTAAAAAACATTATTCCGAGGTGAAGATATGACGCTGAACAAGCCGGTCATCCTTTGTGTCGACGATAAACCTGAGAACCTCAAACTGCTCGAAAACATACTCATTCCGAGAGGCTACGAGGTGGTAAGCGCCGCAAGCGGGGAAGAGGCCCTGCTGAAGATAAAAACCCTGACCATAGACCTCGTGCTGCTGGACCTTATGATGCCGGAGATGGACGGCCTGCAGGTGTCCAGAAAGATCAAAGGAAACAAAAAGCACAGGAATATACCGATAGTCATGCTTACCGCATATACCGGTGTGGAGACGTATATAAAGACTCTCAGCGATGAGGTGTTCGCATACCTCCAAAAGCCTTTTGAGACGGAAGAATTGATCGGGATCGTGAGGGCTGCACTTGGGCGGTCGGAGGCCGGCCATGCTTTGCCCGTATCATGAACGGCGGGAAAAGCTCTTTTTTTATGGATCATCTCATACTAGAAACGACATGATCAGAGAATCTCCCCTTGCCCCTCTTTGTCAAAGAGCTGTGCAACATGCACATGGGTTACATTTTAACCCTGGGACATGGGTTACACTTTTTTACTGGAGGCTCTAGTTTTCTGAGCCTCACATCGAG
>MHDZ01000036.1:0-2807 GCA_001805055.1 Nitrospirae bacterium GWC2_57_13
TTCGCTTCGTTCGTCGTGACCAACTTACGGTGGGACTTGCACCCACAGGAGTGCGCCCATGCTGGGCGCACCAATAAAAAAGCCGCCCCATCTGCCGGGGCGGCTTACTTGTTATTTCTTTGCACTCTCACCTCGTCCATCGATGGAACAGGGAGGCTCCTGCCGTTTTCAGCCTTTCCTGCGAAAAAGCTGACCGCTGCTACTTGCCCTCCACCTGAATGAACGGCACAGCCCCGCCGGTCACGTTCGGCAGCTTGCCGTCCCACTTCTCAATGGCCTTTATCTGGGCATCGATCTGGCGCAACTTGATGAGGTCCGGCGAGATCACCTGCCGCTGGAGACGGAGCGCCTCGGCATCGGCCTGGGCCGTGGCGATCTTCTGCTGCGCCTCGACCCTGATGCGATCCAGATCCCGCTTGGCTCTGAGGGCGTTCTGCTCGGCCGTCTGCTTTGACTCGATGGCCTTGTTGAACTCTGCCGAGAACTCGAAATCCGTGATCGAGAGCTCCACGACGGTGATGCCGTAGACCACGAGCCGGTCCCGGAGATAGTTGCGCACTTCCGTCTTGAGCGCCTCGCGCTTCGAGATCAGCTCTTCGGCCGTGTACCGGGCGGCGGCGGCCTTGAAGCTCTCTTTCACGGCGGGATCAATCACCTTTTCAACGAAGTTCAGACCGATGTCGGCATACATGTCCCCCGCCTTTAACGGATCCAGACTATAGTTCAGGACCATCGTTGTCTGGACCACCTGCAGGTCCTTGCTCGCCGCTTCGGTCTTGGTCGTGCTCTTCTGCACACGGACCGTCATGCGCACGACCTCCTCGGCCATGGGCATCTTGAACCGGAGGCCCGGATCGACGATGCGGTTTATTTGGCCGAACCGCAGCACCACGCCGCGTTCGCCGGCGTCGATGATAAAATACGATGACATGAAGAGCAGGAAACCGAGGAACCCGAGCACAGCGATAGCTGCGAGCTTTGGCGCTTTTTGCGGATCCATTGTGTACCTCCTGACAGTGAAAGGAATTATGCGCAACAGTTGCGGCGCCGGAGGGTACTATAACAGAACTGAAGGATGAGTCAACCCTTTTCGGGAAAACGCAGATTTCACACGAAAAAATAACGCTGGACCGTATCCAGAACTCGCGGGGATCATGAGTATGAAAGATGCACGGGGAGACAGCATCGGGTTTCCGGAGAGCGTCCGGCAGCCGCCTTACTTCTTTATCGCCTTCTTGAGCCGCTCGAGCTTATCGGCGCCCACGCACTCTTTTGCATAAGCGCACCATTCTATGCAGGACGTGCCCACGGGCCGGGCGTTCACGTGGCCGCACTTCCTGCACGTTGTGTCGGGTTCATCGGTCCATATCTCGAGCTTCTCGCCGCACTTCTGGCACCGAATGTCCTCGGGCTTCGGCGTCCGGATCTCCACGCTTCCTGGGCAGCTTTCTTTCAGCATGATTATATTTTACGCCCTGCCGCCTATTATTTCCATGATATATATCATAGCGAGGTCTGAAGGCCGGAACTAAAATCCGCCACCCCCGCTCCCCCGGCTCCGCTTTCCCCGCCCGCATCATATTAGCATTTGAGCCGGGGCGGGCGAAAGTCCCGCGTCCACTACTGTTGGCAAAGGTGCGGGACACGTATCCGATCTTTATTGAATCCGGGGCGGGCGTGTCATATATCTTGTGTCATATATCTTATTGATGCGGGACGGAGACGGAGGAAGCCACGAAGGAATGGGACCGCCCCCTTCGGCTTCAGGGGACTGTCCCAGAATGCCTTTGGGTCTGATGACCTTGCGTATTTTAAAGACCTTCTTCGTGCCTTAGCGCCTTTCTCCGTCCCGCATCTAAAGTAATCTGACACGGAGCGGGGGTGGCAAGCTTTGGTTTTACTCTTTCACGACATCGGTGATCTGTATCTTGAAATTATAGGGTATGATCTGGCGGTCATACTCCACAGGCAGAAAAAGATAGAATACCCGCCCTTTCAAATCCAGGGCCACGTCACTGTCCAGCGGGAACAGCGGCTTGCTCTCATAGTCCTTTTTTTCCTGCGAATAGGCGATGGCGCGGATCGACATGATCTGCGGCTGTACCGAGCCGTTGGGCGGAATGCTCTGGGCGGGGATCCGATCGTTGCGGTCCTGATAGCGGATGCCTGAATGCATCACGCGATGCTGGCTGTTGTTGAAATCCGTGTATTCCGCGCGGTCCCAAAGGATCTTGAGTTGTCGAGAGGAGCGATTCTTCAGGTCCATGCGGATCCACCGCTCCTCGATGGCCAGGGAAATGGAGAGCAGGTTGTCCTGGAAGGCAAGCACGTCGGACTTGACGGGGGCCAGCAACGAGTACTGCAGACGGTACCGGACAAGCCTGTCGAGGCTGATCTTGAGCGACTCGCCGTCCTTGATGGAGCGAAGCTGCATCTTCTTGGTCTTGTACTGGGGCTTCGACACCTCCAGCATGTTTTTGTTCAGCAGCACGCTGTCCTTCGGCAGCCGCACGGTGATCTCGGCGGGCGAACGGTATTTTTCCTCGCTCAACCCTTCACCGGAGATCACCCGGATCTCCGCATCGGGCGGGTCCGTTGCAATGGTAAAACTCCTCTTGACCCCTCCTGCGCATCCTGATACCAGCACCAGCACCACCGCGATCAGCGAGAACCCTTTCATGCCATCCTCCTTTATTCACCAGCCCTCAGACGGCCGGTTTTGCCTACTATGATAGCATGGATCGCGAAAAGCCGCAGGCCGGTGCGCTACAATTTCACTTCCACAAGGACCTCCCGGTCTTTCAGCA
>MHDZ01000036.1:2974-29969 GCA_001805055.1 Nitrospirae bacterium GWC2_57_13
CTCACCGTCACCTTCCCGTCCTGCTCCTTCAGCAGCGCCATCAGCTTGGGCGATGAAGCGCCCTCCTGCCGGGGCGGGAACACCAGATAGTCCGCTATGCCCTCCTCCACGTCCACATCGTTCAGGATGATCGCATAGTCCCTATTGTTGCGACGGTGCACCCGCTTCGGGATGCCGGATCCATGGGCAAGATGGCCGCCCCCGGCAAGCACGACCATTTGATGATCAGGACGGCCGTTCAGGTATTCGTCCACAGACCTGGCCATGGCCTCGTCCCAGAGCACCTGAGCCTGAAAGAAGTAGTCGAAGCTCTTCGCCTCGGCATTGCCGTGCCGTTCAAACACCTCTTTCAGCCGGACACGATACTCCTGGTCCGTGAGGTCCATCTCCGCGGGTATCTCCCGTCTCTCCTCTTCCGTCAACGAATCGACGCCGCCCTTCGATACCTTCTCGGTCAGCTCACGCCGCACATTCAACGCCACCACGGGGAGCTTCTGCTCCCGGCAAAAATCCAGAATGGGCTTATATAAATTATAATCGAACACCCAGCGTTTGAAATACTCCGAGCGCTTCAGAAACTCACGTTCATCGATTGAGGCGCCGATATACTCGTCCAGCACCTGCTGAAAGGGCCGCTGGAACATCTCCATGCCCACGGCAATTTTCGGGTTCTTCGCATGCAGGCCCTTGATCACTTCAAGCTGCACGGCATGATGACTGTAGTGATCGTGAAACTCACCTACGTAGACGATCTTCCTGCCGCTCACCTTCCCGATGACCGCTGCGAGAGTCTTGAGCTCCGACAGGTCCACGGTCGCCGACTGAATGATAGGTTTCACGTCCTTCTTCGCCTCCACCTGCTTTTCTTCGCCCTTCAGCTCCTGCGGCTCCTCAACTTCCGCGGCACGCGATGTCCCGTGCTCCGAACCGGAAGCCGGATGGCGTCCGCCCGCGGCAGTGCAGGCGCTGAACAGCAGAACACAGAGGATCAGCACGGTCCGTATCGTCATGGCACGACCTCTCTTCATCGGGGATTCGGAACGAGTTGATTGTACGTGAAACAGAGAGGAAATGCAAATAACGGGACCGCCGCTTCATCCTAAAAACGGCAGTTGAACCACGGATAAACGCGGTTAAAGACTAAAAAAACAAAAGCCCCTTATCTTTCTGATGATTCACCAGGTAGGCGACTTGTGCATGTGGTTCACGTTTTTTAAAATTTGCGTTTACCCCGTTAGAAGATTCTTATTTCTAACGGGGTGAATCCGCGGCTACATGCTTTTTCCAGGTTCATCCGTCGATCTTGATGATCCCTTTTTGAATGGCAAACTTGATGAGCGCCGCGCGGGTGTGGAGGTTCAACTTTACACACAGGTTCGACTGGTGGGCCACGGCCGTCTTGACGCTGATGCCGAGGATATCGGCCATCTCCTTGTGCGTATGGCCTTCGGCGATCAGCTTGAGGACTTGCCGTTCCCGGTCCGTGAGGGTATCGTAGGGGTCTTCCTCGTGCTCGCCCTTCTGTCCGTCGACGTAGCCGTTCACGATGCTCGAGGCGACGGAAGGGTGGACATACACTTTCCCTTCAGCCAGGGCCTTCAGCGCCTCCAGAAGGTCCGTGCCCACGGCCTTCTTGAGCAGATAACCGGCGGCGCCGGCCTTGAAGAACCGCCGAACGTAGACGGGGTCTTCGTACTGGGTAAGGACCAGCACCTTGGTGTCCGGTGAGATCTTCTTGATCTCCCCCATGGCTTCAAGCCCGCCCAACCGGGGCATGGAGATATCGAGCAGTATGATGTCCGGCCGATGTTTCCTCACCGCCTCAATCGCCTCGACGCCATCGGCGGCCTCGCCAACCACTTCTACATCATCGGACATTTTCAAAAAAGCCCCAATGCCCTCCCGCACAAGCGCATGGTCGTCTGCTATGAGAATTCTCATCTTGCGGTTCATCTATGCCTCCCGGGGACAGGGGATCGTGCAGAAGATCATCGTCCCGGCGCCCGGCGTCGAGCAGACGGTCAGCCGCCCGTTCATGAGCGACGCGCGCTCCTTCATGCCCATGATGCCGAGCCCCCTGCCGGTGAACGTCGTTTCGAGCGCAGACCTCGTATCAAAGCCGTCACCGTCGTCATCGATATATATGTTTATCCTTCCCTGGTCGTTCCGGATATGCACATAGGTGTTCTTGGCGCCTGCGTGGCGCGCGATATTGGACGACGCCTCCTGGATGATGCGGAACAACGCGATCTCCATCTGGGGCGCCAGCAGCTCCGCCACAAAGGACCGCGTATCGAGCTCACAGTGGATGCCCTTGTCGCGAAGATTCCGGTCAAGGATCCAGGCCACCGCCGCTTCGAACCCCAGGTCGTCCAGGACCGTGGGCCGCAGGTTCTGGATGACGTTGTTCATGTCGTTGATGACCAGCACAACGGTCTCTTTGATCTTACTCACCTTCTCGGGGGTAATGAGCTCCGGGTGAAGCCGGCACATCTCGATGCTCATCAGGATGGCAGAGAGGGTCTGCAGGGCTTCGTCGTGCAGCTCCCGGGCCACGCGCTTTCGCTCGTCCTCCTGGGAAGAGATCAACTTCTTGAGCAGCAGCTCATTCTGCCGCCGTTTGTCCTCGAGCTGCATGGTTCGCTCGTACACACGGCTCTCCAGTTCCGTACTGTATTGGTGAATGCTGTCCAGGGACCGGGCGAGCCGCTCTCGCATCACTTCAAAACTCCTGGCGAGTGCCCCCACTTCATCGGTGCCCACATCGCCGACAGGACGGGTGAGGTCTCCCTTGGCAATGCCATTGGCCGCGGCAGTGAGCGTCCGGAGGGGAACCACGATGGTCCTGCTGACTCCGGCTGCGAAAACCAGCGCCGTCCCCGTGAAGAGGACGGCGAGCAGAACAAAATCCGTTTTGAGCTGATCTGCCGGCATGAGGAGGTTCTGCTCCGACTGGCCGAAGATCACCCCCCAGGGCGCCACCGTCAGCGGCACAAAAGCCAGGATGTCCTTTGTCAGTCCGTCCGGTTTTGCCTGGGAGTACCCGTGCGAACAGAACTTGACGCCTGACGCCCTGGCCTTGATCATTTTGCTGAGTATGCCGCCATGATCATGGTGCTCAAGGATCCGGGCCGGCTTGTCCGACGTCACGACGACCTCGTTGGCATCGATGATCTCGATATAGTGGTTGCCCCGCACTTCCGCCTGGACCGTCTGCAGGGCGCGGCTCAGCATGGAGTTCGTGGGGTTGATCACGCCGCCGACGGCCCCGACCACGTCGCCGCTGCGGTTCCTGAGCGGCACCAGGACATAGATGACCTTTCTGCCGCTCGGATGCTCGGTGAATACATTGGAAATAACCGGCTTCCGGTACCGGACGGCCTGGGACACATGAGGGTTGCCGAGCAGGTTCACCATGGCGCTCTCGCGGTAGGGGTAGGTGAGCCTGACGCTGCCCTGCTGGTCCAGCATGAAGACCCCGTCGGTGAAGATGGAGTACTCGTAGGCGGCCTTGAGCGCCGCCCGTTCGGGCATCCAGTCGTTGTCGGTGAAATCCACGCGGTCCGAAAGGGAAATGTCGTAGAGTCTTGTAAGATTTTCTTCAAGAATATGCTCAATATATTTTCCGACCATGCTCGACATGCCGAGACGGTCCCCGTAGGAACGCTCGATGCTGTCCTGCACCCGCAGGTAGCTAATCAGGCCGAGCGTGGCCAGAATGATGGTGATGCTGAAGATGACCGCTGCGAGGATCCGTTTTTGCATGTTTTCCCGGCGTACCCCTTCACCCGCCCCGCCCTAACCCGCATAAAGCGAAATTGGAAATTGCAAATTGAAAAGTGCAAATTTACGGAAAACGATTGTTGAAAAACAGCCACTACGGGCATCGCAACCGTCAGACGTTGCCGCCTGCTGCAGGCCAAAGGCCGCGCTATGCCCATGATAGCATATTCCGGCCCGGTCTCTATCGGCCCCCTCAGCCGGGTGTCGATGGCCGCGTTTGGGGGGCGGGTTTCCCGTGCCCATTGCCGACGATCTCATCGAGGCTTTTGCCCTCCAATCGCGCCAGTTCAACAGGATGCTCGTGGACCATCCGCTCCCGCGAGATCTTTCCGGTGAAGATCGCCGTGTCGAGCGGAAAGACCTCGGGACTGAAAACGGCATTATAGATGTGCCACGTGATGATCACCAGGAAGGCCAGGAGCCCCTCGTTGGAGTGCAGCGCCTTGGCTGCGGGAATGAACTCACCAGGCAGGAGTCGTACGGCCGTCGTGGGATACCAGAGGATCAGTCCCGTCATGGCCATGATCGCGCCGCCGGCAATAACTCCCCAGTACTCGAACTTCTGCTTGTAGTCATAGCGGTCGCACCGGGCCGGATGCTTGGCGATCCCAAAATAGTATTTCATATTGTCGATGGCATCGTGAAAATCCTTGACCGCAATGATCATCGACGCCGGCCACTTTTTCAGGATCACCCCCGCCGACGCGGAGACGATGTGGACGGCCATCAACAGCGTGAAGGTCAGGCCGCTGATCCGGTGGATGAGCCGCACCACATCGATGCCGCCCAGCGTCAGGATAAGCCACTGCGACGGGCCGTACTCATGAAAGCGCTGCGACAACCCGGTTATGACGAGCAGGGCGAAAACAATGGCGTTCACGTGGTGCTCGGCAATGCGGCCGACGCCGAACCGCCGGATGTATTCCTGGGATTCCTTGTTCATCGCTTGTTCCTCCTTGGACGCGGCATCACTACTTGTTCACTGCATAGCGCCAGACATGCAGCAGAATCTGGAGCAGCAGTCCGATGAGCATGAAGGGAATGAATATCCGGTACGCAAGGTTGACGAGAAACACCAGCGGCGCATGCTTGAGGCTCGGCTTGTAATGCGACAGCCATGCATCAGGAAAGTTCTTCGTCGCTCCCGGATGGCACTGTTCGCACTGCTTCACCAGGCGGTCCTTGACGAGATTCGTGTACGGTCCCGACGTTTTGGTGATGTCGTGGACGCCATGGCAATCCACGCAGGTCGCGATGGCCTGCTGCGGCGCCTCGCCCCTCCGTTCCTTTTCCAGACGATAGAACTTCAGCGTGACGCCGTGAAAATCCTGGAGATAGGAATTGACGACCCCCGGATAGAGCCCGTACTTCTGCATCAAGGATTCGTTTGCATGGCACCGGCCGCAGATGGAGGGAACTTTTTCCCGGTAATCGGCAGTGCGGGCATCCTCGATGGTATGCGCCGTGTGGCAGTCCACGCAGATCGGCACGTCGGCGTTGTGTTCGTTAACAAGCGCGTTGCCGTGCACGCTCTTGACGTAGGTGGCATAGATCTCTTCATGGCAATGCTGACACCGGCGCGCGCTCGTGAGGCGGTCCAGCCGCGCCTGGGCCACGCCGTGAGAGCCGTGACAGTCGGTGCAGACCGGCGCTTTCAGGTTGCCCTGGTTCAGCATGGTGTAATGGATGCTTTCAAGGGTCTTGGTGTACTTGTCGAAGTGGCAGCGCCGGCACGACTCGGCATGAGCGATCGAAAAATCCCGCGCGCTTCTGAAGGCGCGTTTCGGGTGCTCGTCGGCGGAAAAACCGAAATGGCATTCGGAGCAGCTGTGCCGGCTGTGCACCGAAGCGTCTAGCTTTGCATGGTCAACTCTCAGCGACACCACATCGCCGTTTCTCATTTTCATTTTCAGGTCCTGGGTGTGGCATCCCTGGCAGTACTGCCGCTCGCTTGCCGTGCGATTTCCGCCGGTCACGGCCGTCGTTGCATGGGGGTTGTGGCAGCCGGTGCACACGGGCGCGGTCCCCTCCTGCTTCAGCAGCGCGGCGTGCACCGGCGACTTCTGGAGCTGATCATCTCCGTGGCACTGCCGGCAGACAAGCGCGGCCTTGGTTGAGTACTGCTCGTGACTGCGGAACGAGCGTTGGGGATGGTCATCTTTCGTAAATTCGGGGTGGCACCCTGAGCAGCCCAGCGCCGCGTGCGCCGAGGTCCGGAACGCCGCGGCATCGACGTGGGCCTCCATCGTCTTCTTATTCTCGAATGTGAATGCGATCCCGTGCTCGCCATGACATGACAGGCACGCGGCGGCATCGTCGCTCAGGGCCTGCTGTGCGGCAATGGCGCGGACAGGGCCGAGCACGCAAAGCCAGAGAATTGCGACCAGCAGAAAGCGCAAAGCTTTCCCCTCCCACATGGCACCCTCCTTAGTTGTACTCACTACGATAAAAGAAAAGGCGAAAAAAGAGGAAACCCGGCCTCTTCCGCCGGATCTCCCCGGACAGTACGCCCGGTCAACACTGCACAGCGGTCTCGATCCATCACGCCCTTTTCCCGCCGTTGGTCTTTTCATCCCTCGCCTTCGCCGCTTTCCTGCTCCGCCGTCTGCCCGTAAGATATGCTTCCACGGGACGCCAACCGAAAGTAAAACTCTTTGCCGCCACGCTGGAGAGACCATTCCCGATCTTCCTGCCCGCCTGGACCAGGGTCATGGCAATGCCTATGAAGGGAAGAAATACCGCATAGAGCAACCCCAGCATTGGTGCGAGGAGAAGGACCGCAAGAACCGGCGCCTTGACATAGACCGCCTTGGCCTCTCCCGGAAGTGTGCCCTCCCGTTCCACTTCGATCCTCTCTCCGTCCATGATGCCCCAATAGATCCCTTTCCCGACCTTATGTCCGCCTCTGTATACCATGATCATCCCCTCCTTAAAATGGAATTTGCTCCCTTTCATTTCTGTTCTGCTGATTTCACTATAGCAAAGAGGGGCTGACATGAACAGTGGGAATAGTTCCCATGGCGAATAGGGAATACTTACTAATGCTTTAGTATTTCAAGCGCTACTTTGTCGATCCCTTTGACTGGGACGGAATAACGCTTTCGGCGATCTTCTCGAGCTGGGCCGGAGCGGATCTGCCGATGATCAGAATGCGGTATCCTTCCTCTTCCCAGGAGATACGGCTGCAGACCTGGCCGTCGTCACAGAGACCGGTTTCGAGGAGCGCCGATCTCCCCTTCAAAGAATAGCGGACCGATTCTCTGACCTCCGCGAAGGCGATCTTGACCCGGGGCGAAGAACGCGGCGCTTCCGTCTGAGTCACGACGAGACAGACTTCCTCCCCTTCCTTCCTCATGAACTCCATGACCACTGCGGTATAGGGCCTGGTCTGCGCAATGATCAGCGACGGCGGCCAGCGGAAGCACTGGGGATAGTAGGCAGGGGCATAGACATGGCGGATATTCAGCTTCGCCTTCACCTCCTCGACGCTGCTGTAGCGCTGCAGCAGGCCGTCCTGGAGCGCCGTCGGCGCCCAGTTCATCAGCCGCAAAGCTGCGAGCAGCGCCGCCACGGCGATGCTGAACAGCAGGAGGTTCAGGAATTTCCTTCGCATGGCGCACCTCGGTCGGTCGTGCCTAAACAATAAAATAGTTGATCAGCATGATAACAGCTGTCAGCAGCACACTCAGGAACGCGCCGCTGCCTTCGGTCCTCTCCGGTTCGCCTTTTTGCTCCAGCCGCGCCAGTCTATGCTCCATAAGAAGCGAGTGGCTGTAATCCTCTATGCGGTCCTTTATCCCCTGCGCGCTTCTCCCCTCGGTCGGATCAGCAGGGTCATCCCCTCCGTGAAATCTTCGAAGAACGCTGGCGAGCGCCGCGGCATTGCCGGTGAGGGATACGGCGATATCGTCACAGATCTTCTCCTCCTCCTCGATGATGCGCCGGAATTCCATGAGCGCCACGGGATTGTAGAAGGACAGAACCCGCAGCACAAATACCGCCACCAGCAGCGGCTTCCGGCCTCGATCGATATGCCCCATCTCGTGGGCCACAGCGGCCCGAATCTCGTCCGCCGAAAGGGAGCCGGCCAGTCCTGTGGTCATTACCACGGCGGGATCGCTGCCTGTCACGGAGAAGAGCATGAGCTCGTCGTCGTCCATAAGGAACAGGGCGGGTTTGCTACCCGGGAGGTCCTCGATGGCCCGGGCGACCGGGGAATCCCGGTCCGGCGTAGACCACTCGCCGCCGGCATCCTTTGCGGCAAGAAAGTGCCGCGCGATCGGGATCAGTTCCTGAAAAACAAAAACGCCCGCGGTGAAAAGAAGCAGGGCCAGGAAGACCGCGCCCAGGGTGAATCCGTCCCAAAACGCGAGATGGAGCCACCTTCCGGTATCAAAAAGCGCTTCCAGCCTGAACCACGTCGAACCGCGGTCAGGGCTCACTGCCTGATAGAACGGATACAGGAGAAGAGGAGCAACGATCACAATGAGCCGCAGCCGCTGCCGGACCCGGGGATTGACGATATTCCATGCGGCGATCGAACTGTCGACGACGAGGGCCGCCACGAGCGAGTGTATGAACGCCTGGGCAAGATACATGCCGAGGTAACTATGGAAGAAAGAGACGAGGTCCATATGCCCCTGAGAGTATGATCCGCGAGTTGCGCAAAGAGCGAACTTCAAGTGGTTTGAACCGCCGATACATCCTGAGGCGGGCCCTGGCGACCCGCCTTTGTAAGTGTAACATTATTCCCGGCAACATTCCAAAAATCTTTAAAGAGATATTCCGGCCTCCGCCCGAGATGCTGCTTTCTGCGCCAGAGCTTTTTCGTGACAAATCATGCGGTATGTGCTTTAATAGAGAACAACGAACGAGCAGCAGGTACCGCATCCGTTGATGGGAGGGCGCAACCATGGCCGTCAGAAAAGGCTCCAGCAAGAAGGCAAAAGCGTCGCCGGGCAGAAAGAAGGCAGCAAAAAAGAAACCGGCGGCGAAGAAAAAGGCTCCCTCAGCGACGACTGGAGAGAAAAAAACGACTGCGCGGAAGCCTGCCGGTAAAACCGCAGGATCCATGAAAAAGAAGGCTGCTGCTGCAACGCGGCCAATGACTCCGGCAAAGCGCAAGGATGCGCTCAAGGAGATTCTGCTCCGTAAGCGGAACGAGGTCGTCCAGGGCCTGGAGCAGCAGATAGGACGCAAGCTGACCTTCGAACCCGGCCAGCGCCTCGACTCTGCCATGGACAGCGCCGACCAGTCGGCCTTCGACATGAACGAGGGCATCGACTACTCGCTCATCGAGATGAAGTATGGGCAGTATAAGGACATCGCCGACGCCTTCCGCAAGCTCCAGAATGATACCTACGGCCAGTGCGAGGAGTGCGGCGAAGAGATCGACATCAAGCGGATGACCGTTAATCCTCTGGCCCGCTTCTGCATTGCCTGCAAGACCCGCAAAGAGGAGCTCGAAAAAATCCAGAAGGAAGAAACGAGGTTCAAGGAATAATCTTTCGCGGACCTGCGCCCGAGGACCACGCTCATGTGAAGAAAGATCAACGTTCCTGATGCGGGCATCAAGGGCGTTTTGATCGCTGCTCATAGATCGCCGGCACGGTATCCAGGATACGCCTTTCTTCGCACTTTTTCTTGACAAAATCGGCGGGATACAGTATCTTGCCCCCTGATGTTTCCGGAGAACCTGGGGCGGTGTAGCTCAGCTGGTAGAGCAGGGGAATCATAATCCCTGTGTCCGGGGTTCGAGTCCCTGCACCGCCACCATTTTTCACTCCCGTACCTTGCTGCATCCCGCCGCATGCTGCAACCACCGGTACGATCCGGTGTATACGCCCCTTCCTGATGACAATCGAAACGATCAAAAGGACCATCGAAGACTTCGGCATGATCCAACCCGGAGACCGGGTGCTCGTTGCGCTCTCCGGCGGGCCGGACTCTGTCTGTCTGCTCCATGCCCTGCATGCGCTCGTACCGGAGCTCGGCATCACGCTGCATGCCGCTCATCTCGACCATATGTTCCGCGGCAAAGAATCGGCCGACGAGGCACGCTTCGCCGCCAGCATTGCCGGCCGGCTCAACGTCCCCTTCACCGTCGGGTCCGTTGACGTTCCCGCCTACTGCCGGGACCGCGGCCTTTCCGCGCAGGCCGGCGCCCGCGAGGTCCGGTACCGGTTCCTGCAACAGGTCTGCGACGAGGCCGGAGCCTCCCGCATCGCCTTGGGGCATACGGCGTCGGACCAGGCAGAGACACTGCTGATGCGGCTGCTCAGGGGCGCGGGTCTTGCGGGCCTCTCCGGCATACCGCCGGTCAGGAACAATATCATCCGGCCGCTCATCGCAGTGACCAGAGACGAAATCCTCGAATATCTGAACGCCAAGGGACTCTCCTTCGTGCGCGACCCATCGAACGCCAGCAACGCCTATACGCGAAACCGGATCCGGATCGAGCTCATGCCCGTCCTTGAGACCTTCAATCCCCGCATCGCCGACACCCTCGCTGCGGAAGCGGCGCTGCTGCGGGACGAGAACGAGGCCATGGAAGTTCAGCTTCGCTCCGCCGCAGGAAGTGTGATGACGCTCGGGAAGGACAACATGGTCCTTGACCGGGCCGGGTTCGAGCAGCTGCATCCGGCGCTGAAGCGGCGGCTCCTGCGCGCAGCCCTCTCTACTGCCGGTGCGGAGCCCGCGGATGTTTCCTCGGTCCAGATCGAGGAGGCTCTCCGCTTCCTGTCCGCAGCCCAGACCGGCCGGGCCATGCGTCTTCCCAAGGGGCTCGAACTGACGAGGGAATACGGCCGGTTCCTCCTGGGTGTAGCACGGGAGGCACGCGAATGCCTTGTGGAACTTGCGGTGCCCGGTGTCACGGACATTCCCAGCCTCGGCCTCTCGGTGGAAACGACCTTTTCCAACGGACCCCTGCCTGAGGATCGGGATAGTGGGGCGCAGGAAAATTACGGCTGGCAGGCCTTGTTCGATTATGATAAGATACGGCCGCCCCTGTTCCTTCGGACCAGGCGGCAGGGCGACCGGTTCCAGCCCGCAGGCATGGCAGGGAGGAGCAAAAAGCTTCAGGACTTTCTGGTTGACGAAAAGGTCCCCCGGACGAAGCGTGATGCCCTGCCGATCGTGGCCACGGAACAAGAGGTGCTCTGGATCGTGGGCATGAGGACCGATGAACGGTTCCTGCCCGGACCGGGGACAAAGCAGCTGCTGCTGGTGCATGTGCGGAAGGCTCCGTAAGAAGCACGGGGTGGGCGGTCAAAGACTCGCCCCCCTGACCCTCGCGGGAATTATCTTTTTTATTTGGAGGCACGTTATGGTAGGCATTGACTTTGGCAAACCGCTCTTCACGAGCGAGGAGATCCAGCGGAAGATCCAGGAGCTGGGGACGCGAATCTCCACCGACTATGCAGAAAAGGACCTGCTGATCATCGGCGTTCTTAAAGGAGCGCTCTTTTTCATGGCCGACCTTCTGCGCAACCTCAGGATCTCCGTCCAGATGGACTTCATCCACTCCACCAGCTCTGCCTCCCGAAGCGAGGGCGGCAGCCCCGTAAAGATCCTTTCGGACATCAAGACGGACATTGCCGGCAAGGATGTGCTTCTTATTGAGGACATCATGGACTCCGGGGTCACCATCGACGCCCTCAAAAAAATGCTGCTGGAACGGAAGCCCGCCTCCCTCAAGGTCTGCGTGCTTCTCGACAAGCCCGACCGACGCAAAGTGCAGATCGAGGCCGATTACGCCGGCTTCCGCATCCCGAACAAATACGTGGTGGGATACGGCCTGGATTACGAGGACCGCTACCGGAACCTGCCCTACATCGCCGTCCTGCCTGTCGAGGACCGTTGATCGCTGAACCGGCCCGGCCGCACTTGTCATGTCCACGGGAATATGTTACTATAGTGCGCACATAAACAGGAACTTACTGATACAGCAACGGAGGTTTTCAAGCAGTGAGCCCATTCTATAAAAACCTGGCACTGCTCCTGCTCTTTGCAGTCGTGGCGGTGTTGCTTCTGAACATTTACGGCACCGGGAACCAGGCTGCGCTGGAGGTCCCCTTCAGCGATCTCATCGCAAAGGTGAACGCCGGGGAGATCGTGGAAGTTACGATCCAGGGCCATGAACTGCGCGGGACCTACACGACAGGAAAATCCTTCCGGGTCAACCTGCCGCCCGAATATCCCGACCTGGTGAAGGACCTGATGGCCAAGGGCGTCAAGATCAAGGCCGAACCGGTGAAGGAATCGGGCTGGACCAATTTCCTGTTCCTCTGGGCGCCGATGATCCTGATCGCCGTCTGGTTCATGTTCATCATCCGCAACATGCAGATGGGCGGGAACAAGGCCATGTCCTTCGGCAAGAGCAAGGCGCGCCTGTTGAACGAGAACACCAAGAAGGTGACCTTCAGCGAAGTGGCAGGCATGGATGAAGCCAAGATGGAGGTCCAGGAGATCATCGAGATCCTGAAGGACCCGCAGAAGTTCCAGAAGCTCGGCGGCAAGATCCCCAAGGGCGTACTGCTCATGGGACCTCCGGGCACGGGAAAGACCCTGCTGGCCCGGGCCATCGCCGGCGAGGCCGGCGTGCCATTTCTGTCCATCAGCGGATCCGATTTCGTGGAAATGTTCGTCGGCGTCGGCGCGTCGCGCGTACGCGACCTCTTCGAACAGGGCAAGAAGAACGCGCCCTGCATCATCTTTATCGACGAGATCGACGCCGTTGGCAGGCACCGCGGCGCAGGCCTCGGCGGCGGGCATGACGAGCGCGAGCAGACCCTGAACCAGCTTCTCGTCGAGATGGACGGCTTCGAGAGCAACGACGGCGTGATCCTGATCGCAGCCACGAACCGGCCCGACGTGCTCGACCCGGCGCTCCTCCGGCCGGGCCGCTTCGACCGGCAGGTGGTCATCCCCCGGCCCGACCTCAACGGCCGCCTTGGTGTGCTGAAAGTGCACACGCAGAAGATCAAGCTCGCCTCCGACGTGAATCTCGAGGCCATCGCACGCGGAACGCCGGGCCTGTCCGGGGCGGAACTGGCGAACATCGTAAACGAAGCTGCCTTGCTCGCCAGCAGGTTCGACAAAAACCAGGTGGAGAACGTCGACTTCGACCGCGCCAAGGACAAGACCCTCATGGGCCTTGAGCGCAAAAGCATGCTTATCAGCGACGAGGAAAAAAAGAACACGGCCTATCATGAAGCGGGCCACACCATGGTCGCCAGGCTCATTCCCGGCACGGACCCCGTGCACAAGGTATCGATCATCCCGCGCGGCATGGCTCTCGGCGTCACGCTCCAACTGCCGACGGCCGACCGCTATTCCTACGACCGCGAACATTTGCTGAACAACATCGCCATCCTGCTCGGCGGAAGGGCTGCGGAAGAAATCGCGCTCCAGCATATGACCACCGGCGCGGGCAATGACCTCGAGCGCGCCACAACGCTCGCAAGAAAGATGGTTTGCGAGTGGGGCATGAGCGATGCCATGGGACCGCTGTCCTACGGCAAGAAGGAAGAAGCGATATTTCTTGGCCGCGAGATCGCGCAGCACCGCGATTACAGCGAGAGCACGGCGGTGGAGATCGACCGCGAAGTAAAGCGGATCGTGATGGATAATTTTGACCGTTCGAAGTCGCTCATCACGGAACGGATCGACACGCTCCACGCCCTGGCCAAGGCGCTGCTTGAAAAAGAGACCCTCGAGGCCTCCGAGATCGACGCCCTTATCGGCATCGCGCCCGTAACTGTGTAAACGGCCCGCCCCAGGGGCAGGCACGACTCTTATCCTCCGGCACCAGGGGGGCCAATGGAACCTGTTGTCGGGATTCTGCGCCGCGGGGCGCCTGCCGTCAGCATCACGGGACTGTCGAAGGAGGAAGTCGGCGCCCTGCAGGGCGCTGCAGCACTTCCCGACGCCCGGGTTTCCCTGGTCCTCCGTGACTCTCCGGCCGGCACCGGGGCCGTCGTGGCCGCCTCGCCTGACGACTTGCGCCGCTTTTTATCGCGCCTGACCTCGTTTCACCCCGCTCTCGCAGCTCTTGGCCGGAAAATACAGTCTTTTCTTGACAACTCTTTCCGCAGCGATTATAAATTGAAGTGCAGGGGCGTCGTGCTCGATCTCGGCAGCCGCACGCACATCATGGGCATCCTGAACGTGACGCCCGACTCTTTTTCCGACGGCGGCAGCTTTCTCGACCCCAAGCAGGCCCTGGAACGGGCCCGTGAAATGGCTGACCAGGGCGTCGACATCATCGATATCGGCGGCGAGTCCACCCGGCCCGGCGCGGACTCCGTGCCCGAGGATGAGGAGCTGCGCAGGGTGCTGCCGGTCATCGAGCGCCTTGCCGGGGAGCTTTCAGTCCCCCTCTCCATCGATACGTATAAATCGGCCGTGGCCAGGAAAGCGCTCCAGGCAGGGGCGTCGATCGTGAACGACATCAGCGGGCTGCGCTTCTCGCCCGACATGGCCCGTGTGGCCGCTGCGTCCGGCGCGGCAGTGGTCATCATGCACATCCGGGGAACGCCCCGGGACATGCAGAAGGATCCCGTTTACGGCGACGTTGTCCGGGACGTGGCAGCTGCTCTTGCCGAGGGAATCGAACTGGCACTTCAGGCCGGTGTGGACCCCGAGCAGGTTCTCATTGACCCCGGCATCGGATTCGGAAAGACCTTCGAACATAATCTGACGCTCCTGGACCGGCTCGACGAACTCCAGGCACTGGGAAGGCCCATCCTTCTCGGCACGTCCAGGAAACGATTCATCGGCGACGCCCTCGGCATCTCAGATCCGGCGCTCCGCCGGGAAGGCACAGCAGCCACCGTGGCCCTCGGCATCGAACGCGGCGCCCGGGTCATCCGGGTCCATGATGTGGCGGAAATGGCGCGGGTCGCTCGCATGACCGATGCCATCTTGAAACAAGCACGAAATGAAAACTACTAGATCCTAACCCGGAAAAGCCGGAGTCAACAAGCAAAGTTTTTGACACGGATAGCAGCGGATAACTACCGATGAAAAATCTGGATGCTTCATAGTTCAATCAGCCAAATCAGTGTCAAAGAAGTTTTTTCCTCCCAGTTTGAGGGGATTTTGATTCAGGCGGTTCAATGAGCAATTTCACCGAAATAAAAGAGGCCCTCGCCCACTACCGGTGGTTCAACGATACCGTCGACATCGCGCTGGTCTATTTCATCTTTTACCGGGCGCTCCTCTTCATCAAGGGCACGCGCGCCTTCCAGATGCTCGTGGGCATCGGCGTGATCGTCATCGTGCTGCTCGCCTCCCGCCTCTTCGAGTTTTACACCCTGGACTGGCTGATACACAGCTTCTGGTCCCAGATCGTCATCGCCCTCGTGGTCCTGTTCCAGCCTGAGATCCGGCGGACCCTCGCCCAGGTGGGCGAACGCCATTTTTTCCGGAACCTTTCTCCCGTACAGGGGTCAAAATTCATCGAGGAGACGGTAAAAGCCTCCGTCTCCATGGCCAACAAGCGGATCGGCGCCCTGATCGTCCTTGAGCGCGAGACAGACCTTACGAACATCGTCGAGATGGGCACCCTGCTCGACGCCAAGGTCTCCAAGGAACTGCTCGTGAGCATATTCCTGCCCTACTCGCCTATCCATGACGGCGCCGCGATCATCAGGAACGGCCGCATCATCGCAGCCGGCTGCTTCCTGCCCCTGACGCTCTCTTCGAACCTCTCCAAGTCCCTCGGCACGCGCCACCGGGCCGCCGTGGGCCTCACCGAGGAGACCGACGCTGTCGTGGTCGTCGTTTCGGAAGAGACGGGCGAGATATCCGTGGTCATCGGCGGCCTGATCGAACGCAACGTGGATTCCACAACACTCCGGAAGATCATCTCCGACATCTTCGTGAAAAGGAAACGCTCATCCAGGTGACACGCCTTATCGACAGCATACTGGCCGCAGCCGCGTCCATCGACTACCGCAGGATCTTTGCCGAGAACTGGGGCATCAAGCTCTTCTCGCTGCTGCTCACCATCTCCCTCTGGTTCTTCGTCACCTCCAAGGGAAAGATGGAGATGTCCCTCACGGCGCCGCTGGAGCTGCGCAACATTCCGAAAGGCATGGCCGTGGTGGGCGACGTGCCCGGCAATCTGGAAGTGCGCGTCCACGGCCAGGAGCGGCTGCTTCGGGACATCACGGCAGGCAAGAAGGTCGCGGCGGTCCTTGATCTGTCCTTCGCAAGGACGGGCGAGAACATCCTGCGCATCTCGCCCGAGGACATTCAGCGCCCGACGGGCGTTTCCGTGACGCGCATCACCCCCTACGACGTGAAGGTAAGACTTGAACTGGTGGAGCGTCGGACCGTCGAGGTCAAGCCGCGCCTGCGGGGCGCTCCGGCCGTCGGTTACACCGTCATGAGTGTGATCGTAAACCCGCCGCGGATAACCGTGGAAGGCCCCCGGAGCGCCATGGATTCGCTGTTTTTCATGCACACCATGCCTATCGACATCAGCGGCCTGACCGCTCCGATCACCGTGGACCCCAAGATCGAGTACCTGGGAAAGCCCGTAAAGGTCCTCGAAAAGGGCATCAGCGTCAGGATCGTGATCGAGAGGAAGGGACGATGAGAAGGCTCTTCGGGACCGACGGCGTCCGGGGCGTGGCGAACCAGGACCCCATGACCTCCGAGATGGCCCTGCGCATCGGCAGGGCCGCGGCCCACGCCTTCCGCGATTCCTCCCGCCGCCACCGGATCGTGATCGGCAAGGATACGCGCCTGTCAGGGTACATGATCGAGAGCGCCCTCACCTCGGGCATCTGCTCCATGGGAGTCGACGTGCTGCTCGTGGGGCCCGTTCCCACGCCGGGCATCGCCTTTCTCACGCGAAGTCTCCGCGCCGACGCGGGTGTGGTGATCTCGGCGTCGCACAACCCCTACGAGGACAACGGCATCAAGTTCTTCGGCCCTGACGGCCATAAGCTCGCCGACGCAGTGGAGGCGAAGATCGAGGACCTGATCTTCACGGGCACCATCGACGGTGTGCGGCCCACGGCCTCGGAGCTCGGCAAGGCCTACCGAATCGACGACGCAGTCGGACGGTACAATGAGTTCGTCAAGTCCTCGCTGCCCAAGGGCATGGATTTCACGGGCCTGCGCGTGGTCGTTGATTCGGCCAATGGCGCAGCCTACAAGATCGGGCCCCAGGTCCTGCTGGAGCTGGGCGCCGACGTGATCTCCCTCTATGACCAGCCCGACGGCACGAACATCAACCGCGGCTGCGGTTCCCTCCATCCCGAGGTCATCTCCCGGGCCGTGCGAGCCAACAAGGCCCACGCAGGGATCGCCTACGACGGCGACGCCGATCGCGTGATCTTCTGCGACGAAGCAGGCCGCATCATCGACGGAGATACCGTCATGGCCGTCTGCGCCCTGGACATGATCGGCCGCGGCAAGCTCCGGCACAACACCCTCGTGGCCACGGTGATGAGCAACCTGGGGCTGGAGCGCGCCATCACCGATGCGGGAGGCAAACTGGTCCGGACCGCCGTGGGCGACCGCTACGTCATGGAGCGGATGCTCGCCGACGGGTTCAACCTGGGCGGCGAACAGTCAGGCCACGTGATCTTCCTGGACCACAACACCACGGGCGACGGCATTGTCACGGCCCTCCAGGTCCTGGCCATCATGAAGCAGAAGGACAAACCGCTCTCGGAACTCGCGGCATGCATGACCACCTATCCCCAGATCCTTGTGAACGTGAAGGTGCGGGAACGGATGGACCTTGCGTCTGTTCCTGATATCGCCCGGCGGATGGCAGAGATCGAGAAGCAGCTCAACGGTACAGGCCGTTTGCTCGTGCGATACTCGGGCACGGAGCCCAAGGTGCGGGTGATGCTCGAAGGCGAGAACGAGGACGAGATCAAGAAGCTCGCCGAGGACCTGGCCGGCATCATCCGGGAAAAACTGGCGTAACAACATCGGGGTTTTCACAGATTAAAGTACAATGTGAGAACCTGCGTCCTTTGAGCGAGGGACGCGCCGGAACACTACCACACCACAATCCGTAATGAGCCTGACATCGGCGCCTCAGCTGCGCTTGATCTGATAACGCGCCGCAACTCAGTAAGGCCCCGGTCCTCACCTCTATGCAGACCCCCCTCATCCTGATCACCCTGTCCTATCTCCTTGGCCTGCTGCTGGGGCACGCCTTCCTCTATGCTCCAATAACCATCATCCTTGCAGCGTTCGGTGCCATTGTTGCTGCTGTCATTCTCGTGAAAAGAGGAAATCTCCCGCTCACCCGCCTGCTGCTGATCATGGTTCCGGCCCTCATCGGCGCCATGGCTTACGTCCTTTCCATGACCTGGATGCCAGCGGACCACTATCTGCGAACGCTCGCCTTTGACCGCAAAGATCATAACGTGCTCGGCACGGTAACAACCCCCCTGGACAGGGACCCGGGGCGCACAGCCTTTCTGCTCGATGTCCGCGAGATCGATGGCAGGCGGGTTTCGGGCCGGGTCCGCGTGAGCGTACGGGACGAGCTCGCGGATATCGGCTACAACGACCTCCTGAGGATGGAAGGACGCATCTTCGAGCCCGGCGGGTACCAGAATCCCGGCGGCTTCGATTACCCGGAATATCTCGCTCAGCGCGGCGTCCGCGCTATGCTGAGCGTGAAGCAGCAGCAGAACATCACGGTGATCAAACAAGGCAACGGTCTCTTCCGGACGATCCAGGACTGGCGCGAACGCATCCGCCAGGCCTTCCTCGCAGCCACGGACGGCCCGGGCTCCGCCATCCTGCAGGCCATGGTCCTGGGCGAAGAGGGCATGCTGACCGACGAAATGCGGGACCGCTTCATGGCCGCCGGCGTTACGCACATCATCTCCATTTCAGGATCGCACCTGGGCCTGGTGGCGGTCCTGTGCTTCGGCTTCGTCAGACTCATCCTCTTCGCTCTGCCTGAACGCTCGTACCATCGCCTGACGATATATGCTGACCCGAAGAAGATCGCAGCTTGGCTCACGGTCCTGCCCGTCACGTTCTATGCCCTGCTCGCCGGAGGCCAGGTGGCCACCATGCGCTCGCTCGCCATGATCCTCGCGGCGCTTACCGCCCTGGTCCTGGACCGGGAACACGGGCTCATGCGTTCCCTGGCCGCGGCCGCTCTGGGCCTTCTGATACTGTGGCCCCAGGCCCTCTTCGACATCTCCTTTCAGCTTTCCTATCTCTCGGTGCTGACCATCGGGTATGTCGTGACTTTCTGGAACGAGCTGCAGCTCCCTGCTGCAACGTCCTTGCAGAAGATGCGGAACGGGACGGCGCTGCTCACGGTCATTTCTCTTGCTACGGGCCTCGCCACAGGCCCGCTCGTTGCCTTCCACTTCAACCAGGTCTCGCTCATCAGCGTTGCCTCGAATATCCTGATCGTCCCTTTTGCGGGATTCATTGTTGTGCCTCTTGGCCTGCTGTCAGGGGTCCTTTCGCTCTTCTTCGGGTCCTTGCCCCTGGCCGCGCTGAACCAGATTGTTGCCGATGCGTTTGTCAACGCTGTCAACCTCTTCTCCCGCGTTCCCTTTGCCGAGGCGCGGCCGCCTGCGCCGAACCTGGTCTGGCTCATCGCCTATGCCCTCTTGATCGTGTCTTCGGCAGCGTTCTTTCGCGCCAGGTTGCTGTATCGCGCGCGGCCCCTGGAATATTCGGCGCGCTCATCGCGTCTTCAGATGGCAGGCATGTTCACCAGCGCAGCAATCCTTGCTCTCGCGATCATCTGGTCGTTCATAACGCCGCAGCGAACGCGCCTGACCGTGCTTGATGTGGGCCAGGGCGACTGCAGCCTGCTGGAACTTTCCTCGGGCGAGACGATCCTGATCGACGGAGGAGGCACCTATGACAACCGCTTTGACATGGGCCGCCGCGTGGTCGCACCCTTCCTCTGGAACCGGGGCATAAGGAAGCTTGACCTGGTGATCCTGTCTCATCCCCATCCTGACCACGTGAACGGACTGTTCTTCACTATAAACCGATTCCGCGTAGGTGAAATATGGGAGAGGGGATGGGAGGTCAGCAATCCGGCCTTTGATGAGTTCAGGCAGCTGGCGCGGCAGCGGGAGATACCCATGCTGACAACTCCGGCGGGAACGGCTGACCGGGTGGGTTCGGCCGTCCTGCGCGTCCTTCATCCCGCCCCGACATACCGGCCCAATCTCCGCAAGGCCTACGCTGTCGAGAACAATCGCTCCCTCGTGGTGATGGCCGATACAGGACAGGCCCGGTTCCTCTTTACCGGAGATTGCGAGGCCGACGCCGAAGCAGCGCTCCTGAGCGGAAGAATCGACCTCTCCTGCGACGTACTGAAGGTCCCGCATCATGGGAGTAAAAGTTCCAGCACCGCGGAATTCGTGAGCGCCGCGCGTCCGGCCATTGCCGTGGCTTCGGCAGGAAGGACCAACCGCTTCGGCCATCCTGCTGAAGAGGTAATAACGCGTTATGAGCAGCAGGGGACCCGCTTCTTCCGGACCGACCGCGACGGCGCCGTCATTGTCATCGCAGCGGCCGACGGCATCAAGGTGCACAGCTGGGCCGACCTCATGCTGCAGCGGATCACGCTCGACAAGGGAAGCACCTGGTGGAAGCTGGAGAAGGAGAACTGGAGGAGGATCTACATCAGGATGTCAACGCGAAGTCTCACCTGAGAGCCGCGCTGGATGGAACCATCACATTCTCGGCGTGGCTTTACGGGACACACCAATGGACTCGGGTCTTAACCTTCGTTGATCTTGATATTTTCTTTACATAGTACCAACTGTTAGCTAAAATATAAGCTCTTGCACATTTAATCATCCTACGGAGGACGCAATGCGACACTACCTGCGGCAAGGGCGAATTGGGTTATTGCTTGTCACTGCGGTATTTTTACTATCCGGGTGCGGCGTAAAGACCGCTGACGAATACCGGCATGCTGTGCGTGTCAGTTGTTTTCTGTTTAGTACCGTTGACAGCTTCGAAGTTGAACGTCCGTTTGCAGATGTCACAACGACGCTGAAGAAAAAAACCAAGGAGTGCCTCGATGTTACCGTCCGCCTCATATGCACGAATTGCATTGGTGGAGGAGAAAGCAAACATATCTTCAGGCCGACCTTTATCGCCAATCCCGACCGGACGGAAGTGCATCTTCAGCTGAAAAGAACTGAGGTTATCGCGATAGGCGCACCGCCGGAAGGCGCTTATGTCATTGTGCTGGATGCCGCGCCCGTAGATAAAAAGCGGACGAAGATAGATATCTACAGGCAATCTCCGGACGAGAAGTTCATACATAATGCAATGCGGGGATGGGTCAAGGGCGACAATATGGGTTGTCCGGACCTGACAACGCATTAGAGGCAGGACGACCATAGTAGTGAGGAGGAGGAAATCATGAACCGGATTCATCTGGCCTGCTGGCTGTTGCTGCTATCGGTAATCACCGGATGTTCCGGCCTGAAGATATATCCGAATACGACGGAAAAAAATCTGCTGATTCGCACGAAGGCCACGGGGTCGTTCTTTATGAAAGTGGAAGTGTTCCTTCACGTGTATCATTTGAAGGACGATTGCAAAAACGACTACCTTGGAAGCATCAAACTGAAAAATGGTGAAACGCAAATTGGCCTCCCCACCGGCCAACCCACGTATCTTGCATTCGTTTTCCGCACCGACGGGATAACCCCCTCTACTACCATTCTCACTCCACGACCCGGCAATTCATATATTGCTGACGTAACCTATGCTGATCGTATTTATAATTTCAGTCTTCGCGAAGCCGGTCCCCGTGGTTCCCCGGGGCGCGAGCTCGAACGCCAAACAAGAAACTGCCCCGACCATCGAAGTCTTCCTGAATATCGGTAGCAACTTTTAAAAGGCGGGGCAACATCCGGGACTTCGCCCCCGTGACTGCCGCGCCTCCACCGTTGCGAGAGACACTTTTTGCTTCAGGCTTGTCCAGGATCGGATTTCGAGGTTTGGATGCAGGAGGTGCGTAGGCGCTTATAAGTTAAATTTGCAATTTGAAATTTCCAGTTTTCAATTGCGGTCGGAGGAGGCGCTAGGACATGGGCGACTTGATGGGATAGACGCGGATGAAATCCAGGAATTCCTTTGCCGTGTGGGTGCAGTAGTTGCGCTTCGGCGAGATGATGCTGAAGTTGCGGTGGAACTTGATATCCTTCAGGGTCGTGGCCTTCAGGATGCCCATTTTGATGGACTTGCGTGCTGCCCAGGCGGACATGATCGATACACCCACGCCCTCTTCCACGGCGCCCTTGATGGCCTCGGTGCTCCCGAGCGTGAGGGCGATCCGGAGGTCGTTCAGCTTGATGCCGTGCTCCTCCAGGCGCTTCAGGATGATCTGGCGCGTGCCGGACCCTTCTTCCCTCAGCACGAGCGGCTCCTTGGTGAGCTCCGTGCCGGGAATGCTGCGACGCTCCGTCCAGGGATGGGCCGGAGACATGATCAGCACCAGCTCGTCGGAGATCAGCGTCTCGACGGCAAAACGCTGCTTGCTCACGTCGCCCTCGACGAAGGCCACGTCGATCTCGCCGGCGTTCAGCTTTTCCGTGATCGTTTTCGTATTGCTCACCACGAGGGTGATGTTTACCTGGGGGATCTTCTTCTTGAAGGCCGAGATGATGCCGGGGAGCAGATAATTGCCGATGGTGGAGCTTGCGCCGATGGAGAGAGAGCCCTTGATGGCGCCGGTGATCTCGTTGATGCTCTGCTGAGCGTCAGCGTAGAGCGACAGGATCTCTTTCGCGTGGCGGTAGAGGATCTCTCCGGCGGGGGTGAGATTCACCGAGTTTCCGGAGCGGTCGAAGAGCCGGGTCTCATACAGCTCCTCCATGGCCTGGACCTGGAGGCTCACAGCCGGCTGGGTGAGATGAATGAGCTCCGATGCCTTCGAGAAGCTCTTCGTATCGGCAACGGCGCAAAAAACCCTGAGTTTGTGGTCTTCCATAACGTTTATATGCGGGGACTGCTCCGGCCCGAGTGCTCAGATGAGTATGCCGCCGGTTCAGTCATTGACCAATTACCGCAAAGGTAGTTATAATTCAACCACTTGTTATTGTCAAGGAGATAAATAACGGGAGCAGCACTGCCGACAGCCTGCAAACGCTGTTTCCATGCCCCTCGGCTGCTTCGATCGCCTTCTCTCCCAGGGAATACCCCAGAGCAGAACAGAAACATCTTGACTTTTCAACGCCATCGGTTAGAATGCACCGGTTTAAACCGGTTCTCAATGTTCCGTACATCGTTTCTGGAGGTGAAGCAGCATGGCTGAGTTAAGCAAAACCGCAAAGGCAGCATCAAAACGGGCCTCAGTGAACCTGAACGTGCCTCAGTGCTGCGGCAAGCCCATGCAGGCCGCGAAGATGATGACTTCGACAGGCAAGGTTCGCGGCATGATGTGGCTCTGTGAAAAGTGCTGGTCCGAAAAAGCGATCTGATCGATACTCCCGTATCGTTTCAGTAAAAGACCAGATGCAGGCGGTGAATCCATTCACCGCCTTTTTTTTTCGCAAACAGGCACCAATCAGCTCTTTTCCGAGAGGACCCCATGACCGCAAACCATGTTGAACAGATCTCCCGAGAGCTGCATATTGCCCCCCGCCAGGTCCTTGCCGTGGTGACGCTCCTGGACGAAAGCGCCACCGTGCCCTTCATCGCGCGGTATCGGAAGGAGCTCACCGGCTCGCTGGACGAAGTTGTCGTGACCGCCATACGAGACCGAATCGAGCAGCTCCGCGAGCTGGACAAGCGGCGCGAGGCGATCCTGAAGTCCCTCGAAGAAACAGGAAAACTGACCGATGAGCTGAAAGCACAGGTGCTGGCAGCCCCCACCATGACCGTGCTCGAGGATATCTACCTGCCCTATCGGCCCAAGCGGCGGACCCGGGCGTCGATCGCCCGGGAAAAAGGCCTCGAACCCCTGGCTGCGCTGCTCTTCGAACAGGGCGATAGTGATCCGGCCTTAGAGGCAGCTGCCTACGTGGACCCGGAAAAGGGGGTGGCGACCGTTGAAAATGCGCTGGCAGGAGCGCGCGACATCATCGCCGAACAGGTAAGCGAGGACCAGCAGGCCCGTGCGCTGCTGCGCGCTTTCTACGGGACCAAAAGCATGATCCGATCACGGGTCGCGACTGGCAAGGAAGCGGAAGGCGTCAAGTATCGAGACTACTACGACTGGGAAGAGCCGGCCTCAACTGCGCCGTCTCACCGCGTCCTGGCCATGCGCCGGGGCGAGAGCGAGGGCTTTCTGAGCCTCCGCATTCTTCCGCCTGAAGAGGAGGCCCTTGCGATCCTGGAGCGCCTTTTTGTAAAGAGCATAAAGCCCGCGGGCAGCCAGGTGAAGGCCGCGGTCCTCGACTCCTACAAACGGCTGCTGTCCATCTCCATGGAGACCGACACGCGGCTGGCCATGAAAAAGCAGGCCGATCAGGAGGCGATCCGCGTATTTGCCGAGAATCTCCGGCAGCTCCTGCTGTCGCCGGTCCTGGGCAGGAAAAAGGTGCTGGCAATCGACCCCGGCTTCCGCACGGGGTGCAAGGTGGTCTGTCTTGATGAGCAGGGCAAGCTGCTGCATGCCGACACGGTGTTTCCGCTTTTTTCGGAGAACAACGCGGCAAAGGCCGGCGAGACGCTGCGAGGGCTCTGCGCCGCCTACGACATCGAGGCCGTTGCTGTGGGCAACGGGACCGCAGGCAGGGAGACCGAGACCTTTGTCCGCGGCCTGGGCCTTCCGCAGTCCGTCCTCATCGTCATGGTGAGCGAAAACGGAGCATCGGTCTACTCGGCTTCCGACGTGGCGCGGGAGGAATTCCCCGATCATGACGTGACCGTGCGCGGCGCCGTCTCCATCGGCAGGCGGCTCATGGACCCCCTGGCCGAACTGGTCAAGATCGACCCCAAGTCCATCGGCGTGGGCCAGTACCAGCACGATGTGGACCAGGGGTCGTTGAAAAAAAGCCTTGATGATGTGGTGGTCTCCTGTGTGAACTCCGTGGGCGTGGAGGTGAACACGGCCAGCAAGCAGCTCCTGATGTATGTCTCAGGCCTGGGACCCCAGCTTGCCGGCGCTATCGTGGCCCTTCGCGACAGCCGCGGCCCCTTCAGTTCCCGCGAAGAGTTGAAAGAGGTGCCGAAGCTCGGCCCCAAGACCTTTGAACAGGCCGCGGGCTTTCTTCGCATCCGCGACGGCGCCAATCCCCTTGACTCCGGCGCAGTGCATCCCGAGAGCTATCCCGTTGTGGACGCCATGGCGCGGGACCTCGGCTGTTCCGTGCAGGACCTGATGAAGAACGAGGCGCTCAGGAGCAGGATCGACCTGAACAGATACGCCACGGATGCTGTGGGACTTCCCACGCTGCGCGACATCGTGAAGGAGCTTGCCAAGCCCGGCCGCGACCCCCGTGAACAGTTCGAGGAGTTCCGCTTTGCCGAGGGCGTCGAGAAGATCGAGGACGTGAAGCCGGGCATGACGCTGCCCGGCATCGTGACCAACATAGCGGCCTTCGGCGCGTTTGTGGACATCGGCGTTCACCAGGACGGCCTGGTGCACGTGAGCGAAATGGCCGACCGGTTCATCAAGGACCCCGGCGAGGTCGTGAAGGTCCATCAGACAGTGTCGGTCACCGTGCTGGAAGTGGACCTGCAGCGAAAGCGCATCGCCCTGTCGCTCCGGAAGAACAGGGGCACTAAGCGGAAAGAGGAAGATTCCCTGGCCCAAAAGCTCCAGGGGTTGAAAGACATGGCAGGCAAGATGAAATGCTGAGCTAGTTGGCCACGGATCAAATCTGATAACATCTGATAAGATAATATAAGGAAATTTCAGATATTTTTTGAAAAAGAACTTACCTGTGAGGTGAAGGGCATTTAAGGAACCAGGCCTTTGCCTTATCAGGGGTTATTCGCTTTTTCCGTGTCCCAATTGCCGCTTCGAGGATGAACCGTAGCTTACAGCAGCTGCTGCCCCCGTTCACTCCCGCTCCATCACAAAAAACGGCGCATGGTTCGAGCCGAAGAACGGCGGGTCGTGCTTCACGATAGGGCTGATCGCAGGGTGCCGCTTGAATTCCGCATCGAGGAACTGCCGGACCAGCTTCCGGTCCCACCCCTGCGGGTGCTGGAAGTCCGTATAGAGCGAAAGGTCGCCTTCATAGAAATGCTGCGTCCCGAACTGCCGGGCCTCGTCGCCGTAGGCGGGCATGTTGAATATGGCAAGGTTCAGAAAGTCTATGGCATCGCAGTGCGCGGCGGTGAATGCGAGGGTCTTGCGCGCTGCCTCGCGTGTCTCAGCAGGCGTACCAAAGATCAGATATACATAGGTGCCGATGCCTGCCTGCTTGAGGGCACGCAATGCCTTTGAGGCGGTCTCCAGCTCCATCCCCTTCATCATCGCATCCAGCACATCCTGATCGCCAGATTCCAGACCGAGCTTCAACATCACGCATCCCGATTGCTTCAATTCCCCACAGAAATCCTGATCTGCAAACTCTTTACTGACACGCGCAAAGCCGTACCAGGGAGCAGCAGGAGGTTGCTTGATGAAGGCCTTCATATGCTCCAGAGGCAAAGAATTGTCCAGCAGGTGGATAAGGCCCGGCTGTATCTCTTTGGTCAGCCACGCGAGGTCATCTACGACCGCCTCAGCCGGCACCGGCACATAGAGATTGCCTTCAGCCCGTTCCGGACAGAAGGAACATTTATTCCACCAGCAGCCGCTCGATCCGCTGTAGGGCAGGACGATGCCCGGCGAAAGATAGTCCTGGAGGGGCAGCAGATCATACGAAGGGCGATAATGCTTTTGCTTATCGCTGTTGACCCCAAGCATCGAGAGCAGCTCGCATTCGCCGGGCCCGGCAATGACGCGGTCCACCAGTCCCGGAAAAGGGTTCTCCCGAATCCTGCTGCGCATCCATGAGGTGACGAGACCGCCGCCCAGAATGATGCCGGTGTCAGGGAACCGCTTCCGCAGAAAGCCGATCATCGCAAAGGCAGTGAGCGCCTGGCTCAGGTAGTTCAGCGAGAACCCGACCCGCGTTATTGGATCTTTTTCAAGGATCTGCGTCAACCGATGCTCGAAGTAGGAATAATAGGGATTCTCCTCAGGCCGCTCAGCAGCATGCAGAAGATCGCTCGTCCGGAGCGGCGAAAGCTGCAGATGCTGGTAGTTCGCAAGGCTGACCACTGCGTT
>MHDZ01000037.1 GCA_001805055.1 Nitrospirae bacterium GWC2_57_13
TCAGAAGTTTTCGCATGACAACGGATATTCCGTGACGACCGCTGCGAAATAACAAATGAACGTGGTTGTCTAACAACACCCATGCATAAATAGAACAATCTGCCTCAAGGACGTTTTGCCCGAGCCGCTCAAGGAACTTGGCTTTATCCTGATCGTCTTTGAATATCTTCGACTTGTCAAGCCCGCGGACAATGATATGATGCAGTGCTCCGGGGACGTCTAATCTTGCTTGTCGTGGCATGAAGCGATTATAGGCATCAAACGGGTACTTGTCAAGCTAAATGCAACGTAAGCATCAACGTCCCCGATGCCTCTCCCCTGCAATAGACAAAAACAGCATTCTCGTCGCGTTCATACAGGCACCTCCTCTTAGATCCCTATGGGTCGCGTAACAATCATCAGGAATGAACAACGTCCATTTCCTGCGAGGAAATCAGTACGATGAAGTTAGCCTCCGAAATAAGTGAAGTGGCTTGATGTTATTACAGTCAGCTCGCAAAACCTGGTTATGCCGATCAACCTTCATCTCTATGGACGGCATCAGGAGAGAATGCCGGCATACACACTGCTATATATTCAGCTCCTTCATTTCCCGGCGTGCTATATTGGACCCACTCGTTTGCCTTTACAATAATTGCCTCTCCCGCATGAACATCTAATTGCTCTTTTTCAGTTTTAACTCGCAACATTCCCCTTAAGACAACCGTATATTCAGCAAACTCAGGCTTCTGCCCCGGCTCTAACCAGCCTGCCGGACTGACCATGTGAGCTATACTCAGGTCGGATGTTTGTGAATTAACAAAGCCAATATATTCCTTGATCACCTTTGGCTTGTTGCCAGCAGCTTTAATTATCGTAGGCTTATCGATCTTAATTGGCATATTAATATCTCAAGAACATAACGCCGCCTTTGAACCTCGACCGCTATGCGACATCGGGAAACGGAGCAATGTATCCGGTGTCGGCTCCAAAGGCTTGTTTGGCACTATCCGGTGCAATATCGACATCGTTTCAGCTGATTCGGTCTATGTGTCGTTACGACAAAAGTCGGGCTTTCTCTCGGGGTCAGGATAAAACTTTACCGGCACTTCTGACTTCTGGATGGCACCGTTCTTTTCAGACAATCTATACATTTTCAAATTGCAGGAGTCGGTGCCAAGAACATAGTCCGCTTGGTACTGTTCGTGCGGCTGAGGCCGAAATGAGAACACGAGTACGCATCTGTTGGTCTTTATTGTTGAACCGGACACTATGCCATGCGCGAACATTACCCGAAAAGGCAGCGTTCTATCGGCGGGGATTAGTCTCTCCATGACCTCATTGTTCTTGTCGCTACGTGTCCCGTACATTTTCACAGGTGAGATTTCTTTCCACCACTCGTTTCTTATCATCCCACCCTTAATAAATCGGTCATTTTCACATGGCATTCCGACAGCCACGGGAACATTGGCGGTAAATCGAATCATTGCAGTCGGTACGTTTTCCGGAAAGGGGGGCGTTGCGCACCCGGTCGAAAGCAGTAAAAACGGGATAAAAAGAAATCTGTAAGTCATAGCTATGTCCTCCCATTAGTTATCATAGTTCAGCTTTTACTTGAACTATCAGTGTCAAGCTCCGTGCTAATTGAGCGACAGCACTCCAATCGTTAAGATTCATGAATACCCCCTCATGGTTTGTGAAGAATAACGACGCGGGTCACGCGCCGCCTCGTGGCGCGTCGCTGTGGACCCGCCTCGTTAGAATTCGCAGTGGGTTTCATTTCGATCTACCGGCACGGGGCTATTCGTTTAATTCGAAAATCCAATAAGTGCCAAATTTATAATATGCGTAAGGATCTAGCTTGTTATCCTTAAGATAAATTTCTAGATTATTCAGGCAAGTTGAAACTAGTCTCTGAAAAAACATGACTGGATATACAAGTTCAATGCTCTTCTCTTCTTTTCCAGCGTCAACTATTGTCATCCCGTGATAGTACGGGTAATCCTCGTCGTCCTTTGACTCAATCCCATAGCCAGGTTCTCTCAATTCATGTACCAGACTGTTTCGGTAGGCATAAAGCAGGTGAAAATGCTGTAATGACTCTAATGTTATTCCTTCGATTGGGATTCTGCACTCCTTTAGAGTAGGCCAATTCTTCTTAATTTCATCGCTTGTTGGATCCGTATCAAGTCCGACAAGCTGTGATCTGTGGACGTTTGATCTATCGTACGCTTCAAAAATTATCTTCCTAAGTTTTTCAAAAGCGGGATCTGGGTTTATTCTTAATAGTTGCGCCAAATGAGGCATGCTTATTCTGTAACCTTCGCTCCAATTCGCAAATCTCATTAAGAAAGCTACAAAGCGCTCATGGTTTTTACCATTCCTGTGTGGGAATACACTCTTAGACAATGCATCAATAACGCTAACATACAGAGCTTTTTTAAACTTTTTGCTTGAATCCGATGCCGGAATTGCATCAATCATCCTTAACTCATTTTCGAAATACTTTTTGAATCTGTTAATGCGATCATCGATTGTCAATTTTTCAACTCCTATCTGGGTCTAACAAGTTATTATAGAAACGACTCATGGTATCCAATATTATATACTGGCATATAATATTGGATACCTGCATCTAGTATTATATGCTTTTCTGGCATCTAATATTAGATGCTTTTTCCTGTTTCACATGAGTGCCAGAGCATCTAATATTATATGCTTCTCCAGATTCGTTCCTTTGATCCTGCCGAACGGAATGAATCAGGGCCTCACATTTTGCCGACAATGGATGACATCCTGTACCCTGTACCCTGTACCCTGTACCCTGTACCCTGTACCCTGTACCCTGCAAATCACCCCGCCTTCACCCTGCTGACGCTCGCAACACCGTTCAGCTTCTCGATGCTCTTGATAATGCGGTTCAAGTGCTCCACGTCGCGTATATCAAGGGTGAAGTTGAGCTGGCCGCGCCGGTCTTCGCTGACCGTGGCCTCGGCATGGGTGATGTTCGCCTCGGCAGCGCTGATTGCCGACGAGACGCTGCCGAGCATGCCCGGCTTGTCCTCGACGAGCACGGCGATCTTGACGGCATGGGACGTTGACCGGAGGTCTCCCCAGGTCACGTCCACGAGGCGCTCCTGGTCCACGGACAGTTCGGCCACGTTCGTGCAGTCCGCCGTGTGCACGGACACGCCCCGACCCCGCGTAATGAACCCCACGACGCGGTCGCCGGGAACGGGATTGCAGCACTTGGACAGGTGGATCAGCATTTGGTCCATGCCGCTGATGTTCATACCGGCGCCGTGGGAAGGCAGGGGTTTCTTGACGGTCTTTTTGGTTACGTGCTCCAGCGGCGTTTTCTCGGGCGCGAGCTTGTTCGCCACCTGATGGGCCGAGACCTTGCCGTAGCCGATGGCGGCAAGGAGGTCGTCAAGGGTGTTATGGGACATCTCCTGGGCGACAGCGATAAGACCTTCGGACTTCATGGTCTTCGCGGGCGACAGCTCATGCTTGCGCAGGTCCTTTTCCAGCAGTTCACGGCCCAGCAAAATGCTCCTGCGGCGCTCCTCGGCCTTGAGCCATGCCTTGATCCTGGTGCGCGCCTTGGAGGTCTTGACGAATTTGAGCCAGTCCCTGCTCGGCACGTGTCCGGTCTGGCTGATGACCTCGATGCGGTCACCGTTCTGGAGCTGATATTTCAGCTGCACGATCTTGCTGTTCACCTTCGCGCCTACGCACTGGTGGCCGATGTCGGTGTGCACGCTGTAGGCGAAGTCAACGGGCGTGGACCCCAGGGGCAATTCCTTCACGTCGCCATGGGGGGTGAAAACATAGACCACATCGGGAAAGAGGTCCCCCTTCACGCTCTCCATGAACTCCCGGGCGTCGGACAGATCGCGCTGCCATTCGAGTATCTGCCGGAGCCACGAAAACTGCTGCATGTCGCGCTGGCTGACCGTGGACCGCTCCTTGTACTGCCAGTGCGCGGCGATGCCCTCCTCGGCGATTCGATGCATGTCCTCGGTGCGCAGCTGGAACTCGACGCGTTCGCCCTTGGGGCCGATGACCGTGGTGTGGAGGGATTGGTACATATTCGACTTGGGCACGCCGATGAAATCCTTGAACCGGCCCGGCACAGGCGTCCAGAGCGAATGAATGAGGCCGAGGATGGCGTAGCAGTTAACCTTGGTGTCGGTCATGATCCGGATGGCGATAAGATCGTACACGTCCTCGAAGGAGATGCCCTGTTTCTGCATCTTCTGATATATGCTGAAAAAATGCTTGGGCCTGCCCGTCACCTCGCCCTTGAACCCGTGCTCGGCAAGGTGGCGCTGCACGATCTCGATCAGCTCATTGATGTAGGAGTCTCTCTCGGCCCGGCGCTTCGACACCTTCCGGGATATCTCCTCGTAGGCCTCGGGATGCAGGTACATCAGGGCAAGGTCTTCCAGCTCCGTCTTGATCCTGGCGATGCCGAGGCGGTTGGCAAGGGGCGAGTAGATATCGAGCGTTTCCTGGGCGATGTGCTTCTGTTTTTCCAGGGGAAGGTGCTTGAGGGTCCGCATGTTATGAAGCCGGTCGGCGAGTTTGATGAGGATCACGCGGATGTCGTTGGCCATGGCCACGATCATCTTGCGGAAGTTCTCGGCTTCGCGCTCTTCGCGACCCTTGAGCTCGATTCGGCTGATCTTGGTCATGCCTTCGACGAGCATGGCGACCTCAGGCCCGAAGATCTCCTTGATCTGCTCGGCCGTCGTTGGCGTGTCTTCCAGCGTGTCGTGCAGCAGCCCAGCAGCCACGGTGGCGGAATCGAGCTTCAGCTCTGCGAGGATATTCGCCACTTCCAGGGGATGGTCCAGATAGGGTTCGCCGGACATGCGCGTCTGCCCCTGGTGGACCTTGGCGGAAAAAATGTAGGCGCGCCTCACCAGGTCCACATCCGCTTCGGGGTGGTCCTTCTGAATTCTCTCGACAATGTCTTCCAGACGTGTTATCGGCATGTTCCGAATATCCTGGGCGCACTGCCCGATGCGTCATTCATTACTTATGCAATGCCACGCCTTCAGCGTGGTCAGGCCTTGTCCGCCTTGAGGTCCCTGACCTCCAGTTCCACGGCGGTCCTGTTGTTCCAGGTGTTGACGCGAGGCGTGAAGACCGCTGCCACGCGGTTGCCGTTTCGCGCGATCTTGCCGTGAAGCCCGGCCCGGCTGAAAGCGATGGCATCGATGGGCTGGCCCTCACCCTGCCGGACGCGAAGCTTCAGATGCTTAGCGCCGACGATCCTCGACGAGATCACTTCGAGCCCACGCGCGCCGAGCCGCGGTTCTGGATTGCCCTGGCCGAACGGCGCGAGCCGCTCGATCTCCTCGACGAGTTCCCTGCCCAGTTCTGCGAGGGAAACAGATCCGTCGATCCGGAGCGTACGGACAAAACCGTCGGCACCCGCGCGCTCCCGCGCCACGGCGTCAAGCCTGGCGCTCAGTTCTTCGATACGCCCCTGGTCCACGGTGAATCCGGCTGCGTACCGGTGGCCGCCGTACCCGAGTAGCAGATCAGCGCACTGCACTAAAGCTCTGTACAGGTCGAAACCCGGCACGCTGCGGGCCGAGCCCTTCCCGATCCCATCCTGGAGGGAAATAAGCGCTGTTGGCCGGTAGAACTCCTCGGCTATGCGCGAGGCCACAATGCCGATCACTCCCGGGTGCCATTTCTCCGATGCAAGCACGAGAGCGCCCGTGGACGGGATGTCCTTGTGCAGGCACATGCGCCGGGCATCCTCCCAAATGACATCTTCAATGGACCGGCGTTCGCGGTTCATCGCATCAAGCATTTCAGCCAGCTCGGCAGCCTCGCTGCTCGATTCGGTGGACAAAAGCCGAAATGCGGCCGAGGCGTTCTCAAGCCTGCCGCTCGCATTGATCCGCGGGGCCAGGGAGAAGCCCACAGTGCCTACGCCCACCTTTTTCCCTGTCAGTCCGGCAACGGCCTTCAGCGCTGCCACACCGGGCCGCTGCGCCGAAGCAGACGAAAGGGCCTCAAGCCCATGCTTCACCAGGACGCGGTTCTCTCCCGTAAGGCTGCCCATGTCCGCCACGGTGCCGAGCGTCACGAGATCGAGATAGTGCAGCACTCCGGCATCGCCTGCTCCCGTGTCCAGAAGAGCCTGGGCAAGCTTGAAGGCCACACCGACTCCTGTCAGGCCGGCCACGCTGGACGCCACAGGCTCCGGAACATCGGGTGCCAGCAGCAGAGGATGGATCACTGCATAGGCTGCGGGCGCGGAACGGCCCACCTGTCCTGCCTCGCGCTCTTCTCCACTGTCGTTACGACCGCCAGGCAGTTCATGATGATCGGTGATGATCAGATCGATGCCCAGGGAACGGGCCTGCTCAGCCTCGTGCAGAGCGCTGATGCCGCAATCAACGGTGATGACAAGACCGGTACCCGATCCCTTGAACATCTCCAGGGCGCCCGCATTCAGGCCGTAGCCTTCGCTCATCCTGTCGGGGATGTACCAATCAACGACTGCTCCCAGGCCGCGCAGGACCAGCGTCAGGAGCGTCGAAGCGGTTATGCCGTCAACGTCATAATCACCATAGACGACGATCTTTTCCTTGCGAGCCAGGGCGTCTCTGATACGCCGGACAGCCCGCTCCATGTCTCGGAAAATGCGGGGATCGGAGAGGGTGGAGAGGTCGCAGGTGAGGAACGAAAGCGCTGCTGCAGGGTCGGTGATTCCCCGGTTGACCATCAGCCGCGCGACCAGCGGGTGGAGGCCGGCGGCTTGAGCGAGCTCCGAAGACGCCTCCTCATTGGATTCTGTGAGGATCCATTTCATAGGCATGCCCTCGTGAACCGCAGCATCGCCGGACAGGGGTCGTCGGCCTCAGCTTTTCGCGTTGCGGTCTGAGTCCTTGTCCGTGTCCGCTGCTTCGGAGATGCCTTTTTTGAAGCCCTTGATCGCCTTGCCGAGCCCCTCGCCGAGCATCGGCAAACGGCTGGCGCCGAATATGACAAGCACGATCAACAAAATAATGATCAGTTCCTGCATTCCCAGTCCGAACATAGTGCCTCCTGGTACTCCTGCGGTGTATTGAGATTGATGAACGAGCGATGAAGCGGATCGTAACGGTCGATCTCGTTCTCCGTGATGAACCTGACGTTTTTGCCTTCGAACAACTCCTGGATGCGCCTTTGGTCCTTTTGGAGAAGGGCCTCGATGTCCGGCAGCAGACGACGGTGGTACACGGCATGAAGAGGTTCAAGAAGCTCGCCGATGCGCGGCACTGCGGCGTCATATCCCCCGGCTTCCCGGACCATAAAGGCAAGCAGACCGGCATGCAGAAATGGCATGTCGCAGGCCACGACGATATGATACTCATCGTCGGAAGCCATCATGCCGGTATAGATGCCGGTCAAAGGGCCGCGAATGGCAAACGCGTCGGGAACCACCGTGACGCCGTAGGGAGCATACCCTTCCGGCGAGTTGGTTACAACGACCACGGCGCTGCAGATGCCTTTCAGCACGTTGATGGCGCGATCAACAAGAGGCCTGCCGCGGAACTCGAGAAAGGCCTTATCCCTGCCCATGCGCCGATTTTCGCCGCCTGCAAGGACAATTCCGGTCATGATTAAATCTACAGGATTCGGCGCAGAGTGTCAATATCGAAGTCGGGGCGGGAGCAGACCAGCGCGAGATGGTAACGGTCCATCTGCTGCTATCTCAAGCAGACACTTCTCTTTTGGCAAGAATGCGACATTTCTACTTTGGCTTGACAGAGGCTGCCATGACACTTGCTTTTTGCGATCAATTCAATTAACCTTGCAGCAGGCCGATTTGCCGCACTGAGATCGGCCGGGAAGGATGTGTTCATGACTTCTGACGAAACGAAACAGATGATCGAGGACCTCGTAGCACTATCGCGTGAGGCAGGCAAGGCGATCCTGGAAGTCTACCAGTCGGAATTCGCTGTTGAGCGAAAGGACGACAAAAGCCCCCTGACCCTGGCGGACAAACGGTCCCACGAGATCATCACCGGCGCGCTGCAGCGTACCTACCCCTATCCGGTGCTGAGCGAAGAAGGCAGGAACATCCCCTACGAAGAGCGCAGGGCGTGGGACACCTTCTGGCTCATCGATCCGCTGGACGGAACCAAGGAGTTCATCGGCAGAAACGGTCAGTTCACCGTCAATATCGCTCTGATCCGCGGCAACCGCCCCGTGCTCGGCGTGATCCTGGTGCCGGTGACCGGAGAGGTCTATCATGCTGCCAAAGGACGGGGCGCCTTTCGGATACATGAGGGCGCGGAAGAACGGCTGCCGCTTCGTACCCGGCATGAAGTGTTCACCGTTGTAGGCAGCAGGTCACATTCATCGCCGGAGCAGGAAGAATATATCAGTTCGCTCCGGAAGCAATACGGCGAGATCGATTTCGTTTCAGCGGGAAGCTCCCTCAAGTTCTGCCTCGTGGGAGAGGGGCAGGCCGACCTCTATCCCCGGCTGGGGCCGACGATGGAGTGGGACACTGCTGCAGGACAGATCATCGTGGAAGAGGCGGGAGGAAAGGTTCTGCAATTCGGCAAGGAAACCCCACTGGAGTACAACAAGAAGGACCTTCTGAATCCCCGGTTCATCGTGCATGGAAATACGCGAAGGGAATGGTCCTGACAAAGCCGGATACCCTACTTCCAGAACCACGCCCTTTTTGTGGACGATATCGTCGCATGATGACTATGCATAATATCGCACATCCGCAACGCGGAGCTATCTAAAATTATAAGTTTACGTTGACATCGCTCAAGCTGATACATATAGTCAGGCCATGAGATGGAAAGCTGTCATCGTGCTTGCGGCGCTTGCCCTGACAATTGCAATCCCGCCCTCGCTTCAGATCGTCATCGACGATGACAGCGCGCCCCTGCTCATCACACTCAACGTCTGCCATACGGCCGTTCCCGCGCTCTCAAGCAGCGGCGACATGCCCTGCGTCCCTGAATGCCCCTGCAGGCACTGTCCCTCCCTGATCGTGGAGTTCTTCAGGCTGAACGAGCCAATCTATATTCTCACTCCCTTTTCTGACCGTCATTATCGCCCTCCCAAGATCAGCGTCTGAGAACCATTACAACTCCCCAGTGCTGAAGTCTTCGCTTCCATCGCTATCGGCTCTCAGAAACGCGCAGCCTTGTCGATTGACATGCTATTCCTGCGCGTCTGGTGGGACCCTTCGGCAATAATAGCCGTTCCGCCGTGGCGGGACATCGATAACACCATATTCTGCGATCCCGCTTCAGCGGGATTTTCGCGGGATCAATTCTCAGGAGGAAAATACACCATGGATAAAGATACGCTTGTTCAACAGGAGCTATCGAGAAGAAACTTTCTTTTCGACACAGGAAAGATCATCGCCGGTGCTGCCGGCATTGCCGCATTTGCCGCGGGCAGTGAAGGACTGGTGTCCCTTGCCCTGGCAAAAGGCGCGTCAACGGGCAAATGGCCCTGGCCCTATGTGAAGCTGGACCCCCAGAAGACCGCCGATATCGCCTATGAAGAATGGTACCGCGTTTTTTGCGGAGCGGCAGTGATCAACAGCGTATTCAGCCAGCTCCGGGAAAAGGTCGGTGAGCCGTACAAGTCTTTTCCCAGCGACGCATTCGTATTCCTCGAGGGTGGGATGGTCGGATGGGGCACCGTTTGCGGCTCCAACGCCGGCGCCAATGTGGTCAGCAACGTCATCATCGGCCCCCGTATCGCCGGGCCCAAATCAGAGCACGGCCATTCCATCGGTTCGGACATGATGCAGTGGTATTCCGATACATCCCTACCGGTGTTTACTCCCAAGGAGCCGCGGCAGAAGACCGCTATCATTCAGACGACCAGCGAATCGCCGCTCTGCCACGTTTCAGTCGGAAAGTGGATGAAGAAATCCGGCTACGCGCTCGCCAGTCCGGAGCGCAAGGACCGGTGCGCCCGGGTCGCCGCCAGCGTCGCCTACAAACTCGTCCAGGACCTGAACGATTGGAAGGACGGCAAGTATGATGCGAAATCCCACTGGGCGCCAGGCAGGGATGTGGGGATCACGGCACAGCAGAACTGCACCGAGTGCCACGGAGACAAGGTCCCGTCGCCGCCCATGGCCGCCAAATAACGCTTCATACAAGAGCAACCGATGGCCGCAGTCGGGAGGCGGATGCCTCCCCTCTGCGGCAACCTATTGTTCTGCCTCACCGAACGTGTTGGAGAGAATATGAGGGCAATTCCTTTCGCGTCCAAGAACAGAGTGCACTCACTACTGACGGTCATGTTCATTTTGATCTTTTCTCTCGCGTCCTGTTCGCAACAGCCCACATACTCCCCGCCGCCGCAGGCAGGACCTGATGTGATCATCAAGACGGACCAGATTCTTCCGGAGACGCCTTTGTTCTTCACCTACCGGCAGGGAACGAAGAGTATAAATTTTTTTGTTATCAAGATCCAGGGGAAGGTACAATCATTTCTCGATGCCTGCATGACCTGCTACCCAAAGAAAAAAGGGTATAGATCTGAGGATGATACCGTTGTCTGCCGGGCTTGCGACCAGCGGTTTTCCGTTCATACGCTTGAAAAAGGAATCGGTGGCTGCTACCCTATCAAGCTGCCTGGTCGGGAGAAAAAAGGAACATACTTCATCTCTATCGCCGCGATCGAGGCCCAGGCAGACAAGTTCTGACGGAACGTCAGTGATCGAAGGATTATCGAGGCATTGCGCTGAAAATCGTCGGGGACGAAGCTACAGTGCACCTCAGATATTCCTGCACATCCGGGGTTCCGCGCCTATCCGGTAAAGAAAGTTCGCCATAATGCAGAAGCCGGTGAAGGCAAAGAAGATCGTAGCCATGCCAACGAAGCCCGTGAAGTAGAGCCAGTAGGCACTGTGAAACCTGGCAAGGAGGGAGCTTAGTGAGAGGTTGACGCCAACGAAGATATAGATGTACCGTTCGAGGTACCACCTGTCGGTCTGCATGAAATAGAGCCTGCGCTGTTCCCCGCCACGCCGAACCTCAGCCGGCAGCAAAGGTGTTGCTCCAAGAAAATACATGACGTTGCCGACAATACAGAACCCCGTGAGCGCGACAAGAATGGAGCAAAGACCGACGAAGAGCATTGAGAAAGCCCAGTTGGGGTTCACCAGGAACGTAAAGAGCGAACTGAGCAGCACATCCGTTCCAGCCACGAGCCACACGATCCGCTCAACATACCACCAGTCCGTCTTGACAAAAAAAAGGCCCTGTCTTCCCTTCATGCAAATATTCCTTTCAAGCTGACGACGCCCGCCAATAATTATAGCACAAGATGGAGTTTAAACTCGCGCAGGGAAGCTATGATCGTAGACGCAAAGAAGCGCAAGAGTCGCAACGGGACAGATTCCAATACTGTGCGAACTTTTGAGACTTTTTTGCGACAAAAAACCTGAAATCGAATCAACACCGTAATTGTTTTGTCTAAAAATATACCCACTTGATTTGGACTTGAGCCAGAGTTTTACTGTTTGGTTTTATTCGCTGTTCCGGATCTTATCCGCGTCCAAATGCTTTTTTCAGGCTTATTCGTACCGAAGTGCCTGGATGGGATCCTGAAGCGCGGCCTTGCGCGCAGGGTAGACGCCGAAGAACACGCCCACGGCAACGGAGAAGAAAAAGGCGAGCAGGATAGACCAGAGCGAGACGCTGGTGGGCAGGACGGTCACGAAAACGGGGATGAGCAGGGAAATGCCGACTCCCAGGGCGATGCCGATCACGCCGCCGGCCGCCGATAGCGTCATGGCCTCGATCAAGAACTGGGCCATGATGTCCTTGTTTCGAGCGCCGATGGCCTTGCGGATGCCGATCTCGCGGGTGCGTTCGCGCACCGAAACGAGCATGATGTTCATGATCCCGATCCCGCCGACGAGCAATGAGATGCCCGCAATCCCGCCGAGCACCGCCGTCAACACGCCGAGGATGGTGTTCATGGTCGCGAGCATGGCGCCCTGGGTCATGATGGTGAAGTCCTCCTTGTGCGCGTGGCGCCGCGTGAGGATATCCTTGATCTGGCCAATGGCACGGTCCGTGTCCTCCGCGCGAGGCGTGGACGCAATGATCTCGAAGATCGCATCGGTGTCGAAAAGCTCCTGTCCGCTGGTCACGGGGATGAAGACCACGTCGTCCACGTCCCAGCCAAGGCTCATGCCTTTCTTCCGCATCACGCCCACGACCCGGTAGCGCGCGTCCGAGAGCATTACCACCTTACCCAGCGGGCTCTCGGCACCGAAAAGCTCGTCTTTCACCTTCCTGCCGAGAACCGCGATCTTTGCCTTTGAGTCGACGTCGGCCTGCGTGACGTACGACCCGGTATCGACAAAGAGGTTCCGGACACGCTCGAACTCCGCCGTGGTCCCGATGATCGTCGTGTCCCTGAACTTGTTCTGGTACTTCACCTTCCCTGTGCCGAGCACGATCGGGACCGCATCGGTTAAAAGCCACGCCCTGCGCCGGAGGGCAAGTGAATCGTCGTACGTGAGCTTCCGCACCGTCCCTGCGGACGGCGGGTGGAAGCCCCCGCTTGTCGTCGTCTTTCCCGGTGTGATGATCAGCAGGTTGGTGCCGAGTCCGGTGAGCTCCTTGGTAATGTAGATACGCGCGCCCTCACCGATAGAGACGAGAAGGATAACGGCCAGCACGCCGATGATCACACCGAGCATGGTGAGGCCGGAGCGGACCTTGTTCGATATGATCGCCTCAAAGGCGACTTTGAAGGTTTCGAGGAAGTTCATGGCGTTGCCTCGTCCCCCACTATCCAGCCGTCTTTGAGATTGATGGTCCTCTTGCACCGCGCCGCCACGTCCTTGTCATGGGTCACGATCATGACGGTCACACCCTGCTTGTTGAGGTCCACGATGATGTTCAGGATCTCCGCGCCGGAGCGGCTGTCCAGGTTCCCGGTGGGTTCGTCAGCGAGCAGGAGCGGCGGATTGTTCACCAGTGCGCGCGCGATGGCCACGCGCTGCTGCTGGCCGCCCGAGAGCTCGCCTGGCGTGTGAAACATGCGCTCTTTCAGACCCACCTTTTCGAGGACGGGGATGGCCCGTTCCCTCCGCAATCGCGACGGCACCCCGCTGTAAATGAGGGGCATTTCTACGTTTTTGATGGCCGGAAACCGTGAAAGGAGATTGAAGGACTGGAATACAAACCCGATCTTTGCGTTCCTGACATGCGCCAGATCATCGTCCACCATTGAGCTGATCTCTTTGTTCTCGAACAGGTAGTGGCCGGACGTGGGCCGGTCGAGACAGCCGATGACGTTCATGAGCGTGGACTTTCCCGAGCCGGACGGCCCCATGATGGCGATCAGATCACCGGGGGCCACGCGGAGCGAAACATCGCACAACGCGCAAATGTCCACCTCGCCCATACGGTAGGTCTTGGTGATGTTGGTGAGTTGTATCATGAAAGTCCGAAAAGAATTGTAATATGCAAATTGTAAATATCAAATCGCAAATTGGTGGTATGGTTTTCTACCATGTTTTTGATATTTTAGATTTCCAATTTTCAATTTGCAATTTACATTGCCTCACTCAATCCTCACCTTCGCCCCGTCCTTCAGCCCCTCGGCCTCGGGCGTGGTGATGACGTATTCACCGTCGGACAGGCCCTTGGTGATCTCGGTGAAGCTCCAGTTCGTTTCGCCGATGTCGATCGGCTTCAGTTTAACAGCGGCCTTCGAGCCTGTTCTTATGTTCTTACCCTCGGCGACATACACCTGCTTTTTCCCGTCCCGCTCGATCACGGCCTGGGATGGGACCGAAAGCACCGAAGCGAGGATAGATACCAGGACCTCTATGTCCGCAGACATGCCGGGCTTGATCTTTGTCTGATCTTTACTGAAATATATCCAGACGTCCGCGGTGCGGGTCTCGAGCTTCCCCCCGCTCACGATCGGAGAAATCCTTTTGATAACGCCGTCATACTTATCGTCAGGAAAGGCGTCGATCGTGATCGCCACGCGCTGGCCAAGGCGCAGCCTGCCCACGTCAACTTCGTCGATGGTCGCCAGAACATAGATACGGTCCGGGTTTACGAGCGTGACGATCTGCTTGCCCGGCAGAAGGAGCTCGCCCACCTCGGTGTATTTTTTGGACACCACGCCCGAGAAGGGCGCCCGGACCACGGAATAATCCCGCCGAACCTTCGCGTCATCCCGGGCCGCCCCGAACTGGGACTGCGCCACATCAAAGGCGCGGCGGCTCGCGTCGAGGTCCTGCTGGGCGATCATGCCCTTGTCGAAAAGGTCCTGCATCCGCTCGAGGTTCTTCTTCGCCTCCTCGTAAGTCGCCCTGCTCTGCACAAGGGCGCTCTCCGACTGGACTTGCTCCTCCGTGAGGTCGAGCCGCGCGATAAGCTGTCCTTCCTTCACGCGGTCCCCTTCACGCACAGGAAGCGAAACGACCCGTCCCGTGCGCTGTGCCGCCAGGGTCACCTCGAACTCGGACTTGATCGTCGATGTGGTCGTGGCGTTCACGATGACGCGCAGCTCGCCGGGCTCCAGCTTCACGACCTTGACCGACACCGGCTTCCCCGATGCCAGCACCGAGACGATCACAGCACCAGCCGCTGCGACGCCGATCCAGAGCAGAATTTTTTTCCTGCGCGACATCATCAAGAGGATACCTCCGACTCATCCTCGATCATCCACTCAAGCTGCTCCTTGATGTTATGGATGAACTTCTTTGCAAGATCCCTGAGCTTTTCGGCCACGACCATGTCCTGGAGCGCGGCAAAATGGCCGGTCACATGGCCCTCGATACGGTAGGCCACCTGCGTTTCGTTGTCCGACAGCTTTTTGAGCGCGACCGACCCTGTGGACTTGAGATTATCTCCCTCGGCCTCCCAGGCCAGCTTCTCAAACTCCCGGTACTCTGTCGTATGGGTCTTCATCTGCACGGTCCGGCTGAAGGGTCCGAGGCTGACCCGGACGGTCCAGATGGAATCAAGATCGTTCAGGACCTTGACGCCTTTGCACCCGGGAAAGAGACATCCCACCTCGTGGCGGTCCGACATGAAGGACCATACGATCTTGATGGGGAGACGTATCGTGAATGTATGCTCGGTAACAGGCATGGTTTACACAGGCTCCTTAATCACTGAATACGGTAGTGGCAACTACTGATGAACACATGAAAAAGCATAGAGCATAGAGCAAAGCGCATAGCGTTTATAACCCTCTGCTCCATGCGCCATGCCCTCTGCGCGTTCACATTATATCCGTGTTTATCTGTATAGATCCGTGGCCAAATGCTTTTCTCAGTTCAACGAGTATTGTTTATTATCATCTCGTGCCCGCCTGCACTGCTATTCCATCCTGCCCATGGCCCTTCTGAGCCGCGCCACTGCCAGCTGATAGTCATGCAACGCCTGCACCTGGTCTGTTTCGGCATTGATCGATGCGAGCTGTGCATCGGTCACCTCGATGTACGCTCCGACGCCGGCCTCGTATCTCCCCTGGGCGATGTCAAGGTTCTCCCGAGCCTTCTTGAGGGTCGCATCCATCACCTCGATCCGGGCTGTGGCGTTCTCGATCTCGGCATAGGCCTGGTTCACGTCCAGCAGCACCGACTGCCGCAGAAGGTCCTGCTGTGCGTCAAAGGCGAGGAGGTTCGCCCGCGCCTCGCTTACGCGCGCCCGGGTCAGTCCTCCTTCGAAGAGGGGCAGCGTTAGCGTTATGCCGGCGTTCCAGCTGTTGCCGATATCCGCTTTCGGAAAGAACGCGCCGGCCTCGGATGTGCCGCTGTTCCAGTTGTAGGCGCCGCTTGCCGTGATGAAGGGCAGGTAGCCGGAGCGCTCCGCGCCGACCTGCGCCCGGGCTGCATCTACGTCAGCCCGCGCCTTGAGCATCTCGGGCCGTCTTGCCAGAGCCTCAGCTTGAGCCTCTTCCAGACCGGGGACTGCAGCGGGAACGGACAGGACATCCTCGATCGCCACGGGCGCGCGGGGGGGGGCTCCCATGGAGTTGTTCAGGGAGATCATGCGCACCCGCACTGAGTTCTTCGCGTTAATGACATCGAGTCTTGCATTGTTCACCTCCACCTCGGCCCGCGTGACATCGAACCTCGGCTTGGCGCCTGCGCGAAAAAAGGCCTGGGCTTGGGCAAGATGGCGATTGGCCTGCTGCAGGGTCTGCTCTGCCACAGTAACAAGCCGCTCGGCCTGGAGTAAGGCATAGTAGGTTTCCTTCACGTTCAGCACCACGTTCTGCCGCACCCGCTCAAAGTCCCATTCCGCGGCCTGCATGCCGGAACGCGCAGCATCGAGGGCATTGCCGGTGCGGCCGAAATCATAGACCGACTGGCTCAGGGAAAGGGAGGTCGTGGCGCTTTTCGTGGTGTTCTCGCCGAGGGCGTTCGTGGAATGGCTCTCTGAATATCCCGTTGCTGCCTGGAGCTGGGGAAAATAGCGTGAACGCGCCTGTCCCACGCGGCCTTGCGCCGCGTTCATGGCCCCTTCGGCTGCGCGGATGCTCGGATGGTTCCGGACCGCCGCATCGATGCAGTCCCGAAGCGTGAGCTTGTCTCCAGCGCCGGCCAGCGCCGGAACATGAAGAAGCCAGACAAGGCCGATGACGATGGCAAACCTGATCATGCGGTAAATCCTCGTTCACTGTTCCTGCACAACGTGCTTGCAACTTCCCGTATCTTCGGGTATAACAGGCTCCATGCGGAACATCTTCAAGCCCGTTGACGTCATCACCCTGGCCTTCGTGATGCTGCTCATGGCGATAACGGCCCTGTTCTTCGCTGCTCTTCCTCACTGGCCCTGGCAGATCGCCCGATTCGCCCTGCTCGTGGCGGGGATAACGGCAATCGCGTTCTCAGCAGCTCGGCCAAATGCCTGGAAGCCGGCAACTTACCTGCACGCCTTCCTGCCGGTCGTTGTGATCGTCGTGGCCTTCGACAGCCTTGGCGACCTTATCCCCTGGATCTGGCCGCACTACTTCGATGATGAGCTCATCAGGATCGATCGTGCGATCTTCGGCGTCCATCCCACGGTCTGGATGGAACGTTTTATCCATCCTGTCATGACGAATGTACTCCAGATCGCTTACATCAGCTACTATCCCATGTCGATCACACTCGGCATCGTACTTATCATGAAACACCGGACCGCTGCATTCGATGAGGCCGTCTTCGGGATAGTGCTCTGCTTTTATCTGTCCTATGTCGGGTACCTGCTGGTCCCCGCTGTGGGCCCCCGGTTCACCCTTGCAGACCTGCAGACCACGGGGCTTCAGGCAAGCTCATTCACTCTGGCCATCCAGAACACACTGAACGCGCTCGAGCACAACAAAACCGACGCCTTTCCCAGCGGCCACACGGCCGTTGCGCTCATGACGCTCTACTATGCCTGGAAGTTCCGGGAGAAGCGCTACGCAACGATCCTGGCCCCGACCGTTCTTGCCCTGATCCTCGCAACGGTCTACCTCAGATACCACTATGTCATTGATGTGATCGCAGGGGTCCTGCTTACGGTACTGACCATCGGGATCGCACCGGCGCTCTACCGGCGGCTCTCTCGAAAGGGCCCTTCAGGTGACAGCGCCGGGGCATGATATCGAATGCGCGACGCTCCGCCCCGCATTCAGCGGGGCAGCAGGATCACGCTGCAAGTCTGAGCAGCAGTTCCATCACCCCGCCTGATACAACAGGAATGACGAGGTTGTCGTTCACCGGGATCGGAAGCAGTTCTACCACCGCCGCAACCAGCGCGCCGGTCAGCATAATCCAGGGCGCAAGGCCGATCCCGAACAGATGCAGCAAAAACCCCGCTGTTGTCGCCGCAACGATGAACGCTGCGGTGCCTTCCAGGCTTTTCCCCCAGATCTTTGTCCTGCCGAACCGCTGTCCGATGATCGCCGCAGCCACGTCGCCAAAGGCGAGAAAGCAGACGCCTGCAGCGGCGACCTCAGGCGAAAAGAGGAAAAAGGACAGGCCGATCCCCAGAAGATAGGGCGGCGTGCCTGTCAGCCTCTTGCCCTCCCGTTCGCGGATGATGCTCCCGAACCGCTCGAACACGAACCGGTTCATCGCCGGCACTTTCAGCCGCACAATGTCCAGGACCAGCACGACGGCAAACAAAACGCCGTAGAACAGAAGCGCCGGCTCCCTGCCGAGGATGAAATAGACGGACAGCAGCGCTGCGCCGCCGATGGAATGGTATATTTTTCTGCCCTGTGGGTCCATACATGAGATCCCTGCCTGATACAGGGACAGTCCCCTTTGATTCCAGGGGGACTGTCCCAGTCTTCGGGGGCGCCTTTGCGAGAATAATATTTTTTCCGTTTTATTCGGCGATCACAATATCCGCTCAAAGATCCGGTATTTCTTATACAGTTTCCCGCCCATGAGCTCGCAGCCCTTCTGCATCAGCACATTGTCCTCAAGGACCCAGGACATCTCGGCGCGTTCGTATCCTCTCTTCATCGCCGCCTTAAATGACGCGAGATAGAGCATGGCCTCGATCCCTTTTCTGCGATATTCTTCCTTCACGCCCAGGGTGAGAACGCGGATATCCTTTATCTTGCGGGAATGCCACAGGAACTTGAGAATTTCCACGGGCCCCAGTTTTCCGTTCAGCTTGCTCAATACATGATTGAAGTCCGGCACGGCCATGAAGAAGGCCACGGGGTCGCCGTTGACCTCGGCCATGATCAGCAGATCGGCCACGAGCAGGGATTTGAGCCGGTCCGCCAGGGAATCGATTTCCTCTTCCGTCATGGGCACGAACCCCCAGTTGTGGACCCAGGCGGAATTATAGATATCCTTGACCGCCGACAGTTCCTTCTGGAACTTTCTCATGTTCGCTGGCCGCACAACAAGACCCGGGATCCTTTTCCGCAGGGAGGCGGCCAGTTTTTCGAGCCGGTCAGCTGACGGCACATCCTTGATGACCGAGATATAGGCATACAGATCCTTGACCTTGGCCAGGCCGCAGTGTTCCATGTAATCGAGATAGTAGGGAGGAGTATAGGGCATCATGATCATGGGAGGACTGTCGAATCCTTCGAAGAGAAAACCGCATTCATCGTTCACCGAGGGGTTCATGGGGCCCCGCATCACCTCAATGGCGCGTTCCTTCAACCAGCCCGAGGCAGCGTTCAGCAGCCCTTCCGCCGCAGCAATTTGCACGGGAAGGCATTCGAAAAACCCGAAAAAACCAACCTGCTCATTGTGGATATTGATATGATTGCGGTCGATGATAGCAGCGATTCTTCCGACCACGGCGCCGTTCTCTCGGGCAAGAAAATAGGCTGACTCGGCGTGCTTGAAGAAGGGATTCTTGTCGCCGAGCATGAACTCCATCTCCTTCAGGAGCGGCGGCACCCAGTGCGGATTCCCCTCGTAGACCTTCCAGGGGAAGCGGATGAACTGGCCCATGTCTTGCTTGTCTGAAACAAGATCGATCTGCACGAACACCTCGCATCGATGATAGAGCTCCTGCCGAGGACAAGCTGGAAACAAAGCAGTTACTAAGACATGCGGTAGTAATGCCACATAGTTCGTCATTCCCGCGAAAGCGGGAATCCAGAAACAATGTCAAAACTCTGGATTCCGGGTCAAGCCAGGAATGACGGATTATTTTCTATGAGGCTCTACTAATGACCATCTTAGTAAACCACTGGCGGCTCTGCCGCACACGGATAAAACCATATACGAAACGAACATTCAAACCTGTGTTCATCCGTGAGTCCCGTTCTGCGGGACCCGTGGTTTCATAAATTATATTATAGAATTTAAGATTCAGCGCCTGCCTTAGATAACTCCCAGCTTCTTCCCCGCCTTTTCCAGGATCACCAGCACCCGGTCGAGCATCTCATCGGAGTGCGTGGCCATGTAGCTGGTACGGATGAGACAGCGTCCGGCCTGCGTGCCCGGCGGGACCACGGGATTCACGAACACACCTTCCTCGCTCAGGATCTTCCACATCATGAAGGCCCGGTCCTGCTCGCCCATGAGCAGCGGAATGATCGGCGTCTCGGAGTTCCCGGTGTCGTATCCCATCTCCTTGAAAGCCTTCATCATCTTATGCGTGTTCTTCCAGAGGCGTGCAAGCCGGTCGGGTTCACTGTCAATGACCTCGAGCGCCGCAATGACCGACGCCACCGATGCCGGCGGCGGACTTGCCGAGAAGATAAGCGGCCGCGATGTATGCTTCATGTAATGGATAATGTCCTCATCGGCCACGACGAACCCGCCGATGGATGCCAGGGACTTGCTGTAGGTCCCCATGATCACATCCACTTCCTTTTCGAGGCCGAAATGCTCAGCAGTACCGCGCCCTGTTTTACCCAACACCCCGACGCCGTGAGCATCGTCCACCATCAGCCGGGCGCCGTACTTCTTGCAGAGCGTCACGATGTCCGGCAGCGGCGCAATGTCCCCTTCCATGCTGTATACGCCGTCAACGACGACGAGCTTGCCCCTGTTGCCGTTCTCTTTCAGAACGTACTCCAGGCTCGTCATGTCGTTGTGCTTGAACTTCTTGAGCTCGGCATAAGAGAGCCTGCAGGCGTCGAAAATGCTGGCATGGTCCAGCTTGTCGACGAAGATAACATCGTCCTTGCCTGCCAGGGAGGAGATGATGCCGAGATTCGTCTGGTAACCGGTGGAAAAGGTGAGCGCCCCTTCCTTGCGGAAAAAAGCTGCGAGCTTTTCCTCGAGCTTCACATGGATGTCCAGGGTGCCGTTCAGGAACCGTGAACCCGCGCATCCGCTGCCGTATTTCTTGACCGCCGCGACGGCTGCATCCTTGACCTTCGGATGGCTTGTGAGACCGAGATAATTATTCGACCCGAGCATGATCATCTTCTTTCCTTCGACGATCACCTCCGGATTCTGCTCCGACTCCACAACGCGGAAATAGGGATAGAATCCCGCTGCCATAATTTCCTTTACAGCGGTGTACTTCCTGCACTTCTCAAAAAGATCCAACGCTTCTACCTCCGACTCGAAAGATGTATTTCACTGATTCACCTTCATACCTTCCCATCTTCCCAACTTCACATCTTCTGCACTATCATATCCAGCCCTGCTCGCGGTACCATTTCCAGGTACGCGCAAACCCCTGTTCCAGGGGTATAGCTGACTGGAATCCCAATTCTCGTCCGATCTTTCCAACATCGCCGATCCAGTGCTTCTGACGCGCCTCACGCACTTTCTGCCGGTTCGTAAGCGCGGGCCTTCCGGTAAGCAGCCCGCCTGCCTCGGACAGAAGACCCATGAGATAAGCCGCGAAATATGGGATCGTCACTGTTCGTGCTTTTACCCCGCCTGTCCGGAGCAGCACGTCCCGGAACGCTGACCACGAATAGGGCCTGTCCTCGGAAACGAAGTAGATGCTGCCCGAAAGGACGTCCTTTTCCACGGCGAGGACCAGCGCATCGGCCAGGTCTTCCACATAACAGGGCGCGAGATAGCGCTCGCCGCCGCTAATCTTCACGAACAATCCCTTTGCAGCCCAGCGGAATAGTTCGAACATGTCCCTGTCCCGGGGGCCGTATACCGCCGAAGGCCGCAGGATGACCAGGGGAAACCGGGCGCGATAGCGGATCGCTTCCTGCTCGGCGAAAAGCTTGCTCTTTCCGTAGTCCGATACGGGCCTCGGCGTGTCGGTGTCCTTCACCGGCTCGCCATCAAGACTCGGTCCGGCAGCAGCAAGGCTCGAGACGAGTACAAATTTTTTTACGACGTTGCCGGCGTTCGCGCAGGCGTCGAGAAGGTTTCGCGTGCCGAGATGATTAACTTCATAGTATTCACGCGCCCAACGCGCCTTGGTCAATCCCGCGGCGTGGATCACCGCCGACACGCCGTCCAGGGCCGGAGGGATCGTACCGGGAAGCGTGCAGTCTCCCTCTATGATCCTCACGTTCGATCCTGTGAGCCATCGCAGCCGGGCCGGGTCCCTGACAAGACAGGTGACGTCCCATCCCCTCATGAGGAGCCGCTCCACGGTATGGCTGCCGACCAGACCAGTGGCTCCGGTCACCAGGACCCGAGGGGAAGTTGCTGTCATGCCCGCCCGCACCTGAAGCCAAAATTATTGGGTAGTGTATCCAAAGTACTCGCCTTCTGTCAAGGAATATACTTCTCGTTCGTGGTGCTTTTTCAACGGTGGTTCTCGACGTCTGAGGGCAGCGGGCAGGAGGGACTCATGTCGCACCGCTCGCATTCGAGCTGGATGGTGCTGTGCAGAACCTTGAACTTGTCTAAAAGAATGGACCGGATCTTGTCCAGGATGTCCCTGCTTCCGCTCACCAACTGATCGTCGATCACTACATGGGCGCTCAAAGCATAGACCCCTGACGTGATGGTCCAGAGATGCACGTGATAGGCTTCGCGCACGCCTTCGATCTTCTCGATCTCTGCGCTAACCGAAGCGATATTGATATGGGCAGGAGCGGATTCAAGGAGAATATGGACCGATTCCATCACGAGCGCTCCTGCGCTGATAATGATGGCAACGGCTATGAGGATGCTCAGAAGCGGATCAATGAGATACCATCCCGTGTAGATGATGACAATGCCGCCGATGATGACCCCCACCGAGGACAGGGCATCACCGACGATGTGCAGGAAGGCGCCCCGGATGTTCAGGTTCGTCTTGCGGTGCTTCAGCAGGAAGAACCCGCCGACAAGGTTCACAAGGAGGCCCAAAACTGCGACGGCGAACATGAGCCCCCCTTCAACTGACTGAGGCGCAAGGATGCGCTGGTAGGCATGATAGATGATGAAGAGCGATACGATGAGCAGGACGGTCCCGTTCACAAGGGCGGCAAGGATCTCGAGGCGGTAAAAGCCGAAGGTCTTTTTTTCCGTGGCCGGCATGACCGCAAAGGTCATGGCGAAGAAGGAGAGGGCAAGAGCAAGGCTGTCGGTAAGCATGTGCCCGGCGTCGGACAGAAGAGCGAGACTGTTCGAAAGCAGTCCGCCGACCACCTCGGCCACCATCATGACCACGGTGATCGAGAGGGCGATCAGCAGGCCGCGCTTGCCGCCTTCCGCGTTTTCCCGGTAAACGTGGCCATGGCCGTGATGATCATCATGGGTGTGGGAATGGGACATAATATCGTACCAGTTCCTCCTCGGGGATGTACCGCTCAGGCCATCAAGCGTAGGGGCGGGCATGCCCGCCCATTGGGCTGGTCCATATCACGGAGCTTGCCAGAACCTCAGATCAGGAACGGACTCGATCATGCCGAGCTCCGCGGCATAAGCATAATAGGTCAGCAGTCCCTTCTGTTCCTTTTCCGAGAGATCGAAACTGAAGGATCGCCAGTAGTCCAGCAGGCGTTCGGCCGGGATGCCGAAGCGTGCAGAATAGTCCCTGGCCAGCCCCTCCAGATGCGACAGCCCGTATTCCTTGGAACGCTGGAGAACATCATAAAGCAGGACGAGGTCTTTATCAATGGTTTTTTTGTAGTTCACCTGCCAGAGAGCGAAGACAAAGGGAAGGCCGGTAAATTCATGCCATAACGCGCCGAGGTCGTACAGATGGGGGAATCGAGGCGACGGCTCCAGCTTCAACGCGTGGTCGCCGATTGTGAGCGCTGCATGGACCCGCGCAGGCGGCTCCTCCTTCCCCTGCTCGAAGTCAATGTAATCGGGTGAGAGACCCGAACGAAGTTCAAGCAATATCCGCAGCAGGACCACTGACGTGGCTGAAGCCGTGGTAAGGGCCACGGTGCCGCGGTCGAGTTCGTTCAAGGGCACACTGCTCTGAAGAATGATGCTTTTTGCCGCGCTTCGCGATGTAATGGAAAACCCCGGCAGGATCCGGTATCTGCCGGGATTATAAGCGTATTCGATGGAAGATGACGGCGAGATATCAATCCCTCCGTCCAGCAGCAGACGGTTCAAGGCTGTGGGTATGCCGTCAACAAGAGTAAACGGGAACGGCACAACGCCGGTGATGATCCCCGCGTGCATGGGAAGACAGTTGGAATAGATGATATGCCCGAGTTTGATCATGGCTGATTGTTATATTGGCCGCAGATTTACGCAGATGAACGCGGATAACATCGTAAAACATTTCCCATGCATGGATGCAATCCGTCAAAACAAGATAAAACCTCTGATAATATGAGCTTTATCCGTGCCTATCCGCCTTTATCCGCGTCCAATCATACCTCTTTCTTTCTCTTAAAGAAATTCTCCAGATCGTCCACCAGCGTATACACCACCGGCACGACAACGAGCGTCAGCAGCGTTGAAGTGACCAATCCTCCGATAACGGCAATGGCCATGGGAGCCCGCAGTTCCGCGCCCTCGCCGAGCTTCAGCGCCGTGGGCAGCATACCGAAGACCATGGCTGCCGTGGTCATCAGGATGGGCCGCAGCCGCACAGGCCCGGCCTTCAGGAGCGCCTCGTTCCGCTCCATGCCCTTGTGCCGGAGCGTGATGGTGTAGTCCACGAGCAGGATGGCGTTCTTTGTCACGAGTCCCATAAGCATAATAATGCCGATGAGGCTGAAAATATTGATCCGTTCGCCGGTAATATACAGTAGCCCCATAGCGCCAATGAAGCTCACCGGAAGCGAGAACATTATGGTGAATGGGTGAACAAAACTCTCGAACTGGGACGCCAGGATCATATAGACCATGATCACCGCGATGATCAGGGCAAAGACGATGCTCTCGAAGGATTCGAGCATTGCATCAGCCATGCCGATGTAGCGTGTGGAATACTCCTCGGTCAGGTTCTTTGCGGCGATGGCGTTCAAGTCGTTCATGGCTTCAGCCATCGGCTTACCCGCTTCGGTGTTCGCAAAAAGGGTGGCTGACCGCTGGCGGTTCATGTGGGTGATCACTGTCGGGCCCGTGCCGATGTCTAGCGTGGTCACATCCTCGAGCCCCACCAATTCGCCGGTGGAGGAACGGACCCGCAGGCCTTCGATCTGGCCCGGCTTCCGGCGAGATTCAGGAATGAGCCGGGCGGTTATGTCGTACCGCTGTCCCTCCCTCTCATCCTTGTACTTGCCGATGATCTCACCGCCGATCATGGTGTTTACCGTATTACCGATGGACGCTGCGCTCACTCCAAGATTGGCTGCTTTGTCGCGGTCGATCCGCACCCGCACCTCGGGTTTACCGGTCTCGATGTCCGTATCCGCGTCCACAATGCCGGGAATGACCGCAAAGGCGTCCTTTATGACCAGAGTCCGTTTGTGGAGGTCTTCAAGGTCCCGGCCCTGAACGACGAGCTGGATGGGAACGGCCCGCATGCCGCCGCCGACCATGGCGATCGGCTCGACCGATGTCTTGAGATCCTTTGTGCCGGTGATATCATCGCGGATCACCTTCATGGACCCGAGCTGGTCGATGGTCCGATCCTTCCTTTCCTTCAGGTTCACATAGATCCTGCTCTTGTTAATGGCCGGCGCGAAGTCCGTCCCGGTAACATAGAACGTGCCAGACACCTCGGGCCGCTGCCGGAGCTTCTCATCGACGCTCATCATGAGCGAGTCAGCACGCTGCAGCGAATAGTCGATAGGCGCCTCCAGCCTCACCAGATACCGACCCTGGTCTTCGGCAGGCATGAATTCCTTTCCCAGCAACACAAAGATCGCAAGGCCAGCCACAACACTCCCCAGGGCGATAGTTATGACTGTCGGTCGATGACGAAGGGCCCAGGCCAAGAGCGGCCGGTAGAACTCATAGAGCTTCTCGTACCCTTTTTCGAGGAACATATAGATTTTTCCATGCTTCTGCCGGTAGTACAGAAAGCGCGATGAGAGCATGGGAGTGAGCGTAAGCGAGACAAAGAGCGAGACGAGCACCGCAACGGTCACGGTGATGCCGAACTCGTAGAAAAATTTACCTACGATTCCTTTCATAAAGGCCACGGGTACGAAGACGGCTACGATAGAGAAGGTCGTCGCCATGACGGCAAGACCGATCTCGGAGGCGCCTTCCCGGGCTGCCTGGACCGGCGGCTCCCCTTCTTCCATCCGGCGATAGATGTTCTCGAGCACCACGATGGCGTCATCGATCAGGATGCCGATTGACAGGGATAGCGCCAGCATGGTCATCATGTTCAGCGTGAACCCGAGAAACTGGATGAAGGCAAAGGTGGCGATAACCGAGGTCGGCAGGGCCACGGCACTGATCAGGGTGCTCCGGACGCTCCTGAGGAACACGAAGATGATCACCACGGCCAGGATCGCACCGAGCCAGAGGGCTATCTGCACGTCCTCAATGGAGCGCTTGATGTAGATCGACTGGTCGAAGGTAATGTTCAGCTTTATGCCCTTCGGCGGCTTGACCGCTGCCACCGCTGCCTTGACGCGATCCGCCACGGCCACGGTATTTTCCCCGGACTGCCGCTTCACTGACAGGCCCACAGCTGTCTTGCCGTCGTATCGTGTGATAGACCGCTCGTCCTCGAGGCCGTCCTCAGCGTAGCCGATGTCCTTCAGTTTAATGAGCCGTCCGTGGCGATAGGAAATTACCATGCCGTTGAACGCCTCGGGCGTCTCATACTCGCCCTTGGTCTTGACAATATATTCCATGCGGCTGTTCTCGATCCTGCCGCCTGGAACTTCCTTGTGCTCGGCGCCCAATGCCCGCTTCACGTCTTCCGACGTGAGCGCGGCAGCCTCCATCTTCTTTTGGTCAAGCCAGATACGCACCTGCCGCTCCCGGCCGCCGCTTATCGTGACCGACCCCACGCCAGGGATCTTCTCGATGTCCCGCTTCAGCACCTTGTCGGCATAGTGCGTCATATCCTTTATGGTCCGGTCGCCCCAGGCCGCTATCCAGATGATGGGCTGGTCCTCGGGGCTGATCTTCTCGATCACCGGCGGCTCGGTTTCCTTAGGCAGCTGGTTTCGTACGGCGCCGACCTTGTCGCGCACGTCCTGGGCAACCAGGTCGATATTCCGCTCAAGATGGAACTCCACGGTCACGATGGAAAATTCCTCCATGCTGGAGGAACGGATGGACTTGACGCCGCTGATCGTATTGACCGCTTCCTCGATCACATCGGTGACGTCGATCTCCATCACTTCAGGGCTTGCGCCAACGAGCTTGGTGGTGATGTTGATCACCGGAAAGTCAACTTTGGGGAAAAGATCGAGTGCGAGCTTCGGATAGGCCACAACCCCGAAAACGATCAGGGCAAGCGTTACCATAGTCATGAAGACCGGCCGCTTGATGGATATTTCAGGAAGTTTCATAGGCAACCCTCTAATTAAGTGAAGTTGGGAAGGTAAGAAGGTAGGAAGTTAAAACCATCTGATTCACAACTTCTTACCATCTCACCATCTTACGTGCTATTCGCTAATAATTCTTTCCCCAGCAGTCCTACGCTCCGCTGAAGTTGCAGCACCGCCACCTCGCGGTCGTAGAGCGCGACACTATACTCCCGCTCGGCCAGGAAGAGCGCTTGCTGGGCGTCGATAAGGGCAAGGCTGGATGCCAGACCCTGTCCAAAGAGGGATTCCACTGCGTCGAAATTCTCCTTGGCGTCGCTATACTGCTGCTTCGCCGTATTCAGAACCGAGGTGATGGTCTGCAGGTTCACGTAGGCCTCAAAGACCTCTGTCTCGATGTTCTTTCGGAGAAGTGCCGTGGCAAGCTCGGCCTGGCGCTGCTTCGAGCGCGCAGCTGCGACCTCCGCCCTCATCAGTCCCCCTTCGAAGATCGGGATCGTGAGCCGCACCCCGCCGTAGTAGATGGTCCCGTCGGTCAGCGTCTCGGGGTCGGAACTTTTGTACTGAAGAGCGCCTTCAGCGTACGCCTGCGGATAGTGGGCGCCTTTCACGATGGTAATGTTCTCGGCTGCCACCTTCTCGTTCAGCCGTGAGCTCGAAAGATCCTCCCGGCTCTCATAGGCCAGGGACTTCAGGTCTGCAAAGCTCTGGGCAGGCTCCTGGACGGCCGCCGGTTCGGAGAGGTCCACGTTCTCCGGAAGCCCTGTCAGGATGCTCAGTCTCTGGCGCGCGATCCGCAATCCGTCCTGGGAGCGCGTCAGGATGATTCCCGCCTGGCTCACCAGCGTGTTGGCCCGGAGCAGCGCCGATATGTTCGCCTTGGTCCGGCGCGTCGCGGCCTCACGCTCCGCGACCTTTCTGTGTCGCACCATGCGGGCCAGCGAGGCCCTGCTCAATCCAACGAGTTTCCCAGCCTTCAGTACGCCGTAATAGGCTTGCGATACGCTAAGGATGATGTCCTGCTGCGCGCTGGTGAGCTGCCGGAAGCTTACCTCCCGCAGGGTCTGGGTGGTCCGATAGGCAGCGAAAGTCCTCCCGCCGGTATAGATCGACTGGGTCAGGACCATGCCTGCCAGGAACTCATCGAGGGGCTGGAAAACGAAGCCACCTGACGGAGGCAGGACCTCGTTATAGCGGGTATAGGATGACTTCGCGGTCAGCCGCGGGAAAAGATAGCTCCGCGCCTGGTCAACGACCGCATCAGCCTGCGTGACGCCCTCCCGGGCGATGCCGACCACCTCATTCGTCCTGAGGGCGGACTGGTAGGCTTCAGGGAGCGTAAAGGCCTTCTCGGCGGCAAAAGAGAAGGACGCGGGAAGGAGCAGGCATCCGATCATCACAATACTCTGTACGGTTCGCATCGATAACATCCCCTCGCGGTTTACATCCGTTTTATTTTCCGGTAACGCCGAGACCATCGAAAAAGAAGTCGGTCACGAAGGCACCGAACTTCCTGGATGACAGATCAACCTTTTTTCCATGCAGATGCTCGGCGATGGGCTGCATGATAAAGTTGTGGACGATGATGCCTATGAGCGAAGCCACAGCCAGAGAGGGGTCGACCTTCCTGATCTCGCCATTCTTTATACCTTCATGAATTATATGGACAAGCCGCGCATGATTATCGGCAAAAAAGTTCTCGCAAACCCAGGTCACGCCCCCGCCGCTTACCGCGAATTCCATGGCCATGATCCGGCGCAGGTCTTCGTTCGCCTGGTGGAAACGGATATACTCTTCAACATACTTGCGGATCTTTTCCCTGGCAGGCGAGTCCGATTTGAAGATCTCATTGTCCCAGATGGCGATCAGAGCGGAGAAAGAATCGGAAAGCACGGCCCGATACAGGTTTTCCTTATCCTTGAAATAGTAGTACAGCATGGCGGTATTCACCTTGGCCGCCATGGCCACGTCCCGGATCGACGCACCGTCAAGGCCCCGCTGTGCAAAGACCCGCCGCGCTGCTTTCAGGATCGCAGCCCGCGTGTCCCCTTCCGCCCGCTGGGCTTTTGGCCTACGCCCCGCCGACCTGCGACCTTCTGTTATTTTCCGATCTGGTGTCATAGCTATTAACTGAACGGTTAATTAATTAGGATAGATTTATACCATCGCTTCCGACGTCTGTCAAGGTATTTTTCCCCCATTCGGCAGCGACCGTGCCATTTGTTGCCCCAGAAACCAAAATAAGACTCCTCTGCCGCGGTACTATTACCCAGCGAATGTAATTTCGTTCCTGTGGCGCTGTGACCGGCAGGTCACGATAAGATGCATAATTTTGATATTAGGCTTGCTCTGCAGCTGTATCTTTAGGTATAATAAAAAAATAGTAGTCAGGTCGGCGCACCGTCAAAATCGGCGCGCTGATCACAACGCAATCTATTCAATGGCTCCAGAAAGGTGCATGTCATGACAAAAACAGGCTGGTCATTATTTATCGCAGCAGTACTCGCGGTTTCCGTCCTTCTCTCCCCTGCTCATGCCGCTTCCCTGAAGACCAAGGTCGCTGTCCTGGATTTTCAGCTCCACGGAGATCATGAAAATGAGGACATGGGAAAGATCTTTGCCGAGTGGCTCATCACCGCCCTCGTCAACCAGGGCCGCCTTGAAGTGATCGAACGCCGTCTCCTTGAGAAGGTCCTGTCTGAGCAGCAGCTCGGCGCCACTGGCCTTGTGGACGGACAGTATGCATCACGTCTCGGAAAGATGCTCGGAGCGCGCGCGATCGTTTCCGGAGCGCTCATGAAATTCCAGAACGTGATCGAGGCCAACGTCCGCATCATCGACGTTGAATCCGGCGCCGTCATCGCCGCCGAGATCGTCCGCAGTTCCAGTGTGACCAAACTGGAAGACCTCGTGAACCAGATGGCGGAGAAGATCATCAGGGACTTCCCCATCGAAGGCTATATCGTAAAGCGCACGGATACCGGCGTTCTGATAGACGTAGGAAGACTGAGCGGCACGAAAAAAGGCATGCGGTTCAGCGTATATAAAGAAGGCCCTGCGATCAAGCATCCCAAGACAGGCGAGGTGCTTGACGTGGAACGCATCGAAATGGGCACGATCGAGATCCGGTCCATGAACGAAAAAACCGCCGATGCGGTCATTATAAAAGAAGCCTCAGCTGATTCCATTCAGTACGGGCAGATGGTAAAGAGCCTGAAAGAGGTCGGCACGGGAACAATGGTATCGCGCCCGGATCCCGGAACAGTGAATCCCATGCAGTCTACGGCAATGGGCAGCGGAGCGCAGGACATAGCGGCAGCTGAAGCGATCATCGAAGAGCTGGGACGGCTTAAGAAGATCGGCGACAAAAAATGGGCCTACAAGAAAAAGGAAGCCGCACGAGCGCTCAAGGTCCTGTCCAAAAAATACCGGCGATCTCCCGACCTGTCCATTGCCTATGCCAAATACTACCTTGCTCTTGAAAACCTGCCCGACATGGACAGCCATCTTTCCCGGGCCATCTCCTACGGAGCCAATGCCACGGAAGTATATATCTTTCAGGGTGACATATATGTTGAGGCCTCTGCACGGCGCTCCAGCAACGCAAGGTACGCAGTGAAGGCCTATGACCAGGCTGCAGGCTCATCAACGGACAAAGATCTTCAGGCCTCTCTGTATCTGAAGATTGGCAACATCTGGGCCGACGTCCTGACAAACCCCGGCAAAGCCAAGGATTACTGGAAAAAAGCTGCGGCTACGCAACCGAACGGAGAGCATGCGCGGTCGGCGTCTGAGCGCATGGCCCTCGTCAAGTAACAGCAGAAACAGAAGCCCTGCAGCTTTGAACGTCGAAGACATTTCGTAACCGCGATTGGGAGAGCGCTACCAGAGCTTGACCGGCGGGATCCAGCCGTTGAAGGCCATGCCTTTGAGAAAGGTCCTGGCTCCGAGAAGAATGATAAGGACCGCTGCAATGCGGTACAGGATGAGCTTGAAATGAGGCTTGATCTTCGTCACCAGCAGACCGAAGGCCATCAAGGCAGGCATGGTGCCCAGACCAAAGACGACCATGATCGTCGCACCTGACAGGAAGCTTCCGCTTGCAGCGGCGTTCAAAAAAATTGGATACAGTAATCCGCATGGCAGGAATCCCAGGAGCAGGCCGAGCACCAGGGCGCCCCAGGCGCTCTCGAACTTGAGGATCCGCTGCAGCGTCTTCCGGAACATGGGAAGCTCCGTGATGCCGGCATCCTCGAACATCCCCCGCTTTCCAAGCACTCCCGCGATATTCAGTCCCATCAGGACCATCATTGCCCCCGCGAAAAGAAGCACGCCGCCCCGGAAGCCGTGCAGCGCGGCAGCGGTCTGCGCCAGAGAGCCGAGAAAACCCATCACGCCGCCGATCACTGCGTAGGTCGTGGTCCTGCCCACGTTGTACAGAATATGGTACGGCATCGACGGCCCGTCTGCGGGCTTTTTGAGCGAATACATGGCCACAAATCCGCCGCACATACCGATACAGTGCATGCTGCCGAGCAGCCCGATGATGAATACTTCGAAGTAAGCGGTCATTATTCTCTCCTTGGCCCGTCTGTTTAAAACATCGGGAAGATTCCCCCCTGAAAAAGGGAGAATAGGAATGCTTTTTTATGTTATCACTACGGTTGGTAACGGAAATGTCCGATAATCCGCCCTACGAACAGCGCGTCTTCCAGCTTTGGCCCCTGCCCGATGTTGTGAACAATAAGATGACGCTTTCCGTCCCGGGATCTCGGTACCACAACGAGACCGATATGAAGCAGCCCGTTGCTCAACTCCCATGCCACGATATCCCCTGGACGATAGATCAAAGGATCATTGTCTATGGGAAGCACTGACCCCTTCCTGGTCAAATAGATCATCAGGTTCGGTACCCGCCGATGATCGATGTTCGGGTCCGGTCCAGTCATGCGCCAGAGCTTCGGATAGCTCCAGAAGACCTCCTTCATGTCCTCATGGACCCCGGCCTGCAGGTCGATGCCGACACGACGATATGCCCTGACGATCTCGTCCGTGCATACGCCCATACCTGCGGGTACGTCACCGTTGGGATAGGGTATCCTTACGTAGGCTGGATCGTAGCGTACCTTATACTTTGTCCGCTCAACACCTGCCGACGCCAACCTTATGAAGAAATGATCGTCAGACCGGCTATCGCTGATTAACTGCGATGAATACTCGCCCAACCAACTGCGTACGAATCCACTACGCGATACCGATGAAAATGCTGACAGGTAGCCGATACCGATCATGACCGACAGCAGGAAAACGATGAAAATCCATTTAACTGTCTTCTTTTCTATCATTGCGTCCCGATGTAACGCATTGGTACTTACGTTAGTGCCATGCAGCACCGAAATCCCGCTTTAGACAAGATCGTCCCGGAAGTGAAGAAAAGGCCCGCCGTTTCGATTACGACACGGCGAGCCTTAGAATGGAACATAACAGCTGTTATTACGATGAGACGGGAACCTGCTGCATCATGGAATCAGGCATGAACAGTATGCCTATTACAAAAAAAGGAATCGAGATCAAGCCCATTAAGAAAGGCTTTTTTGCGACATCCCAGTGAAGGATAACAAAAAGCAGCGATACAAAGGGAACAAATATCGAACCGAGCCCCCAAAGAACCGACGTTTGAAATGCCTTGACCAACAATATGATACCGTACACAATCGCAATCACCGCTCCAATAAGCATAAATACCAGACCCAGCATTTCCATGTTTCTTTTCCTCCTTTTTGAGCTTATGTCTGACTCGAAATTAACAACCTGATGGATTATAGCAAAAAAAAGACAATATTGTCCGACTTATTGAGGCATGAGCGGAGCGAGCAGAAGGCCGATAGTTATAAATGCAGCTAAGAATAAGTTGAAGAACCAGGCTAGGTGTTTTTCAACTTAATATCGTATGAAATAGGGTAGGGCCATGAAAATAATAGCAATAAGAATCATAAGAAACACATTGGAGGCAAAATAAGGGAAAATACATAGCAAAACACCAGACAGGAAAGCAATGCCTCGCTGTTGCTTTTTCCCGCAGATTAAGTATCCCATCCCGATTGAGCAAACAACACTCCCCACATTATTGATGCCGTAGTATCCATACTATCTTAACCTTTTCTTTTGACACATAATGCAGCAACGATACCACAGCGCAGCGGTCGACCTTGAACTCCAGGTTCTGCCCGAGCGATTAGTCGAAGTCGTTAAACTTTGCTTTAGTAACAGCCTTTCCATCATTCTCGACAAAACAAGTGAACCTTCCAAATGACCGGGGAGAGTGAATAATAAATGAGCATGTGCCTTCTCTTTCATAATTCTCCGTGATACGAAAACCGGAATGTTCTAATGCACGCGATCGCACTGCTTCAATTGATTCGTTCACTATTATTGAGCCGCAAAACTTGCTGATACGGTAATGATCAACTGGGTACACTGCAAAGCTCCCGCCAATCATGAGAATCAGCAGCGCGGATACAATCCAACGAATTTTTATTTTATAACGTGCGCCAGTTATGCGCGGCATAGAACGCAATGCCCGGAAATCGGCAACAAAATCGCGCAAGGAGCCCCGATATAACCAAATGGTTCCTGACAGGAAGTACAGAGCAGATGATGCATAAAAATTTTCGCGGCGAAGCATTTCATTTCCAACAATGGAGTGGTACAAATAATAAACACCATCGATTACGACCAGGGCCACAGCAACAGCACTTCCGATCCAGAGCAGCCAATACTTGGGACGGAATCTCAGACTAACCAGAATGACTCTTACGCTCCACGGTGCACAGAGATACGTCAGCCCCCCCATCAACAGGCTAATGCCGACATCCCAGTCAGAAATACCGTAGTTTAATGCACCAAACAGCAGCCAGGCCATCCCAATTGCAAAGCTGGCAAGCTTCCATGGACGTCTTAGCTCTGCAATGTAACTACGATCAGGCAGCATGTTTTGCACCAAAATTATCTCCTGTGGTTAACCAGCGATTGAATGTCGGGTAGGCTTTCATCAAACATGCAACCCTTTTGTATATTTAAACATTTTGCACACCGCCAGCCCATCGAAAAAACTTTATGACTGACTCGAAATTATCAACCTGATGGATTATAACAAAAAATATATGGCCTTGTCGTATTTATCATGCTTGGCAACCCTCTTCGGCTATGCCAAATTTCAGCTATCCTCGTCCATCATCCGGTGCTTGGGCCGCTCCACGTCGTCGAACTGGCCGGACTTGACAGCCCAGAGGAAGATGAACCACCCGGCGAGGCCGAAGGCGAACATCAGAATTATGAGGGCGATGATGGTCCAAAGCATATGAACTAGGCTCCGCATCTCAAATGACAAATTCTCAACGTCCTCGCACAAAACCGAAAAACTATCATTCTCGCAGAGGCGCAGAGCTCGCAGAGAAATACATTAACTCGGTTTTAAACCCAGATTTAAGGTTTCCTTTGCGTCCCTCTCCGTCCCGCCTCTGATGTTATTAGAAACGGAGCGAGGCGCGCCTTGGCGGTTCAATTACATTCTTTTTGTTTCACCGGTTTGAAACGGCCCCTCGCTACTGATCAGCGTTGATCTGCGTCTAGCTATAATATTGCACGGTACCCTGTAAATGTCATCTCGCTCTCAGCGAGTTCGTCACCACCGACACGGAGCTCACCACCATTGCCGCCGCTGCCACGACAGGCACGAGCATCCCCGAAACTGCGAGCGGCACTGCCGCGACGTTGTAAAAAAAAGCCCAGAAGAGGTTCTGCTTGATGATGCGGAGGGTCTTCCGGCTGATCTCGAAGGCTTCCACCGCAGTTTCCAGGTCCCTGCGGACGAGCACCACGCCTGCGGACTCAATGGCCACGTCCGAGCCCGAGGACATGGCTATGCCCACATCAGCCGCTGCAAGGGCCGGCGCGTCATTGATCCCGTCGCCTACCATGGCCACGGCCTTGCCTTGCCGCCGGATCTGACGAACTGCATCGGCCTTTCCGCCGGGCAGAACACCTGCCAGGACCTTTTCAATTCCCATGCCGGATGCGACTACATGCGCTGTCGCCTCATTATCTCCTGTTATCATCATCACGTCCATACCCAGTTTTTTGAACCGGTTCACTGTCGCGGACGCTTCGGACCTCGGCGCATCCATGAGCGCGATGTATCCAATAAGTTTTCCTGCGCGCGCAACAAACACCACAGTCATGCCCTGCTCTTCGAGCTGCTGTGCCGCTTCTTCCGCATCGCTCGGGATGTGCACACCCTCGCCTCCAAGCATCTCTTTCTTGCCCACGAAAATGCGCTTTCCATCCACCGTGGCGCGCACTCCCTGGCCCGGCAAAGCGCGAAAATCACCGGCAGGAAGCAGCTCGACCCCCTGGTCCTTCGCATGGTTCACTATCGCAGCGCCGAGAAGGTGTTCTGATGCTTGCTCTGCTGATGCCGCGAGTTGGAGCAGTTCGGATTCCCGCTCTTCATTCCGCACTCCGCATTCCGCATTCCGCATTCCAATCTTCGATCCCACACTCCACACTTCCTCGACTCCCATCTTCCCCGTCGTGAGCGTTCCGGTCTTGTCAAATACAACAACGCGCACCGCCCTCATCCGCTCCAGCACGTCCCCGCCCTTGATCAGAATGCCCCTCCGAGCGGCCCTGCCAGTTCCCGCAAGGATTGCAACCGGTGTTGCAAGACCGAGGGCACAGGGACAAGCGATCACGAGCACCGACACGGCGCTGAGCATCGCTGCGGCACTGTTGCCGCCTCCCTGCATCGACCAATACCCGAAGGTCGCCGCAGCCACTGCCAGGATCACGGGAATAAAATAGGCCGATACCCTGTCTGCCAACCGCTGGATCGGCGCAGCAGCGGACTGGGCATTCTCCACGAGCCTGATGATCTGGGCAAGCACCGTTTCCTGGCCTGTACGCGTTACTTCCATCAGGAGCACGCCAAGACCGTTCATGGTGCCGCCGATGACCGATGAACCAGGCTCTTTGTCCACAGGTTTCGACTCGCCTGTAACAAGCGACTCGTCTGCTTCCGAGACCCCTTCGAGAACGGTCCCGTCACGTGCGATGCGTTCCCCGGGCCGCACCTCAAGATGATCGCCCTTCACAACTTCCGAGACTGGTACCATGCGCCTCTCTGCGCCGCGCACCACACGCGCCTCCCGAGGCTGGAGGGACAGGAGCTTTCCCACAGCCTGGGACGCGGACCGCCGCGCAGCGTGCTCAAGGTACCTGCCCAGCAGCACAAGGGTGATGATCATTGCCGCAGTGTCGAAGTAGACCTCGCCGCCGAAGAGCATATGGGCAATGCTCACTCCATAAGCCGCGAGCGCTCCGATCGAGATCAGTACATCCATGTTCAGGGCCCGGTTGCGGATGCCGCGCCATGCGCCGGCCAGAAAAGGCCCGCCTGAATAGAACAGGACAGGCGTAGACACGCCAAAGGCGGCTGCTTCGAGCCACTTTTTCGTCATCGGATCGATGCCCTGGAAAAAACCGGCATAAAGCGCGATGCTGTACAGCATGAGCTGCATGGAGAAAAAAAAGGCCGTGCCGAGCCGTATCAGCAGGTCCCTGCCCTGCCGCTGAAGTGCTTCATCATGAGCTGAAACAGAATAGGGCCGGGCAACATACCCTATAGACCGAAGCCGGGAGAGTATTCTCGCGAGATTGATAGTCATGCTGTCCCATCTCACCACGGCACGGTGCGTGGCAAAGTTAATGCGCGCTGAAATCACACCCTCGGTTCGCTCCAGCACCAGCTCGTTCAGCCAGATGCAGGATGCACACCGGATGCCGTCGATCACCAGGTCTGCTTCACGGATATCCCCGTCCTCGCGGATAAAATCTGCCGACCCTGGTTCCCCGCTCTGCGCGACGTCAGCTGATTCGCCGCCCGACTTGAGTACCTCGGGAATTCCCGGCGAGCTCCAGTACCTCTTGCGGTAAAAATCGCCGAAGCCCTCTTCCTGTATCATCCGATAGATGGCATTGCAGGCGCGGCAGCAGAAGACCTTGCGGCCTGCGGGATGATCATCATAGACCGCATCCCTGTCAGTGACCGGAAGCATGCAATGGTCACACAAGAGCGAGGACGATTCAAGCCTGGTCTTTTGCGTCGGAGTTTGTGTTTTCATCTGAACATGCCTTTGCAGCCGGCGGAAGCATCGCACCTGGAACAAAAATGACTGAACACGAATTGCACACATGGAACAAATGACACGAATAAGAACTTCATCCTTTAACACTACCTTATTTATCCGACCTGATCCGTGCCATCCGTTGTTTCCGTGTCCAAACCCCTCTTCTTATTCTTCTGGCTCTTCTCCAAGTCGA
>MHDZ01000038.1:0-22123 GCA_001805055.1 Nitrospirae bacterium GWC2_57_13
TCACGCCGATCGCCATGGACAAAGAGCTCCGGTTCGCCATCCGCGAGGGCGGCCGCACCGTGGGCGCAGGGGTCATCACCGAAGTTATCGAATAAGACGAATGCGGAATGCGGAATGGCGAATGCGGGGCTTCCGTCATCTATTTCAAGAACCACATCCCGAATTCGCATTTGAGAGGAAACGCAGGTGAATCAGAAGATCAGAATACGGCTCAGAGGATACGACCACAAGCTCCTGGACCAGTCGGCAGTCGAGATCATGGACACGGCCAAGAGGACGGGGGCCAGGGTTTCCGGCCCGATCCCGCTTCCGACCACGATCAACCGGTGGACGGTGCTCAGGTCGCCGCATGTGGACAAGAAATCACGGGAACAGTTCGAGATTCGGACGCACAAGCGACTGCTCGATATTCTTGATCCGACTCCGCAGACCGTCGATGCGCTGATGAAGCTTGATCTTGCAGCGGGCGTTGACGTGGAAATCAAACTGTAGGGCCCGATTGGCGGCCTGCCTGGCGGAAAGATCCTGTCCGGGTGAAGGGAACAGGTTATGAGCAAGGGAATTATCGGAAAAAAACTCGGAATGAGCCAGATCTTCTCGGGCGGTGAGCTTATCCCCGTGACGGTCATTCAGGCCGGCCCCTGCGCGGTCGTGCAGAAAAAGACGGCTGAGCGGGACGGCTATGCGGCGACGCAGCTTGCTTTTGACGAAGAGAAGCGGCAGAACAGGGCCACAAAACCGGTCGCCGGTCATTATAAAAAATTCGGTGTAGCTCCCCACCGCAGCCTGCGTGAGTTCCGCACGGAGGAGTACGACCAGGGCCAGCAGGTGACCGTTGAGATCTTTCAGCAGGGCGAAATGGTGACGGTGAGCGGCACGAGCAAAGGGAAGGGTTTTGCCGGCGTGATGAAGCGGCATAACTTCCGGGGCGGTCCGGGCGGACATGGTTCCATGTTCAACCGCGCGCCCGGCTCAATCGGTTCGAGCGCCTACCCGTCACGGGTGCTGCCCGGGAAAAAACTGCCTGGCCACATGGGCGTTGACACGGTGACCGTCAAGAACCTGAAGGTCGTTGAAGTGCGGAAGGAACAGAACCTTCTGCTCGTGCGGGGCGCCGTCCCCGGCGGAAAGAACGGGATTGTGCTCATTTACAAGCAGAGCTGATCGTATTTAAGAAAGTGATGGTGCGAGCAATGTCGACAGTATCAGTCGCGATGGTCGATATGAACAACAAAAAAGTGAAGGATGTGACGCTGCCCGCCCTGTTCGGGGCCGAGGTGAAGCCGCATCTTCTGCATTCGGCCGTGGTGAATCAGCTTGCGAACAAGCGGGCGGGTACCGCATCCACCAAGACCAAAGGTCTGGTGAGCGGCGGCGGCAAGAAGCCGTGGAAGCAGAAGGGCACGGGCCGCGCCCGCTCCGGGAGCAATAGGTCGCCTCTGTGGCGCCATGGCGGCACGTGCTTCGGTCCTCTGCCGAGGGACTATTCGTACAGCATGCCGAAAAAGATGAAGCGTGCAGCGCTCACCGCGGCCCTGGCCGAGAAAGCGAAGGAGCAGCGCGTGATCGTTCTCGACAAGCTTGCGCTGGCAGAGCCCAAGACGAAGCAGATGTCTACGCTGCTCGCGACGCTGGGTGTCTCGGAGAATGCCATTGTTCTTCTTTCCTCGGAGAACAGGAACGTGGCGCTCGCAGCGCGGAACATTCCCTCCGTCAAGGTGCTGCGCATGCAGAATATCAATGTGTATGATCTGCTGAAGTACCGGTACCTCATCACGACCGAGGATGCGCTGAACGTTCTTGAGGAGACCTACGGGAAATGACGAACGAACACTACGATATCATACGGATGCCGCGCATCACCGAGAAGGGTTCGCGCCAGAAAGACAAGAACAACGTCCTGACCTTTGTGGTCCGGAAGGACGCCAACAAGCTCCAGGTGCGGAAGGCGATCGAGACGATCTTCAAGGTGAAAGTGCTTGACGTGACCACCGTGGTCTGTGCGGGCAAAAAGAAGCGTCTCGGCGCGCGGCAGGGCAGCAAGCCCGACTGGAAAAAGGCCTACGTGACGCTCAAGGCCGGCGAAAAGATCGACATTTTTGAGGGTGCGTAAATGGCGGTAAAAACCTACAATCCGACGTCTCCAGGCAGGCGGTTCCAGACATCGTCTTCCTTTGAGGAGATCACCCGGAGCAGACCGGAGAAGTCCCTGGTCGTCAAGGTCAAGGAGACCGGCGGCAGGAACAACCGGGGAAAGATAACGGTCCGGTATCGCGCCGGATGGCACAAGAAGAAGTACCGGATCATCGACTTCCGGCGTGAAAAATTCGGGGTGCCCGCCACGGTGGCGCACATCGAGTACGATCCGAACCGGACGGCCCGGATCGCCCTGTTGCATTACCGGGACGGAGAAAAGCGCTATATGCTCGCGCCTCTGGGCCTGCAAATCGGCGATACGGTGGTGTCAGGTCCGGACGCGGACATCCGGACCGGCAACGCGCTCCCTATTACCTCCATCCCTGTCGGGACGGTGATCCACAACGTGGAGCTTAAAAAAGGCGCAGGCGGCCAGCTTGCGAGGAGCGCAGGAGCGTCGGTGCAGCTTCTTGCCCGGGAGGGCGAGTATGCGACCCTGCGGCTCAACTCCGGCGAGGTCCGCAAGGTCCGATCCGAATGCATGGCAACTATCGGACAGGTGGGCAACCTGGATCACGAGAATATCACCATCGGTAAGGCGGGTCGCTCACGGTGGTTGGGGAGGCGTCCCCGCGTGCGCGGCGTAGCCATGAACCCCGTGGACCATCCTCTCGGCGGCGGCGAAGGAAAATCATCAGGCGGCCGGCCTGGATGCTCGCCCTGGGGCCTTCCTGACGGGAAGAGGACGCGACGCAACAAGAAGACGGGTAAATATATCCTTTCGCGCAGAACGAAGAGCAGGTAATGTAAAATGCGAAATCCCAAGTTCTAAAAAGTGTTGCTGAATTTAAATTTGGATTTTTGGATTTGGTTAGGATTTAGAAATTAGAATTTAGGATTCGCTCTTTAATGGAGGTTGCAGTGCCGAGATCGATTAAAAAAGGCCCCTTTGTCGATGAAAGCGTGATGCGGAAAATAGAGGCGATGAATTCATCGGGGGACAAGAAGATCTTCAAGACCTGGTCACGCAGATCGACGATCACGCCTGAGTTCGTGGGCCATACCATGGCCGTGCACAACGGCAAGAAGTTTATCCCCGTGTACGTTTCCGAGAACATGGTCGGGCACAAACTGGGAGAGTTCTCGCCGACGAGGACCTTCAAAGGGCATGGCGGTTCGAAAGCGAAGGCCGCTGAGAAGAGCAGCGCGCCCAGGAAATAACGCGGTTGCTGCGTTTGCGCGGTACGGCCCGGGCCGAAGCGCAGACTGGGCAGGCGCATGAAAGAGGATGCTGAGCATGGACGCAAGCGCAACGGTCAGACATATACGTATCACGCCGCGCAAGGCGAGGCAGGTAATAGAGCTCATTCGCGGCAAGCGGGTAGGCGAGGCGAAGAATATTCTGGAGTTCACGCCGCTGCATGCCGCGCGCATTGTGAAGAAACTGCTTGATTCGGCGGTCGCGAACGCCGAGCAGAAGAAGCTCGGCGACCTTGACACGCTCAAGATCACCGAGGCATTCGTGAACCAGGGTTCGACCCTGAAGAGGCTTCGGGCGCGGGCCATGGGGCGGGGAAACGAGATCCGGAAGAGGACCAGCCATATCACGCTGGTGCTCTCCGCATAAGAAACGGGACGGTGGAGGCGGTATGGGCCAGAAAGTACATCCGATCGGGCTGCGGCTCGGCATAATACGCACCTGGGATTCCCGGTGGTTCTCGAAGAAGAACTACGCGGCGTTGCTGCATGAGGACATCAAGATCCGTAAGATCGTGAAAGAACGGCTCATGCACGCCGGCGTTTCGAAGATCGAGATAGAGCGGGCAGGCCAGAAAGCTAAGATCAACATATTCACCGCGCGGCCCGGCATCATCATCGGCAAGCGGGGAGCTGAGGTGGACAAGCTCAAGAAGGACCTGGAGACGCTCACCGGCAAGCAGCTGTACATAAACATTCAGGAGATCAGGCGGCCGGAGTTGGACGCCCAGCTGGTAGCGGAGAATATCGCGCTCCAGCTCGAGCGCCGTATTGCCTTCCGGAGAGCGATGAAGAAGGCCGTGACATCGGCGCTGCGGCTCGGCGCGCAGGGCATCAAGATCAACTGCGCCGGACGTCTCGGCGGAGCGGAGATCGCGCGGACCGAGTGGTATCGCGAGGGACGGGTGCCCCTTCACACGCTGCGGGCGGATATTCAGTACGGGTTTTTTGAGGCAAAAACGACTATGGGCCAGATCGGCGTCAAGGTCTGGATCTACAAGGGCGAGATACTTCCGCAGACGAAGACGGTAGCGTAACAGACAGCGCTGATCGACACCAGGGATATGACGACAGAGTAAAGGACGACGGATATGCTGGCACCGAAGCGGGTCAAACACAGAAAAATGCACAAGGGCAGGATGACGGGAACGGCCTACCGCGGCGCAGAGGTAAGCTACGGGGAATTCGGCCTCAAGGCGATGGAGCCGGGGTGGATCTCGAGCCGTCAGATCGAAGCCGCCCGTATCGCCATGACGCGCCATGTCAAGCGCGGCGGGAAAATATGGATACGGATATTTCCGGACAAGCCCATCACCAAGAAGCCTGCGGAAACGCGCATGGGTAAGGGTAAGGGCGCACCGGAATACTGGGTGGCTGTCGTAAAGCCCGGCAGGGTCCTGTATGAGATGGGCGGCGTGGACGAAGCGATTGCTCGGGAGGCTTTCCGGCTTGCGGCTTACAAGCTTCCCATTGCGACGAAGTTCGTGTCGCGGGAGGGATCGTTATGAAGGCACGTTCGGGGGAACTGCGTGACCTGTCGGCTGATGAGTTGGCGGCAAAGACGGCCGACCTCAAGAAGGAACTGTTCAATCTCCGGTTCCAGCAGGCAATGGGTCAGATAGAGAATCCGATGCGGTTGCGGGTGCTCCGCAGGGAGATAGCGAGAACAAAAACGATACTGAAGGAAAAACATGGGCGAGCATAAAAAAAGAAAATCCTACACTGGTCGCGTGGTCAGCGACAAGATGAACAAGACGGTCGTGCTGACGGTGACGAGAAAGATTTCGCACCCCCGGTATAACAAAATCGTGAAGCGCACGACGCGATTCAAGGCGCACGACGAGAAGAACGAGTGCAAGATCGGCGATCTGGTGCGTTTCATTGAGACCAGGCCGTTGTCGAAGGACAAGCGGTGGATCGTTCTTGAGATTCTTGAAAAGAGCCGTACGGCGCGGCTCGATGAGAGTGCCGGAGCTTCACGAGGAGCGGAGAAGCCATGATCCAGCAACAGACGGTACTTGACGTGGCCGATAATTCCGGCGCGAAAAAGGTGATGTGCATCAAGGTGCTCGGCGGGACCCGGAAACGCTACGCTTCGCTGGGCGACGTGATCGTGGTGGCCATCAAGATGGCGATCCCCGACGGCCAGGTAAAGAAGGGGACCGTTGCGAAGGCCGTGGTGGTGCGCACGACGAAGGAAGTCCGCCGTGCTGACGGTTCGTATATCAAGTTCGACCGGAACGCAGCTGTGCTCATTAACGCGCAGAACGAACCGATCGGAACACGCATCTTCGGCCCCGTGGCGAGAGAGCTGCGCAGAAAGAATTTCATGAAGATCATTTCTCTGGCGCCGGAAGTGCTCTAGGATGAGCGAGGGCGCGGTTCCGGTTTGAGGAAGGCATATGCAGATCAAGAAGAATGATACAGTGGAAGTGAAAGCAGGTCGGGAACGGGGCAAGCGCGGCCGGGTCATCGCCGTGCATCCGTCGGAAAATCGGATCGTGGTGGAGAAGCTCAATATCATCAAGCGCCACACGCGGCCGAACCAGCAGATGCGGCAGGGAGGGATTGTCCAGAAGGAAGGCCCCCTGTCAGCAGCCAATGTGATGCTGGTCTGCCCCAAGTGCGATAAGCCGACGAAGACGACACGGAAGGCTAATGAAGGAAGCGCGCGCACCGGCAGGGTGTGCCGGACCTGCAACGAGGCGCTCGATTGATCATCCAGCAGTAAGCATGCGGCCGTCTCTCGGGAACAACGGGGACGGGACGGCTGATGAAACCAGAAGGAATCATACGGGAAACGCAATCTATGGCAGACAAGAAAGATACAAAAAAGGACACCAAGGGCGGCGCGAAGAATTCCGCGGCCGCAGTTCCGAAAAAGGCGGCCAAGGCGCCGGCAAAGGCCGCCAAGAAGGACGCCAAGAAGGCGGCTCCGTCGGCTGAGGCCAAGGCGGCAGCCCCTGCACGGCCGAAAGAAGCCGCGCCCGCGCAGCGGCTGCGCGAGAAATATCTCAAGACGGTCGTGCCGGCGTTGATCAAGGAGTTCAGCTATTCAAGCAGCATGCAGGCCCCGAAGATCGTCAAGATCGTGCTGAACGTGGGCATGGGCGAGGCGATCACGAACGCAAAGGCCCTGGATCATGCTGTTGATGAACTCGGCCGGATCACCGGGCAGCGGCCGGTGGTTACGCGGGCGAAGAAGTCGATCGCGAATTACAAACTCCGCGAAGGCATGCCCATCGGCTGCTCAGTGACGCTTCGGCGCGCCCGGATGTATGAGTTCCTCGATCGGCTGATCAGCGCCGCGCTCCCGCGCATCAGGGATTTCAAGGGCGTATCGCCCAAATCCTTTGACGGCAGGGGCAATTACTCGATGGGTGTTAAAGAGCAGGTCATCTTTCCGGAGATCGAGATCGACAAGATCGATTCAATACACGGGATGGACATTGCAATCGTGACAACTGCAAAAACGGATGAAGAAGGAAGGGCGTTGCTGGGGCACTTCGGCATGCCGTTCCGGAAGTAATCCTGGCGCGAAAGGCTCCACGGGAGGAATCATGGCAAAGAAGTCCTTAATGGCGAAGGCATCCAGAACCCCGAAGTTCAAGGTTCGTGGATATAATCGCTGCCCCCTTTGCGGAAGATCGCGGGGGTATCTCAGAAAATTCGATATGTGCCGCATCTGTTTCAGGAACAGGGCGCTCAAGGGTGAGATCCCGGGCGTGATCAAGGCAAGCTGGTAAGCACCGGCGAAGGGGCTCGAAACTCATGATGACCGATCCGATCGCGGATATGCTGACGCGTATCCGCAACGCCAGCAAGACGAGGCTGGAAAAAGTCGACATTCCGTCGTCGAAGCTGAAAATTGAGATCGCAAAGATCTTGAAGGACGAGGGATACGTAAAGAACGTCAAGCTCGTCAAGGACCGCAGGCAGGGCCTGGTTCGCATCTATCTCAAGTATCAGGACGATGAGGTGTCGGCGATCCAGGGTTTGAAGCGCATCAGCAAGCCGAGCAGCAGGGTCTATGTGGGCACCGACGCGGTGCCGCGGGTTCTGAACGGCCTAGGTATTGCGATCCTGTCGACGCCCAAGGGCATCATCACCGGGGCGCGGGCGCAGAAGGAAAAAGTGGGCGGAGAAGTGCTCTGCCACGTGTGGTAACAGGGCATTTGCAGCTTCACACTGTTTGTGAGAAGGCAGGAATATTATGTCGAGGATTGGGAAACAACCGATTATACTTCCGTCCGGCGTTGACGCGCGGGTGGAAACCGGCAAGGTGACGATCAAGGGGCCGCTCGGGGAGCTTTCGCAGCGTGTGCATCCCCGGCTGACCGTGAAGAAGGAAGACAGCCGTTTGGTCGTGGAGCGGCCTTCGGACCAGAAGATCTACCGGGAACTGCACGGGCTTACGCGCAATCTGCTGGCGAACATGGTCACGGGCGTGAGCAAGGGATATGAGCGGACCCTCGAGATCTCCGGCGTGGGCTTCCGGGCTGCGGTCCACGGCTCTAACTTGATGCTTTCATTGGGGTTTTCCCACCCCGTTGTTTTTCCGCTCCCTCAAGGCATCAAAGCCGCTGTTGATGCCAAGCAGACGCAAATTCTGTTGAAGGGGATCGACCGGCATTTGATCGGTCAGGTGGCGGCCAATCTGCGGGCGATCAAGAAACCTGAACCGTACAAGGGCAAGGGCATCAAGTACAGCGGCGAAGTCATCAAACGAAAAGAAGGAAAGGCCGGTAAAGCCGGTAAGTAATCTTAACCGTAAGTAATCCACAAGAGCTGTGAAGCGGCGTCGCCGGGATCGGCGGCGCGGGGCAGCGAGTGATGTATTGGGAGTGAACCGTGACAGAGAGCAAGGATAAAGCAAGGAAGATTCGGCATAGACGAGTGCGAAAAAAGGTGGCCGGGACTGCGTCCCGACCGCGGCTGACCGTCTTCCGGAGTCTGCGCCATATCAGCGCGCAGATCATCGACGATGAGGCCGGCAAGACGATCGCATCGGCATCGACGCTGGAGAAGGATTTTGCCGGCAGCGGCAAGAGCCGCGGCAGCGTCGAGGCAGCCAAGAAGATCGGCATGGCCATCGCCGAGAAGGCCAAGGGCAAGAACATCAAGGACGTGGTCTTTGACCGCGGAGGATACCAGTACCATGGCAGCATCAAGGCGCTCGCTGATGCGGCGAGAGAGCAGGGCCTCAATTTTTAGCGGCGCCGGATTTTAGCGGAGGATACTTTGGCGGAACGATATACGGCAGATAGCGGCGATGGCATCAAGGACAAACTGGTCTCCCTGAACAGAGTGGCCAAGGTGGTAAAGGGCGGCAAACGGTTTAATTTCAGCGCGCTCGTAGTCGCCGGCGATGGGAACGGGAAGGTGGGCGTGGGAAAAGGCAAGGCCGCCGAGGCGCCCATTGCGATCAAAAAGGCGCTTGACCGCGCCAAGAAGAACATGGTCAACGTGACGCTCAAGGGAGGCACCATACCCCACGAGATCCTCGGCCACTACGGGGCAGGCAGGGTGCTTCTGAAGCCCGCATCGGAAGGTACGGGTCTGATCGCCGGCGGGGCAAGCCGCGCCGTCCTCGAAGTTGCCGGAGTGCGGAACGTGCTGTGCAAGTCGCTCGGATCAAGCAATCCCCACAATGTGGTGAGCGCCACGATAGACGGGTTGACGCGTCTCCGGGGCGCCGAAGCAGTGGCGATCCTCCGGGGGAAGACGGTGGAGGACCTTAGGTAATCATGGCGAAGAAAGCTGGCACCAAGCTCAAGATCACGTTGAGGAAAAGTTCCATAGCAAAACCGGCCAAACAGAAGGCCGTGCTTGCAGGTCTGGGACTCAGGAAGTTGAACGGCTTCGTGGAGCGCCTGGACACACCGGAACTTCGCGGCATGATAAACAAGGTAGCTCACCTCGTCGAGGTGGAGAAGCTGTAGCGCGCCTTTGCTCGGTTCGGAAGCGCGCATCTAAATACGCAGGGTGCGGTTGGTCCCTATGATCAACCTGATCCCGCAGTGAACAGAAGAGAGAATTATGAGACTGGAAGAGCTAAAACCCAAGGAAGGGTCGAAGAAGAACGCAAAGCGCGTCGGGCGTGGTCCCGGCTCGGGCCTCGGGAAGACGTCCGGGAAGGGGCATAAGGGCCAGAAGGCCCGTTCCGGCGGCGTAAAAGGACCCGGGTTCGAAGGTGGCCAGATGCCGCTTCAGCGACGCCTGCCGAAGCGCGGGTTCACCAATATCTTCCGGAAGGAATATGCCGTTGTAAATCTGGCAGACCTGGAAAAGATCGGCGGTTCAGCCGCGATTACGCCCGAGGTTCTTGTGGAGAAAAGGCTGGTCCGCAAGCTTGGAGACGGCGTCAAGATACTCGGCAATGGTGAGCTGAAGGCGAAACTCATCGTTCGGGCGAACAAGTTCAGCAAGAGCGCGAAGGAAAAAATCGAGGCTGCCGGCGGTACGGCCGAGGAGATCTGAGATTGTTTTCGAGTTTTCAGAATATATTCAATATCCCCGAGCTCAGGAAGCGGCTCATGTTCACCTTCCTGATGCTTGCAGTATACCGGATCGGGGCGCACGTTCCGACGCCCGGCATCAGAGGTGAGGCCCTCAGCGAATACCTTCATCAGGCTGCCGCGGGCCTCATGGGTTTTTTTGATATGTTCTCCGGCGGGGCGCTCTCGCGGGTCACGATCTTCGCGCTGGGGATCATGCCCTATATTACGGCCTCCATCGTCCTGCAGCTGCTCACCGTGGTCATCCCGAGCCTGCAGGCCCTTGCAAAAGAGGGTGAGGCGGGCAGGAAAAAGATCACCGAGTATACACGGTACGGCACGGTCATGATCGCGGCCTTTCAGTCCTTCTGGATGTCCGTGGGCATCGAAAAGATGGGCGACGGCGCCTTTGTCGACGCGTCAGGCTGGTCATTCCGGATACTCACCATGATCACGCTTACTGCCGGGACCACCTTCATCATGTGGCTCGGCGAGCAGATCACGGAGCGCGGCATCGGGAACGGCATTTCGCTCATCATCTTTGCGGGTATCGTCGCTGGATTTCCTTCGGCCATCGGGAACACCTTCGGGCTGGTCAAGGCGGGCGAGATCCCCTATTTCATGCTCGGCGTAATCTTGATCATCGTGCTGTCGGTCATAGCCGCGATCATCGTGATGGAGCGCGGTCAGCGCAGGATCCCGGTCCAGTATGCCCAGCGGATGGTGGGCAGAAAAGTGTACAAGGGCCAGAGCACGCACCTGCCGCTCAAGATCAATTCGGCCGGCGTGATCCCGCCGATCTTTGCCTCCTCGATCCTCCTGTTTCCGGCTACCATTGCCGGTTTCGCGCAAGTGGAATGGATCAAATCCATTGCTGATCAGCTCGCACCGGGACAGGCTCTGTATACGGCTGCCTATGTTCTGATGATCGTCTTTTTTGCGTTCTTCTACACGGCCATCGTGTTCAATCCCGTGGACATCGCCGAGAACCTGAAAAAGTACGGCGGGTTCATACCGGGCATAAGGCCCGGCAAAAAGACCTCTGAGTATCTCTATCGGGTGTTGACGCGCATCACGCTGGGAGGCGCGGTATACCTCGCCCTGGTCTGCGTGCTGCCTGATGTTTTTTACAAGGCTTTCAGCGTACCCTTCTACTTCGGCGGCACCTCGCTGCTGATCGTGATAGGCGTGGCGCTTGATACGGTATCGCAGATCGAGTCGCATCTTATTCAGCGGCACTATGGAGGGTTCCTGAAGGGCGTGTCGGTCAGAGGACGGCGGTAGGGAGCGCGCCGCGAAATGATCATTCTGAAGTCCCTTCAGGAGATCGAGAAGATCCGGAAAGCCTGCCTCGTCGTCGCCGACGCGCTGGAGGGCCTCCGGGAGGTTGTCCGGCCTGGCGTGACTACCAGGGCTCTCGATGAGTATGCAGAGAAATTCATCATTGCCGCCGGCGCGATCCCTGCTTTCAAGGGTTACCGCGGTTATCCGTGCAGCATTTGCAGTTCCTTGAACGATCAGGTCGTGCACGGCATCCCGTCGCGGGAAATCGTTCTGCGCGAGGGCGACATTATCAGCATCGATGTGGGCGCTGTTCTCGAGGGGTTCTACGGCGATGCGGCAGTGACGCTTCCCGTTGGCAGGATAAGCCCGGAGTCGGAGCGTCTGATACGGGTGACGGAAGAATCGCTCAATCGCGCGATCGAAGCTGCCAGGCCCGGCAACCGGCTATTCGATATTTCCCACGCGGTCCAGAGCCACGTAGAAGGGCAGGGATTCTCGGTAGTGCGGGATTTTGTCGGCCATGGGATCGGCAGAAACCTCCACGAGGAACCGCAGATTCCGAACTTCGGCCCCCCGGGCCGCGGGCCCAGCATCCGGGAAGGAATGGTGTTGGCCATCGAACCGATGGTGAACGCCGGTGAAAGCGCGACAGTCATAAAAGAGGATAGTTGGACGGCGGTCACGGCTGATGGCAGCCTGTCAGCCCATTTTGAACATACCGTCGCAGTCATGGCGGACGGGCCCTGGATACTGACCAAGCGCTAGGCCGGCGCTCAGGAGAGTGGTGGCAATGCCGAAAGAGGACGTAATCGAAGTGCAGGGCACGGTCCTTGAAACGTTGCCGAATGCCATGTTCAGGGTCGTACTCGAAAATCAGCATAAGGTCCTTGCGCATATATCCGGGAAGATGCGCATGCACTTCATTAAGATCCTGCCCGGCGACAAGGTGACGGTCGAACTTTCGCCGTACGATCTGACGCGGGGAAGGATCACGTACCGGTTCAAATAGTCCGCGGCGCCGAGAGTGTGCGCGGGGAATACGAAATATTAACGGGAAAAGCGAAGGTGCTGGTATGAAAGTTCGTTCATCAGTGCGGGTCATATGCAAGAAGTGCAGGATCATACGGCGAAAAGGCATCCTTCGGGTGATCTGCGAGAACACCCGCCATAAGCAGCGGCAGGGGTGATTTTAAGCTCGAAATCCTCATAGCGAAATCCTATGCAAACGCAAAATCCCAAGGTATATAAGCGTTTTGGACATTGGCGGTTTTGAATTGTTTAGAGTTTAGGATTTCACATTTCGGATTTGTTTTCATGAAGGAGGAATTGTGGCACGAATCGCTGGTGTTGATTTGCCGAAAAACAAGCGGATGGAGATAGCCCTTACGAGTATTTACGGGATCGGTCGGTCGGCTGCCGCAAAGATCCTTGCGGAAGCGGGGATCGATCTGGCCATGAAAAGCAGCAATCTCACGGAAGCGGACATCGTCCAGATCCGCGCAATTCTGGAGCGCGATCATACCGTAGAGGGGGATCTCCGCCGCGATGAGACGATGCACATCAAGCGGTTGATGGATATCGGAAGTTACCGCGGGCTCCGGCATCGTCGCGGACTGCCTGCGCGGGGACAGCGAACGAAGACCAACGCCCGCACCCGGAAAGGCCCGAAGAAGGGCTCGGTGTCCGGCCGGGGCAAAAAGAAGTCTTTGGCAAAGAAGTAGCCGGGATGTCGCCTGCGTGATCGGGGGCGGCAGTTTCTGAGGAGGAGCGATGGCAAAGAAGGGCAAGGAAAAAAAGAATATCGCCGTAGGCGTCGCGCACATCCGCGCGTCGTTCAACAATACGATCGTGACCATAACCGATCCGACGGGGAACGTGATATCCTGGTCGAGCTCCGGCAGCCAGGGGTTCAAGGGATCGAGGAAGAGCACTCCCTTCGCATCGCAGCTCGCCGCCGAGGCTGCGGCGCGTAAGGCCATGGAGCACGGCATGCGGCAGGTGGAAGTGTTCGTGAAGGGGCCGGGAACCGGCAGGGAGTCGGCAATCAGGTCAATTCAGGCAGCGGGACTCGAAATCGTCGCGATCAAGGACGTAACGCCCATCCCGCACAACGGTTGCAGACCGCCGAAGCGGAGACGAGTCTAGGTCGTCGGCGTTCGAACGAGGAGGATATCAAGTGGCACGGTACAGAGAATCGGTCTGTAAGCTCTGCCGGCGTGAGGGGACAAAGCTCTTTCTCAAGGCCGAGCGGTGTTATACGGACAAATGCGGCATTGTAAGAAGAAATTATCCCCCGGGACAGCACGGGCAAGGCAGGATCAAGCGGTCGGAATACGGCCTTCAGCTCAGGGAAAAGCAGAAGATTCGGCGCGTGTACGGCGTGCTGGAACGGCAGTTCCGGAGCTATTTTCACCGGGCATCGCGCATGAAAGGCGTGACGGGCGAGAACCTGCTCCAGGTGCTGGAGCGGAGGCTTGACAATGTGGTACAGCGAATGGGCTTCTCCGGGTCGAAGAAGGAGGCCCGGCAGTTGGTCAGTCACGGCCACATGCTGGTGAACGGAAAGCGGGTGAATATACCCTCGTATCTTCTGAAGGTCGCCGACATTGTCGAACTTCGGGAGAAGAGCAGGGGGATCGCCCATATTCAGCAGACCCTCTCGGCGCTGGAAAAGAGGGGGTTCCCTTCGTGGCTCGAGATCGACACGGCGCAGTTCCGCGGCAAGGTGCTGTCGTTGCCGGCGCGGGATGAGTGTACGTTGCCGACGGTGAATGAGCAGCTCGTGGTCGAGCTTTACTCAAAGTAACATCGTTCCTGTCTGATCCGAGAACCCTGCCCGCGGCCCCAGGGCCGGCGGGCGCACTTACACAACTCCGGAAGCGACCGGGCAGGTTGTGTGTTCACTCCGCCATGGAGGAGATATGCTCAGAAAAGCAAAAGATTTTCAGATGCCCAAAAAGCTCCAGTATGATCCGAAGAAGGTCACGGATGAGTACGGGAAATTCACGGCTGAGCCCCTGGAACGGGGATTCGGCACCACACTCGGCAACTCGCTTCGCAGGGTGCTTCTGTCATCCCTCGAAGGGTCTGCGGTGACGTCGGTAAAGATCAGCGGGGTGCAGCATGAGTTTTCCAGCATCCCGGGCGTTGTGGAAGATACGACCGATCTGATCCTGAACCTCAAGGAGGTCCGGCTTAAGCTTCATACGGACAAACCGAAAACGCTCTGGATACGTGCGAAGAATACCGGCGAGGTTACGGCAAAGGACTTCGAATCCGATGCCGAGGTGGAAGTATTGAATCCGGAGCTCCACATCGCCACGATCGACAAGGGCGGCAAGCTGGAAGTGGAGATGAAGGCGCGCCGCGGCAGGGGATATGTACCAGCGGAGAAGAACAAGGAGGCTGGTCAGCCTATCGGCGTGATTCCTATCGATGCTATCTTCTCGCCTGTTCGCAAGGTCAATTTCAAGGTAGAGAATGCCCGTGTCGGACAAGAGACGGATTTTGACAAGCTGGTGCTTGAGGTCTGGACCGACGGCAGCATCAGGCCTGATGACGCAGTGGCCCATGCGGCGAAGCTCCTGAAGGATCACCTGAGCATGTTCATTCACCTTCCCGAGGAGGAGGAGGAATCGCTCGGCGTTGATGAAGAGCTCAAGAAGACTCCGTCTTTTAACGAGAACCTGCTCAGGAGCGTGAATGAACTCGAATTGTCGGTACGGGCGGCAAACTGCCTCAAGAACGCCGGTATCGAAACGATCGCCGAGATGGTGCAGAGGACCGAAAGCGAAATGCTCAAGACCAAGAACTTCGGGAGGAAATCATTGAATGAAATCAAGGAGATACTTACCGACATGGGATTGGGCCTGGGATTGAAAGTGGAGGACGCCATCGTTGCCGAGGCCCGGAGGCTTCTGGCAGAGAAGCCGGTGGAAGCGTAGGGCATACAAAGCAGCGGGAAGAAGAGGCCGGGTTGTCTGACGGCGCATATGGTACGTGAATGTTCCCGCAGTTCCGCAGTGGCGGGAGCAAGGTGAAATAATAATTGTATTCGCTTGGTGATCCCGCGGTCCCGTAGTGACGGGACGGGGTCAGCAGGAACTCCAGAATTCAGGCGAAGGTAAGGATTCTACGATGAGACACGGATGCGCAGGACGACAGTTTGGAAGAAATTCAGGGCATCGCAAGGCGTTGTTCCGGACCCTCGTGAGCTCGCTGCTCAGGCATGAGCGGATCGAGACGACGGTTGCGAAGGCGAAGGAGATGCGGCCTCTTGCGGAGAAGATGATCACGCTCGGCAAGCGGGGGGATCTGCATGCGAGGCGACAGGCGATGAGCTTCATCCAGGATGAGAGCGTTGTTCGCGGTCTCTTCGATGATGTGGCCCCGCGGTTCTCGGCCAGGAACGGGGGCTACACCCGGATCGTACGCACCCGCACCCGGCTCGGCGATGCCGCTCCCATGGCGGTGATCGAACTGGTGGAACGGCAGAAGAAAGAGTCTGCCAAGGCGCCGTCGGAAAAGAAAAAGTCCTGAAAAGACGTACCAATGAGCGGAAACAGAGAAGGCAAGGGGTGACAACCTCTTGCCTTTTTTATTGCGTTTACAGGTACTTGGTTTTATGTTACTATTTACGGGGAGTTTTTTCCATCGGCTTATGGCAGGGACTTACGGCATAGGAGCATTCATTGAGCGCTATATCCGCCAGTTTTCGACGAGATGGTGGGGCGGCGTCAGGTGCAGGGTATCGTTCTATGTGTCTCTTGCCCTGTTCCTCGCGGCAGCTTTTTTTACGATCTTTTTTTTCATAGAGAGCGATCGGCTTCTGAAAGCCGAGATGCGCGGCAGGGCACTGGCCTTTGCCAGGCATCTCGCCACCATGCTGTTACCGGATATCGCTGCGGAAAGGGCCGGTGAGCTGGACAGGAAGATAAATCCTGCCTTTATTTCCTTTGACGGCGGGGCGGCAGACCCCGATCTTCGCACTCTGGCCGTGTATGATCGGAGCGGCCGTTTCCTTGTCGGCCGGACGCGGCAGGAGGCGCCGCACCGCGCGGTACGTGTTCCGCAGACCGGGCCGGCAGAAGCGGAAAGCCTGCAGGCCTCCCTCACAGCGGAGACACGGCAGATGCAGGAGCCGCTGTTTCGCCGCGCAGCGGCAGGGATATATGAAGTGATCCTGCCGGTTCGGACCGGCGGTGAAGTGATCGGATTTGTGAGGCTCGGCCTCTCGGGCGAATGGCATGCTGCTCGATACACGGCGAACGCCAGGAAGGCCGCTGTCATCCTGGTGATCATTGTTCTGATCGGACTGGCTATCAGCCGCGCCATTGCCGTCAGCATCACGAAACCCCTGTCTGAACTGAGCGCGGCCGCCGACGAGTTGAAGCGGCGGAACTGGAGTGCGCCGGTGCCTGTTCAGGGAAGGGGCGAGATCAGCAGGCTGATCGAGACCTTCAACGACATGGCGCAGACGCTTCTGCAGCGCGAGATCAGTTTGTCCCGGGGCAATCGGGACCTCTTCATCCTGCATACGGCAGGACTGGACCTCATGGAAGGCCTGGATATCGATGCGCTGCTCCAGAAGACCGCAGCCCGCGCCGAGGATCTGGTGCGTGCCGATACGGTGGCGCTTGCTACGGTCGACCAGGCTGACCGGGAAATGAAATATGCCAGCGTTTCGGGCGGCAAGGCAACGGCCCTAGCCGGCCTTGAGAGAGCTATCGAAGCGGGAGGTATATACAACTGGATCGCAAGCTATGGAACGCCGCTTTTGATCCAGGACGCGCAGTCCGATTTCCGGCTGAACGGAGAGCTGATGGCTTCTCTCGGCATCCGGTCGCTGATGACGGTCCCCCTGTGGTCGTCGAACACCATGACGGGCCTCCTCACGGCATTCAACAAAAAAGGCGGCGGCGCATTCGATAAACACGACCTTCGCCTGTTCACGGTCTTCTCGAACCTTGTCAGTTCCGCACTTCAGAATGCTTCGCTGTACAATGACCTCAAGACGAATATGGATGAATTGGAGGAAGCACAGGGTCAGTTCGTTCGGGCAGCCAAGATGGCTGCCATCGGCGAGCTTGCCGCGAACGTGGCCCACGAGGTGAACAACCCGCTTACGAGCGTTCTTGGTTATACGACGCATCTGATCAAAACCCTTGACCTGCCTGAACAGCAAAAAAGCATGCTCCAGATGATAGAACAGGAGACGCTGCGGGTCAGAAAGATCATCAGGGGCCTGCTGGATTTTTCGAGCCAGCGATCTTCCTGGAGGCGGCCGGCCGACCTGCTGCAGCCGCTGCGCGAGACGGTGGCGTTGCTGCAGGGCGTGGCGGAGTCAGGGGGTGTCCGCATCTTTGAGGAGTATGACGGAGCTCCCGTCGTCGCCTATATGAATGAGAACGAGATGAAGCAGGTCTTCATCAACATCGCCACCAACGCCCTGCAGGCCATGCCCGGCGGCGGCGATCTGCGGATTCGTGTCAGGTCGGCCGGCCGGAACGAGGCGCATGTGGAGTTTGCAGACAGCGGCGTTGGTATCGCCGAGGAGCACCGGGCAAGGATATTCGAGCCGTTTTTTTCGACAAAGACCGAGGGTGGCGGCACCGGTCTCGGTCTTTCTATCAGCTACCGGATCGTACAGAACCACGGCGGACGGATCGAGGTGGAGAGCGCTCCGGGGTCGGGCAGTGTCTTCCGCGTGATATTGCCTCTCGTGCGGCAGGATGCCGCAGCGCGGGCCGGCGCGGGCTGAGGCGGGCATGACGAGAACGAGAACGATGATGGCCTCTGCATTGCTGATCGCCGCGGCCCTGACTGCATCGGCATGCGACCAGCCTGCCGAGAAGCATGTGCCGAGAAAGACCTTGGGCCAGCAGGAGCTGCTGCTTGGCCTCATCCCGGATCAGAATATCTTTCTGCAGCGGGAGCGGTATCAAGTACTGGGCGCCTATCTTTCGAAGAAGCTCGGGCTCACGGTAAATTTTACGAGCCTCAGCCGCTATGGCAATATCATCGAGCATTTTTCTTCGGAAAAGATGGACGGCGCTTTTTTCGGCAGTTTCACCTACTGCCTGGCCCGTAAGCAACTGGGCGTTGAGCTTATCGCCCGTCCCGTGAACCCCGACGGCACATCGACCTACTACGGATATATCTTTGCGCGCAGGAGCAGCGGGATACGCGATTTTGCGGATATGAAGGGCAAGCGGTTCGCTTTTGTCGAACAGGCGACGACTGCGGGATACCTTTTCCCGATCTCCTATTTCCGGGAGCACGGGATCAGCGACCCCCGATCCTATCTGGGACAGTCGTTTTTTACCGGGAGCCACGATGCGGCGGTCCATGCAGTGATGAGGGGGGAAGCGGACATCGGCGCGGCCAAGAACACGAGCTATGACCGCCTGGTGCAGGAAGACCCGAGAATGGGGAAGGACATCTCGATCATTGCCGCATCGGAGCCGGTGCCGCAGAACAGCCTCGCGGTGCGGAAGGACCTCGATCCCGAACTGAAAGCGGCGGTTTCAAGGGTGCTGCTCGAGATGGACAGCGACCCCGAAGGGATCGAGGCGCTCAAGAAATTCGGGGCCCGCGGCTTCGTAGCGACTACGGACAGCGATTATGCGTACGTATATGCCCTGGCGGTGCAGGTCGGCATTGATCTCAAGGTGTATAACTACCGGAACCGGTGATAAAAAAGCGTGAAACGGAGAATTTTCATAGGGCTCGGGTTGCTGCTCGTTATTTTTTTTGCCGGCAGTACGATCGCAGTTTTTTTTATTACCGGGACGACAACGCGCATGGAGCGGCTGATCCTGCTGCACCAGGTGGAGATCCAGCGGGAGAATCTCATCATCCATCTCCAGCAGGTGCAGGCGGGGATATATCCCCACGGCAGGAGCGGACCGGAGCGCAGGAGCGGAGAGATGGACCTGTTGATCGCCCACGTTCAGGAAATGGAAAAGGCGATGAACGGGTGTCTCGGTTGTCACCATGCACCCGAGCTTGCGCAGGGGCTTCTGGGTATGCGTGATCTTGCCGATGATTACAAGGCAGCGATCAGCAGGCTGCTTACGTCATCGGCGGGCCCGCAGCGGATCGAGCTGCTCCGGCAACGGGCGCTTGAAATCGGCCAGGACCTTGTGGGCCAGGCCCAGGGGATGGCATTTACGGCAAATGTACGGCTGGAGCGAAAAACGGAAGAGACACTTTCGTCGATCCGGAAGATCACCGGCGTCCTGTACGGCATGCTTGCACTCGGCATTCTGCTTGCCGTGATCGCCGCCTCTCATCTTGCCCGCAGCCTAGACCGGCCGGTCCGGCGCCTTCTTGACGCGACGCGGCGCATCAGCCGCGGCGATCTTCATGAGCGCATTGATGTTCATGACCTGGAAGGCAGGGAGTTCCAGGAGTTGGGCGAGTCCTTCAATACCATGACGCGGAACCTGCATCTATTCCGGCGCCAGCTGGTGCAGAGCACCAAGCTCGCGGCGATCGGAGAGCTGGCGGCGAACATAGCGTACGAGGTGAATAACCCTCTCACCGGCGTGCTCGGGTACACGGGTTTGCTGCTTAAAGGGGAGGATCTGACCGCGGAGCAGCGGGAGTATCTCAAGACCATTGAGCGGGAGACGCTTCGCGCCCGGGAGATCCTGAAGAACCTGCTGGAGTTTTCCCGCCGGAAGCCGCCGCGCCTGGTACGGGCCCGCCTCGGCGATATCCTGCAGGATTCCCTCGTTCTTGTCCAGGCGCAGGCACGGCTCGGCAGCGTCGAGATCTCATTGGTTTGCCCTGAAGGGATCCCTACCGTGTCCGTGGATACCGACGATATGAAGCAGGTCTTCGTAAATCTCGTGAACAACGCTTTCGTTTCCATGCCCCAGGGGGGGAGACTGACGATCCGGTGCAGGCATGACAGGGACATCACGGGAGGCGACGTTGTGGCCGTCGAGTTCTCCGATACGGGCATCGGTATCCCCGAAGCCCAGCAGGAAAAGATTTTCGACCCCTTTTTCAGCGTAGGTCCCGACGGCGAAGGCCTGGGGCTCGGCCTCTCGATCAGCTACATGATCGTGCAGAACCACGGCGGTCGGATAGAGGTCGAAAGCTCGGTCGGGACAGGTTCGGTCTTTACGGTAGTGCTGTCGGTGGGTGAAGGGGCTCATGACAAGAACTGAGAAGGAATGAAGGTAATACGGTAAGACGGTAAGACGGACGGACTACTCCAGGCGAGGGAGACAGCATGGCCGGCGAGAAGATACTGGTTGTTGACGATGAAGAGATGATCCGGAACCTCTGTATGCATATTCTGACGGCAGAGGGATACCGGGTGACTGCGGCCGCCAACGGTCAAGCGGCGTTGCAGGAGCTCGAAGGGACCGATATCGACGTGCTGCTCACGGACATCAAGATGCCGGGTATGGATGGCCTGGAGCTCTTCGAACGGGTCAAGGCCAGGAACCTGGACGTCATGACGATGTTCATGACCGGCCACGGCACGCTCGATACGGCCATTGAATCGCTGATGATGGGAGTGGACGGGTTCGTGCTGAAGCCTTTCACGCAGGAGGAGCTCCTGAGCGCTGTGAACCGCGCCGTAACCGGCGCGCGGCTTCAGAAGGAGAACATCAGGCTCAAGGCGCTCATTCCCATCTTTGAGATCAGCAAGCTGCTCGTCACCGAAGTGGACCTGGCCGCCTTGTTCAGGATCATCACCGAGGTGCTTGTGCAGGATTTTTCCGTTGACCGGGTCTCGCTTATGCTGGTCGACGATCCTACAGGCAATCTCGTGATCCGCGCTTCCCACGGGCTGCCTCAGAAGATCGCCCAGGTGTCGCGTCGCCGGCCCGGCGAGGGGATCTCGGGCCTGGTGCTCAGGACGAAGAAGCCGCTCATCATATCGAGCGGAAGGCATCCGGACCAGGAAGTCATGGATGTTCTGAATGTCGAAGAGATGTCCTTTTCGTCCATGACGGTGCCGCTCATTGGGCGGGACAAGGCTTTCGGCGTGCTGAACGTGAGCAAGCTGAAAGGGCCGCCCTTCACCGCTAGCGACCTGCAGATCGTGCTGATCCTTGCAAGCCAGGTGGTAACGGCCATGGAGAATGCCGGCATGTATGAGGACCTGCGCGAGAGCTATTTCCGTACGGTCCAGGCCCTCGTTGCGGCTGTGGAGGCCAAGGACCCCTATACGCGGTGGCATTCGACGAACGTGGCAAAGTACGCCGTGGCCATCGCCCGGGAGATGGGCATGAGCCCGACGCAGCTTGAGGAGATCCATATCGCATCTATTCTGCATGATGTGGGCAAGATCGGTATCAGCGAGCGCATCATCAGCAAACCCGAGCGGCTGAGCCGCGAGGAATTCGACATCATGAAGGACCATCCTGCCCACGGCATCCGCATCCTGGAACCCATCGGTTTCTCACCCTTCATCACCCAGTCCATCTATCAGCATCATGAGCGGTACGACGGCAAGGGCTATCCGCAAAGCCTGTCCGGCGAGGACATCAGCCTGGGCGCCCGGATCCTGAATGTTGCCGACACGATCGACGCCATGGTCTCAGAGCGTCCTTATCGCGGAATGATATCGAGCCTGGAAGTGATCGCCGAGCTGGAGCAAGAGTCCGGGAAGCAGTTCGATCCCGCGATCTCCTCGGCAGCCAGGCGGCTGATCGAGAAGGGTCTGCTGAAACTCGGCATGCACACCTATTACCACTACGTTTCGGGAATGGACAAGAATGGTAAGGAGAAGAAAAGCGCCCAGAAGTAGCCTGCGCCGCGGCCTCTCTCGCCAGAAATTCAGCGGGCTTGCCGCGCGTTGCGCAGCCGCGGATCCTGCGTCGCAGCGACCGGGGACCGACGGGCGGACGGGGGGGCAGGGGGCCTCGGCACTGCAGCATCTTGAGGCGCTGGTCGACAGCCTTTCGGCCGGAGTCATCTCCCTT
>MHDZ01000038.1:22132-22417 GCA_001805055.1 Nitrospirae bacterium GWC2_57_13
CTTCAGCATTTCCCGAGCAGCGGTGCTGGGGCTGACCTTCCACGAGGCCGAGCGCATCATCCTGTTCGAGGACGCGACGCTGCAGAACCTGTGGGAGCGGCTGGCCGACTCGGTATGGGCCGCCGGCGCCGCTCTCGAGCTGGAGTATGACCTGCCGGCGCGGAACGGCCAGCGGAGGGTGATCAGCTACAGCGTGTATCCCCTGGGCCGAATGACCTGGTCCCTTGATAACGGCGTCGTGGTGGTCTTTGACGACATCACGAGGAAAAAAGAGATGGAGGACCA
>MHDZ01000038.1:22456-24967 GCA_001805055.1 Nitrospirae bacterium GWC2_57_13
CGGCATCACCGACGGCATCCAGGTCGTGGACGGCGATTTCCTCGTAAGAGCAGTGAACAAGTCGATGACAGCGCTGCTCCGGCGGCGGATCGCCGTGGGAGAGCACTGTTTCTCCGCCTGTGTGTTCGGCGCCAGGATCTGCGAGGACTGTCCGGCTGCGAAGACCTTTGATACGGGACTGCCCGCTTCGGTCGTGAAGAAATTGCAGCCCTCCCTCCACCCCGCTGCTGACGGCGGGGAACGAGTGGTGGAGATCACCACCTTTCCGCTTCTCGATCGTGCAAACCGCGTGACGCAGGTCGTAGAGTACATCAAGGACATTACCGACCGGGTCCGGATGAACGAACGGCTCGAGCATTCGCGTAGGCTGGCCGAACTGGGGGAAATGGCCGCCCGCGTCGCCCATGAACTGCGGAATCCGCTGAACGCCATTGCCGGCGCGGCCCATTATCTCGCCGCCGAACACGCGGAAAGCGAGACGGTCCGGAAATTCACGGACCTCATCAAAAGGCAATCGTTGCGCATGGACAAGGTCGCAGCGGACCTCCTCTCGGTCTCAAAACCCATGCGTATCCAGCTTCGTCCCGTGAACATCAACGCTGTAATAGAACAGGCCCTTGATCCGCTGTGCGAGCATGTGGGCGGCCAGAACATCTCGCTGGCTCTCGATCTGTCGTCGCGTCTGCCCTTCATTGACGCCGATGAGTTCCAACTGGAGCAGGCGGTCCAGAACATCGCGCGAAACGCCCTGGAAGCGATGGCCGAGGGCGGCGTGCTCCGGATCCGCACCGCTGCAGCAGACGACAACGGATCGGTGGACATCACGATGGAGGATTCGGGACCGGGAATTCCGGAGAAGAACCGGGAAAAGGTCCTTCAGTCTTTTTTTACCACCAAGGTAAAAGGCACCGGTCTTGGCCTCACGATCGTTCAGCGAGTGCTCAGGAACCACGGGGGCGAGATCCTTTTCGAGCATCCGGCCCGGGGCGGCACAAAGGTCATTCTCCGCCTGCCGGTTCGTCAGACGATGGAAGTCAACGAACAGGATGGGGAGGGCAGAGCGCTGAGCGCAGAGGGCAGAGGGCAGAGGGTATGGGGCAGATGGCAGCGCACATAGCGAGGAGAGCGGAACGCAGAAGGCGGAGCACAGAGCGCAGCGCTATTCATACACGAGGCGCTATGCTCCATGCCTCGCGCGCCATGCGGTACGTAACGTCATGAAAGCATCTGTTTTGATCGTCGACGATGAGCCCGATATCCTGATCGTGATGACCGCGAACCTTCGCAAGGAGGGTTACGTGGTCGATACGGCAGGGGACGGGGATGAAGCCCTCCGGATGACGGAGTCGCGGGACTACGACACCATCATCCTTGACCAGCAGATGCCGCGCGTCACCGGCATGGAGTTCCTGCGCAAGCTGCGCGCCGGCAGGGACGGCAGCGAGGGCGTCAGCGTGCCGGTGATCGTCGTGACCGCCTATGGCACGATCGAGATGGCCGTACGGGCGATGAAGGAAGGCGCCTACAGTTTTCTCACGAAGCCCATCGATTACGATGAGCTGAGTCTCCAGGTCAAGAACGCTGTGGAGCGCCGCCGGTTGTCGCGGGAGGTGGAGACGCTCAGGAACGAGGTGGAGGAAAAGTACCAGTTCGGCAATATCCTGGGCAAGAACCCCCGAATGCAGGAGATATTCCGGGTCATCACGACCGTGGCCGAGACGGACGCCACCGTGCTGGTCCAGGGAGAGAGCGGCACGGGCAAGGAACTCATCGCCCGGGCCATTCATTACAACAGCAACAGGAAGGACCATCCCTTTGTGGTTGTGAGCTGTTCGGCCCTTCCCGAAACGCTGCTCGAGAGCGAGCTCTTCGGCCACGAAAAAGGCTCCTTCACCGGCGCCATCCGCCAGCGCATCGGCAGGTTCGAATCCGCCCAGGGCGGCACGGTGTTCCTCGATGAGATCGGCGAGATGCCCACTGCGGTGCAGATGAAATTGCTGCGCGTGCTGCAGGAGCGCGAGATCGAGCGCGTGGGCGGCAATGAGACCCTCAAGGTGGACGTGCGCATCATCGCGGCCACGAACCGTGACCTGCAGAAGGCCATGGCGGACCGGATCTTCCGGGAGGACCTGTTCTACCGGCTCAACGTGGTCCCCATCAAGCTCCCGCCCCTTCGGGAGCGGCTCGACGATGTGCCGCTTCTGGCCGCGCATTTTCTGGAAAAATACGGCGTCAAGAACAACAAGGCCGTGCAAGGGCTTTCCGCCGAGGCCCTCGGCTCCCTGGGCCGCTATTCCTTTCCCGGGAATGTGCGGGAACTGGAGAACATCATCGAGCGCGCCGTGATCATGGAAAAAGGAAAGACCATCAGGAAGATCGACCTCGCCGCACCCGGCATGTCCGCCGCCGGCGGGAGCGACTGGCTGCTGGGCGAGATCGGGCCGTTCCGCAGGATGAAGACCGACGTGGTGTCAACGTTCGAGAAGGAGTATCTTTCCCGCCTGCTCAGGA
>MHDZ01000039.1:0-18053 GCA_001805055.1 Nitrospirae bacterium GWC2_57_13
TCGAGTAGGCGGGGGCCTCACGGCCCCAGCCTCTCACACCACCGTACGTGCCGTTCGGCATACGGCGGTTCATGCAAGGTTTAGAAGACGTTGATGCTCTGTAAGAAGGCTCATGAGTCCCTGTTGTTGCAGCCATTTGGCTGTTACCGCAGCGTTCATGTGCGATGCTCCGGCATTCCACCATGGCCCGCGGCCATTGTAGGCCGAGGTATAAGCCCTTGCCCGTTCTATCCCTCGTGCGATCATCTTCCTGGCTCTGGTCCTCGGCGTCTTCCATTGCCGCCACAGGATCAGGCGCAGTTTCCGCCGTATCCATTGGTCCAGTTCCTCGAAAACGTTCTTTACTTGGGATAGCCGGAAGTAGTTCACCCATCCGCGAAGAAAGATCGTCAGCTCGTCTGCCACCTTCGACAGGGAGCGGCCTCGTCCTTTGCGGATGATTTCCCTGACCCGCGCCTTGGCTCTCTTGATGCTGTTCGGTGACACCTTGAGCTTTGGCTTGTGATGCGGCGTCATGGTGTACCCAAGGAACTTGCGGTTCCCGGGGCGATCTACCGCGCTCTTTTCTTTGTTCACCTTCAGGCGAAGCTTCTTTGCAAGGAATCGGGTGATGGACTGCATCGCCTGTTCCCCGGCCGCCTTTGACTTGACGTAGATGTTGCAGTCGTCGGCGTACCGGCAGAAGCGGCGGCCTCTTCGTTCCAGTTCCTTGTCCAGATCATCCAGTAAGATGTTGGACAGAAGCGGCGAGAGCGGGCCGCCTTGCGGAGTCCCTTCTCCGTGGTCATGGATGACTCCATCGATCATGATGCCGGCCCTGAGGTAACGGCCGATGAGCCGAAGAAGCCTTTTGTCTTTGACCCGCCTGGCCACCCGTGCCATGAGCACGTCGTGGTTGACGCGGTCGAAGAACTTCTCCAGGTCCATGTCCACCACATAGCGATAGCCTGCTTCCACGTGATTCCGGGCTGCCTTGACTGCATCGTGGCACCCGCGTCCGGGTCGGAAGCCGTAGCTGCTTTCGCTGAAGTGGGGGTCGAAGATAGGGGTGAGCACCTGCAATATCGCTTGTTCAATGAACCGATCGAGCACGGTGGGGATCCCGAGCGGCCGCATTCCCTTTCCGTCGGGTTTCGGGATTTCCACCCGGAGCACGGGCGAGGGGATATACGTCCCGCTCAGCAACTCTTCCCGGATGCGCGGCCAGTTCGTCTTAAGGTGAGGCGTGAGTTGTTCGACGGTCATGCCGTCTGCTCCCGGCGCTCCCTTGTTCGACTGGACGCGGCGTAGGGCTGCTATCAGGTTCTCACGGCGCAGTACCTCCTCTATAAGCTTCGTCGCTTCCGGCTGGGCGTTCTCCTCTGCCGCCGCGGACGCTTGACGCTCTCTCGCCGTATTCTCGCGGCTTCCGTCCGCTGCCTTCCGGGAGTCCTTGGGCATCTCAGCCCTCTTTTGTGCGTCTCCTGCGTCCATCGAGGTTTCGGTTCCCCTCCGTCCTTCCATGTTCGGGCCTTCATCCCGTGCGCGGGACTACTATGCCCTCGGCTGACTTCTGCATGCTCATCCCGCCGTCTCGTGACGGCGGTAGCCGATGGCAAGCGTGCAGACCTCCCCGGGTATTGCGCACCCACTTTCTCCCCATGTACCCGTCGCATCTACTTCCGCGCCTTCCGGATGACTATCGGGCTTTGAATTTCTTTGCCTTCTCGCCCAGACGCGGCTGCCTCGTATGCGCTTCATGTTCTTCGGGCCGGGGATTTGCGTACCGCTTCCTTCAGACCCCGCCTCGCGGCGGCAGCCCTTGCGGTTCGGCTAACGGTTCCCGTCATCAGGGTCCGTAGAGGACTTGCACCTCCGAGTGAGTGCGCCCTGCCGGGCGCACAAAGAAAAGGCGGATGGGAAACCCATCCGCCTTTTTCATTGATATCCTGCTGCCACGTCCTTGTCGACTAAGCCCACCGATTCCGTCGGTCTGTTGGCCGGGAAGATGAATCGCCGGTCCTGCCGCCCTGGTGCTTCACTTCACGATAGGGCGCCCGGCCTTCTCCGAAGGATGAACTCTTTTTCCCTCCCTGGCTCCGCTCGCTCCGCGCCCCGAACTCGGGCTTCCGTGTTTCAGAACGGCCGCGTGCCGGCGTCCATGATCCCTGCGTCCGCGGCCGGCCCGTCGATGCGCCCGGCCTGCCTGACGACTGCCTGCCCCTGCTGTCGCCGCCTTTCGGCGCGCGCAGCGCATACCGCGGCTCCAGGCCCGCGATCACGAGGCGCGGCAGGGTCTGGCCGATATACCGCTCAATGCGGTTCAGGGTATCGAGCTCCCTGCCCGAAACAAAAGAGATCGCGATGCCGGTGGCGCCGGCGCGGCCCGTGCGGCCGATGCGGTGCACGTAGTCCTCGGCGTTCTTCGGCAGATCGTAATTGATCACATGGGTGATCCCGGTGACGTCCAGGCCCCGGGCGGCAACGTCCGTTGCCACGAGCAGCCGCACATTCCCCTGCTTCATCTTCGTGATTGCGCGGGTCCGCGCTCCCTGGGTCATGTCGCCGTGCAGGGCCATGGCCGAATGCCCCTGCTCCGAAAGCTCGCGGGCAAGCTGGTCCGCGTGGCGCTTGGTGCTCGAAAAGATGATCGCCCGGGTCATCGCCTTGTCGGCGAGAAGGTGATGCAGCATCCTGCTCTTGTGCTGCATGTCATCGGCGGCATGGAGCTGCTGCTCGATCGCCTCGAGGGTGGTCTTCTTTCCCGCGATATCAATGCGCACCGGCTCCTTCAGCAGGCGCTTGGCAAGCGATTCCATGTTCCGGTCCCACGTCGCCGTGAACAAAAGCGTCTGGCGGGTAGCGGGTGTTGCCGAGGCGATGGTCTGGACCGCCTCGCTGAATCCCATATCGAGCATGCGGTCCGCTTCATCAAGGACCAGCAGTTCAAGGCGGGAAAAGTTCACCCGTCCGCTGTCCATGAGATCGATGAGCCGTCCCGGCGTGGCGATAACGATATCCACGGGCTGGGACAGGAGCCGCTGCTGCTCAAAGTAGGGAACGCCGCCCAGGATCGCTCCTGAACGGATGCGCATGAACTTTCCATAGGTGCGCACGGCTTCGCTCACCTGGTTGGCAAGCTCGCGCGTGGGCGTAAGCACGAGAATGCGCGGGCCCTTGCCCTTCAGGGTCGAGGGCGCGTTCAGGCGCTGGAGCGCGGGAAGCACGAAGGCCGCGGTCTTGCCCGTGCCGGTCTGGGCCGATGCGATCAAATCCCGGCCTTCCAGGGCCTTCGGGATCGCCTGCTCCTGGATCGGCGTGGGTGACGCATAGCCGCAGAGATTAATTGCCTTGATGATCGGTGCTGCGAGGTTCAAACTGGAAAACGACATACTTCTCCTTTTCAATGGAACAAATACCGACCGCCATTTTCAGAATGCAAAAATGATCGCCTCGCGCAGAGGCCGCTGAGAGCAACTCATGACAAAAGCATGAACGCTCCGCGTACGCCACGGGAAAACAGTGGTCGAACTGGTTAGTGTGCGGGCCGCAGGGATACACCGTATTCCTGAACCGAGGACGGCAACAGCACAAATATGACCGGCAAACCACATCGTTCGCCAACCAGAGGTGCTGCTGCAATTTCAGAGGGGAGACTGAAAAAGGGAAAGCAGAGGGGGTTAGTGATCGATGAATTGGGGCGGGATCAGGTCAGTGACCTCCCGCCTCGTTGTTGAACAGTCGTTGCATTATACGGGTTTCAAGATTAATAGCAAGTCTTTTTTGGGGTATCTGACCCGGATAGGCCGGAACAGTACGCCTTCGGCAAAGATGATCGGTAGCCGTGGACCGGCGTCCGGCGACTCAGGAATATATCCGCTCCGCCTCATTCAGGCGGTTCATCACCAGGAGAAAGGCTGTCCGGTCCTGGTAGGCGGACCGGACCAGGGAGTCAAAATCGCTCCCCGCGGCCCTGAGAAGGCTGGAATAATACCGTAGCATCGTGGCGATAAGGTCTTTCATGAGAGGCTGAATGTCTGAAGGGATGTCGTTAGAGACGGCCAGTCGGGCAGCATCAGGCTCGCGACCGTCCAGAATCGACGCCTCTGCTTCGCGCAGAGCGCTCCTCATGCTGCTCGATAATCCGTCTCTTCTGCTCTGCCGTCGCCATTGCCTTCGCGTCCCCTCCTCCCTTCAGATCAGCACCCCTCTGCAGCGAAAATTAATTTTCGCTCTTTTCTGTCTAGGATACAAGCCTGTTGTAATTATAGCGGTTGTCAAACATCCGTTTTTTCGATACAATGAGACCGTGCGTCTTGATCTGTTCCTCAAAACGGCCCGGCTGGTGAAGCGCAGGGTCGTGGCACAGTCCCTGTGCGAAGCAGGCAGGGTGCTCGTGAACGGCAGGGAGGCCCGCTCTTCACGGGAGATCAGGACGGGCGACAGGATCGCAGTTCACTATGCGGCTCGGACCGTCGATATCGAGGTGCTGATCGTTCCCGAGCGACCCGGCCGCATGAACAGCCCTGACCTCTATCGCGTATTGTCGGAAACGCGGGTCTCGGGCGGAGAGGAACCATGGAAAAGATCCCCTTCATAGCGATTACCATGGGTGACCCGGCAGGCATCGGGCCGGAGATCATTGCCAAGATCCTGGATACCGGCGAGGTGTTTCCCTTTTGCCGGCCTGTCATCGTGGGCGACGCAGGCGTGATGAAAAAGATCATCGCCGAGCTGAATCTCTCCCTGTCCGTGCGCGCCCTTTCATCCCTGTCCGAGGCTGACCCGGGGCCGGGCCGGGCCGACGTGATCGACCTGAGGAATGTGAATCCCGAGAAGCACGCCTGGGGCAGGCCGAGTGTTCCCTCGGGCAAGGCCGTGGTGGAATATGTTCGCAGGGCAGTGGACCTCGCCATGCGCGGCGAGGTGAGCGCTCTCACCACAGCGCCGATCAATAAGGAGATGATGAACGCAGCAGGCCATAATTACAGCGGACACACTGAGCTGCTTGCCGAGCTCACCGGCGCGAAGCACTTCGGCATGATGTTCGTCGGCGGGGGTCTGCGCCTCATCCTCGCCACGATCCATCACGCCATGAAGGACGTGCCGCGGCTCATCACCAAGGACCGCATACTGACCACGCTCCGCCTGGCCCACCGCGCCCTGGCCTACTGCGGCATCGACAAGCCGCGCATCGGCGTGGCCGCCCTGAACCCTCACGCAGGCGAGGGGGGCCTGTTCGGCTCGGAAGAGTGGGACCATATCCTGCCTGCCGTGCTCGAAGCGCGGGCCGAGGGCATCGATGCCAGCGATCCGCTGCCGGCCGACACGCTCTTTTACAGGGCCCGGAACAACCAGTTCGACATCGTTGTTGCCATGTACCACGACCAGGGCCTGGGCCCCCTCAAGATGCTCGCTTTTGGGAATGCCGTGAACGTCACCGTGGGCCTGCCGATCATCCGCACCTCCGTTGACCACGGCACCGCCTTTGACATTGCCGGCAAGGGCTGCGCAGACCCCGCCAGCCTCCTGGCTGCGGTCAAGCTTGCGGCCCGCATGTCGGGCCATCGGAATGACGATCAAAAGGAGGCTGCGTGAACAATCAGCCCGTACTGAGCCGCGCCCACATCTTCACGGCTGCGTTCTTCCTCATCTTCGTCGTCCTTCTCTTCCAGGTGTCACGACTCCTGGAACCGTTCCTTTCAGCGCTGATATGGGCGGCCATAATCGCCCTCGCCCTCCATCCGCTCTACCGCAGGACCGTCACTTTGCTCCGGGGCCGGCGAAGCCTCTCGGCCATTCTCATGACCCTGGCCACGCTCCTGCTCGTTATCGGCCCGGCCGTAGTGCTCTTCGTGATGCTGGCATCGCAGGTCGTGGATCTCTACCAGTGGACGGTCAAGTCCGTCCAGTCCGGCCAGTGGATGGACCTCTGGAACCGGCTTAAGGGGTCTGCTCTCGGCAGCCTGCTCGAACAACCTTTTGTTGCCCAGCTGGACATCAAAGGATTCCTGGTCAAGGGCCTGAGCCAGTTCTCTTCGGACCTTGCCGGTCAGGTCGCGGGCGCGCTGAAGAACATCCTTCTGCTGACCGTCAATTTCCTCATCATGCTCTTCGCGCTGTTCTTTTTCTTTCGCGATGGAGAGACCTATTACGCGACAGCCATGGAGATCCTCCCCTTTTCCGATGAACAGAAGCGCTCTATCACGGAGAAGCTCAGCGGAACTTTTTCCGCCGTCATCAACGGTATCTTTCTCATCGCCCTGCTCCAGGGCGTGGTAACAGGAGTGGGATTCGCCATCTTCGGGGTGCCCTTTCCGGTGTTCTGGGGCTTTCTTGCTTTTATTCTTGCCCTCCTCCCCATTGTCGGCGCGGCCGGCGTCTGGGCGCCGGGAGCGCTCTATCTCTTTCTTCAGGGATTTACGCTGAAGGCCGTCCTGCTCGGCATCTGGGGCCTGCTCCTGGTCAGCACACCGGACAATTTCCTGAAGCCCATCTTCATCGGGAAAAAAGCAAAGATCCCCACCTTCTTCCTGTTCATCGGGATCCTGGGCGGCCTCAAGGTCTACGGCTTTCTTGGCATCCTCTTCGGCCCCCTGGTGGTCACCCTCGTCATCGTTTTCGTCCAGATCTACCGTGAGGAATTTGCGAACCGATAGGCCCCGGCCCGGACGGCAACAGCTCAGGACAATAAGTAACCGCGTGTCCGGCATGCCGGACACGCGGAAAGCGTTTTCGGAAACAGGTCAAAATACGTCCCTGCTTTTAACCCGCATACATCTGTGAGTCGCCTTCGCGCGATCCGTGGTTATACGGTTTTGTCCTGAGTAGTTGCGTTTTGATCTGATCTTATCAGCTTTTATCCGCGTCAAAGCTCTTTGCAGATTTATACTCAGCATTCAGAAGGAGATTGAAGGAATGGAAGATCTTGCAAAATCAGACACCTGGCGAGTGTTCCGCATCATGGGCGAGCTCGTCGACGGGTTCGAGGCCCTGAACGGCATCGGCCCGGCTGTGACCATTTTCGGCAGCGCCCGCCTTGAGCCTGACTCGCCTTATTACCTCAAGTGTCACGAAGTGGCCGCAACCCTGGCCAAAAAAGGCTTTGCGATCATTTCCGGGGGAGGGCCCGGCATCATGGAAGCCGCCAACAAGGGCGCCCAGGATGCAGGAGGCCTTTCCGTGGGCCTGAACATCGAGCTTCCCCTGGAGCAGGACCCCAATCACTACCAGGACATCAAGGTTGAGTTCCGCTACTTCTTTGTGCGCAAGCTCATGTTCGTGAAGTACGCAGTGGGATATATCATCTTTCCCGGCGGCTTCGGCACCATGGACGAGCTCTTCGAGGCGCTCACGCTCATCCAGACCAGGAAGATCCGTAACTTTCCGGTGGTGCTCGTGGGGCGGGACTATTGGCAGGGGCTGTTCGACTGGATGAAGTCGACCGTTCTCGACAATGCTGCCATTGACCGGAAGGACCTGGATCTTTTCACGATCGTGGATGAGCCGGCCGAAGTGTGCGAGATCATTGCGCAGCGGTACAAGGACCGCACCACCGGCGTAGTGCAGGACCGCAGGGACAAATCACGGCTTGGGGTGTAGGGATGAAGGGGGGCCTTCTCCTTCGGCCTGCTTTGATTGATGCTTGCGCTGCCGCCGATGTTCCGCGATGGTCTTGATCCGCTCGGCCGCGCGGAGCGACCGGAACCAGCGCTCGATCTTTTCCCGGTAGATCATGGCGAACAGGATCAAGCCGATGCTCACGCCCAAGACCGTGAAAAAAGCGCCGTACCGGCCGACGCGTAAAAAGGTCCCGCCCATGGTCAGCATCGTTGTCCCGAGCAGCCGGCCCACGGTTGATACGAGCAGAAAGTCGCGCTGGCTCATGTGCCCCAGCCCCAGGATGTAGCACAAAAGGTCCTTGGGAAATCCGGGGATCAGGAACATCAGGAAGGCCAGGAACAGGCCCTTGTGCTTCATGATGTAATCATACTGGCGGATCGTATCAGCGCTCACGATCCGCTCCACCAGCGGTCGTCCGAGCAGCCGGGCAATGCCGAAGGCCAGCCAGGACCCGAGCGTCAGCCCGATCGTGGACAGCACGATGCCCCAGAGCGGCCCGAAAAGCACGCCGCCGGCAAATCCCGTCACTTCGCCCGGCACCGGTGCTGCCACGACCTGCAGCACCTGCAACCCGATAAAAATGAATGCCGCGTATCCGCGATGCTGCTGAATAAAGGAGATCAGCCGCGCCCGGTCCGTGAAGAGATCGAGCACGCCATAGTGATAGAGCACATACGTCACGAGCGCAAAGAACGCGATAACGAGCCCAAGGTTCAAAAATGTTCTTTTGTTGATGATGATCATTCGGAGATCCGCGCAGATGATTATTTCTTGAAGAGTCCGTCCAGCGCCGATCGCGCGGCATCCGCTTCGCGGCCCTGCGGCCCGGCGCCCTCCCTATCGATGAATTCAAAGAAAGCGCAGAAATTGGCCCGGTCCTTGATCTTCACGAGCTCCACGACCGGCTCCCGGCACTGCTTGGACGCCGCCGCGTCATAGAAGCGGCAGTTCAGGCAACAGTGGAGATCAGCATGGCACCGGGGGCACTCGTCCCGCCTGGCGGTCTTCTTTGTGGCGTCTGCGACCGCCTCGGCGCCGCAGGAATGGCAGGTCCTCATGGCCCATACTATAGCTGATTATCATCGCCTCGACAACAAAAAAGGGCTCACGCCGGCGCCTCCTTGTCCAGCACCTCGCGCATTTTGCGCAGCAGGGAGGCGGGCGAAAAAGGCTTGGCGAGAAATGCGAGGCCTTCTTCCAGGAACCCCTTGCGATGGATGATGTCGGCGGTGTAGCCGCTCAGGAACAGGGCCCGCATTGACGGGCTGCGCTCCCGGATCGCCTGATAGACTTCCCTTCCGTTCTTTCGCGGCATGATCACATCGAGAGCGACCAGATCGATGCTGCCGCTATGGGCCATGAACAGCTCCAGCGCCTCCTCGCCGTCGCGGGCCAGCACGACCGTATAGCCGCCGTCCTCCAGCACCTTCAGGGCCAGTTCGCGAATGAACTCGTCATCCTCGGCGAAGAGGATCGTCTCTGTCCCGCCGATCACGGGAGCGGGCGGCGGGATGTCGAGCGCCTCGGCCTCCTGGTCCACAACGGGCAGATAAATGCGGAACGTCGTACCCCGGCCCGGATCGCTGTACACATTGATCTGGCCGTTGTGCTGCTTCACGATACCGTACGCGATCGAAAGGCCCAGCCCTGTTCCCCGGCCCACCTCTTTCGTGGTGAAGAAGGGCTCAAAGATCCGCTCCTTCGTGTCCGCGGCCAGGCCCGCACCCGTGTCCGTGACGGACAGCACCATGTAGGTCCCGGCCTGGCCGAAGTCGTGGGCCCGCACATACTGCTCATCGAGCTGCACCAGCTCCGTTTCGATCAACAGCATGCCTCCCTCGGCCATGGCATCGCGGGCGTTCGTGCTGAGGTTCATCAGCACCTGCTCTATCTGTCCCGGATCGGCCATCACCGACACCTCACGCTCGGACAGAAAGATGCGAAGCTCGATGTCCTCACCGATTACCCGTGAGAGAAGCGATTGCACCCGCTCGATGACCTCGCTGAGCTTGATGGGCCGCGGGTTGATGATCTGCTTTCTGCTGAAAGCCAGCAAACTTCTGGTCAGATGGGCCGCCCGCTCCGACGACGACAGGATATGAGACGCGTACTGCAGCGCCTGTTCGTCCGATCCCAGCCTGGCCTGCAGCAGGCTGGTGTAGCCCATGATGGCCGTCAGGATATTATTGAAATCATGAGCCACCCCGCCTGCAAGCCGGCCCACGGCCTCCATTTTCTGCGCCTGCAGAAGCTGGGCCTCAAGCTTCCGCCGCTCCGTAATATCATTCAACGTCTCGATGACCGAAGTGATGGCGCCGTCCCGGTCCTGCATGGGATAGGAGCGCATCTCCATGTAGACAGGCTCATTTTCAGCATCCTGGTGTATATGGACGACCGAGCCGGGCATTCCGCTTTCAAAAGTATATTTTACCGCACACTCGACACCCGCCTGATGGCAGGGCCGATCCAGATGATGGAATATCTGATGACAGGTCTTGCCGATGATGCTGTTCGCCGGCAGGTTCACCTGCCGCTGCGCCGTCTCGTTCACTGCGAGGATCCGGAACTCACGGTCAACAGCAATGAGACCTTCGCCGATCGCTTCAAGGATGCCTTTGGTGAAAACCTCTGCACGCTCACGGTCCGCGACCTCCTGCTGCAGGTCAACGTTGGCCTTCTGAAGCTCCTGCGTGCGTTCTTCCACGCGGACCTCAAGGCCGTTGCGCGCCCGCTCCACTTCTTCGTGGGAATGCCGCAACCGCCTGTTCAACTTCTGCACGTACAGGGCTGCGCCCGATGTGGAAAGCAGCGCCAGCAGCGCGAAGAGCATGACATGCCAGTACTTCCTGACCACTTCGGAAGGAGTGACGTGACCCAGGTGCTGGTAGGGACCGACCTGCAGCTCCCGGAGGCATTCATGCACCGGCTGGTAGTCGAGGGGCGGCAGCCATCCCGTGATCCCTGCGGCCCGGGTAGCCTGGCTGTCCTTCGGCATCTGAAGCAGCGCGATGGCCACCTGCTTCGCAAGCTCGTCGGAGGTATGGTGCACCTTGGCAATGGGCCATTCGGGGTAGAGGCGCGTGCTCAGCAGAAAGGGAAACTGATCCGAATAGAGGTCCCGCGCGTCTTCACCGCTGTGCAGATGGACGTCAATGACGCGAAATTCCCGCATGTCGATTTTCTTTTCCTTCTCCATCCGCTCCAGGGTGTCGGTGCGGACCGTTCCGGCATCCACGTCGCCGTCCCGCACGGCATAGACCACGGCGTCGTGGGTGCCGCCGAAGTTGAGGCTGCTGAAATCGGAGAAGGGGTCGATGCCCTGCTCCTGCAATTCTCGCCAGGCCATGATCCATCCGCCAAAAGAGTTCTTCGTCACCGCCATGAAGGATCGGCCCCTGAGATCCGACAACCTGTTAATGTCCGTCCGGTCGTTCCGGACGAAGATCACACCGCCGAACACCGCATAATCGCCGTCCAGGCGGCGGTTCTTGAGCGTAAGGATCCGGTTCGCGCCGAACCGCGATTCGAGTTCCACATAGATCGCTGAATTTGCCAGCACAAAATCGACCTCGCCCCGCTCAACTGCTTTATTGATTGCGTCGAAAGAGAGCGGCACGATCGTAACGTGATGACGCGGCAGCTTAGCCGTGAGATATGCTGCGGTGGGACTCCACATCTCCAGACTTTTTGCTAGGCCCCGGTAGGCAAGGACGCCGATCTTGACAGATATTTCTTCACTGGATCCTGGTCTCGGCAGGAGCAGCAGAAAAAGCAGAACGAACGCGCAGAACGGCAACAGGAGGGAACGCAGGCATCTCCTGTAACTCGCTCTCTTCCATCTCGAAGCCGTTGTATAAAACGGTCGTTTCATAGGCAAGGGGGAGGCCGTCATGACCAGGCAGCAGTATGAAATGAGTGATAAATTGTATTATAGCAGTAATTACAGCCACCTATCTAGGAAATAAGCCCTAAGCGTTGACTTTTTAATGCGGCGCGTTTTGAACAACCTTCATAAAATGAGGGTTATTTTGTAAATAAAGTTAGGCCTCTGGACCCCCGGTAAGGCTGATCAGCCCCGGTAGAACCTATTTTTTTTTATCATTCGCTGATCTCAACACTCTTCTCCTGTCGCAACTATGCGCTCTTATCTTGCCGAATCGTATCCTCAACATTTCGGGCCGATAGACTTCAGAAACTCAAAGGCAATCACTGCGTCGCCGCGCGCTTGACAGGATGGATGTCTCATGTTACTTTGCATCCCATGATGCCGGTGATCGAAATTACAGATCTGGTCAAGACCTATCCCGGTGTGCGTGCCGTGGATGGTGTGAACCTGACCATCGAACAGGGCATCTGCTTCGGCCTGCTCGGCCCGAACGGAGCCGGCAAGACCACCGTCATCGAGATCGTAGAGGGCATCCAGCAGCCGGACTCGGGAAGCACGCTGTACAAGGGCGCACCTGTGGACGGGCGCTTCCGAAAGGAAGCCGGCATCCAGTTCCAGGTTACGTCGCTTCAGGAGTTCCTGACCGTGCGGGAGACGCTGAGACTGTTCAGGGATCTCTACCCCCGGACCATGGACATCAATGAGGTCATCGGGCTCTGCAGCCTCGAAGAGTTCCTCGACCGGGACACGCGCAAGCTCTCGGGCGGCCAGCGGCAGCGCCTCCTGATGGCGCTCGCGATCATCAACGATCCGGAGGTTCTTTTTCTCGATGAGCCCACGACCGGTCTCGACCCGCAGTCGCGCCGGAACTTCTGGGACCTCATCACGCTCATCAAGTCCCGGAACAAAACGATCGTGCTGACAACGCACTATATGGACGAGGCCTATACGCTCTGCGACGAGATCGCCATTATGGACCAAGGGAAGATCATTGCCCAGGGTACGCCGGAGCTGCTGCTGAAGGAGCACTTCGGCGACGTGGTGCTCCAGGTCCCGGAAGACGCCGTGAACGGAAAGATCGACGGACTGGGGCTGTGCACGTCCAAACAGCCTGGCTGGAGCGAGATACAGACCCGGGACGTCGATGCCACGATCAGAACGCTCCTGGACCGCGGCGTCTCGCTCAAGGGAATGAACATCCGGTCCTGGAGCCTGGAGGACCTGTTCATTAGGCTCACGGGAAAGAACCTGAGGAGCTAGACAATGTCGGCAGAGGAAAAAAAGGATCATATCCGCTTTACGCGGGTTAGGATATCGCCATGAAAAGATTTCTCGCGATCCTGCGCGCCAGGAACATGGAATTCATCCGCGACAAGTCGTCCGTGGGCTGGAATATCCTCTTCCCGCTCCTGCTTGTGCTCGGCTTTGCCGTCGTTTTCACCGGGGAGCCCAAGCCCCTGTTCAAAGTAGGCGTTATCGGCGACCCTGCCTCGCTGCGGCCTGCTGCTGCGGAGTTCTTCCAGACGAAGCACATACAATTCATCCCTGTCGACAACCTGGAAAAGGCCATCGACAAGGTCGACCACTTTCAGCTCGACATGCTGGTTGACCTGCGCGCAGGCAAGCGGTACTGGATTAATGCCAATTCGTCGACCGGCTATGTTCTTGAACGGCTGCTGGGCCGCGAAGGTCCGACCGGGTATCGGCGCCTCACGGTCCAGGGACGCGAGATCCGTTATGTGGACTGGGTCGTGCCGGGCATCCTTGCCATGAACATGATGTTCAGCTGCCTCTTCGGCGTGGGCTACGTGATCGTACGGTACCGCAAGAACGGATTTCTGAAGCGGCTCAAGGCCACGCCGCTGAACCCCTTCGAGTTCCTGTTCGCCCAGATGGTGTCGCGGCTGCTGCTGATCCAGACCATCACGGTGGCCGTCTATGCGGGATGCGACTACTTCATCCACTTCCAGATGCGCGGCTCCTATGCAAACCTGTTCCTCATCTCCCTCGTCGGCGCGATCTGCCTCATCTCCCTCGGCCTGCTCGTGGCCGCGCGGCTTTCGAGCGAGGAGCTTGCCGGCGGCGTCCTGAACCTGCTTACCTGGCCCATGATGCTGCTCTCCGGCGTCTGGTTCTCCCTTGAGGGAACGAACCCGGTCATCCAGAAGATCGCGCAGTTCCTGCCGCTGACGCACCTCGTTGACGGTGCGCGTTCGATCATGACCGAGGGTGCTGGTCTCGCTGAGATAGCCCCCCACCTCGCGGTCCTGACGCTCATGACAGCGGTCTTTCTCTCGATCGGTTCGCTTATCTTCCGGTGGGAATGATCCGAAAAGAGCATTTGGACACGGATAAAATCTGATAAGATCAGATAAAGACAAACAAAAAAACTCTTTGCTGTTGAAAAAGAATCCCCTTTGGGGTGAAGGCCCTTTCTGTCCGGATGCCTGGTTTGATCTGCGAAAATCTGCGTTTACCCCGTTAGAAAATTCTTATTTCTACCGGGGTGAATCCGCGGCCAACCGCTGTTTCCAGGATAATAGATACGGCAACGCTGTCCGACACCTGCAGTCCCGGTGCTCCGGCACCTTCAGCCTCATTCCTGTTGAGTTTCCCTCTTCTCCGTGGTATCGTGCCCGAACAGTTCTCAAGGAGGATGGACCATGGCGGCAAAAGCGAAACGGACCGGCAACTCTCTCTCGCGCCGGCTTCGCTTTCCAGCAGAGGAAAAACGGCTTCCCTGGCTTCCTCTGCTGCTCGACGGGTATGCCGTGATCGACACCGGCATCGATGTTGCGATGCGGCGGGAAGAGAAACAGCGTGGTTCAACGATCGCCTGCAGGCAGGGATGCGATGTCTGCTGTCGGCAGAAGGACATCCCCGTCTATCCTCACGAGCTCGTTGGAATCTATTGGTATGCCTCGGAACAGCTCGGCTCCGGCATCCGGGAGGTCGTGAAGCAGCAGCTGGCAGGCCGCCAGCTCGGTTCGCCCTGCCCCTTCCTCGTGGACCATGCCTGCGCCATCCATCCCCTCCGTCCTGCCTCATGCCGCCAGTTCAATGTCTTTACCACACCCTGCGCCGAAGGCGAGGACCCCTATTACTCCCGCCGACAGGACGTGCTGGAACCTCTTGAGGACTATCTGGACAGGGCTTTTGCAGGAGTGCTGACGTTCTATGGCGTGAAGGACAAGGCTGATCAGGCCCGCGCTGTCAGGACCATACGCCGCCAGATGCTGAACCTCCAGTCCTATGACTGGTCAAAGCTGCTCGCGGTCATGGAGCGGCCTGCAGCGGAACACTCCGTCACGTGACCTCGCCGCCCCGCTTCAGGATCTCCTCGATCTCTTCGGCCTTGTAGAGCCTCCCTGTTCCGGCGCCGGGGCAGTAGGACAGGACCTCCTTCTCCCACACGTTCGCCTCCATATTCTCGGGCCAGAAAGGCCAGGTGCGGCACTGACGCGGCCGGGCCGCGTACACGGTGCAGCGCTGTTCTCGGAAAAAGGGACAGTCCCTTCCCCCATCGTGCAGGTGATAGCGGCCGTCGGACTTCTTTGTGAAGCGCGCCCGGAACGCCTGCTCCGACATGCCGAGAAGGACGGCAATGCGCTTCCGGTCGTTGAAGGATGCATAGACATAGGCATACTTGTCCCGCGTTGCGCAGCACTTGCCCGAGCCTTGGCAGGTGAAGCGCAGACCCTTTTCGTAGAACTTACTTTTTGTCGTCATTGTACCGTCCTGTTAATTGTCCGGTTCTGAACCGGTTATCCTAACATGAACAATTGTAACCACGGATGAGCACGTGAAGAAGCATAGAGCAAAGCGCATAGCGTTTATAACCCTCTGCTCCATGCGCCATGCCCTCTGCACGTCCAATTATGTCCGTGTTGATCCATGTCCAAATGCCTTTATAAGAATTGCATTTCACGGCTCCTGCTTTTCACGTTCCCCGCGGTTTTGTCCGCTTCGTAGGCACAGCCTTCCATGGATCGTCAGGCCAGGGATGCTTCGGATAGCGGCCCTTCAATTCCTTTTTCACCTGCTCGTATCCCCTGCTCCAGAACCCCTTCAGGTCCTGCGTCACCTGCACAGGCCGTCGCGCCGGCGAAAGCAGGTGAAGCAGGATCTTTATCCTGCCACCCGCGATCAGCGGCGTGTCGGCAAGCCCGAACAATTCCTGCAGCTTCACAGCCAGCACGGGAAGATCACCTGCCGTATAGTCGATTGCAATGCGGCTTCCGCTCGGAACCAAGATGGCGAGGGGAGTACGGTCTTCGACCTGCCGGAGCTGTTCACGGGAGAGCCGGGCCTTCAAAGCAGGAAGCTGCTTCACCCCGCCGAGATCATTGGCGCTCCGGACGCCCCCCAGCCAGGGCAGAAGCCAGTCTTCAGGCCGTGATAAAAGTGTCTCGTCAGAAATATCAGGCCATGCCTCCTCGGGAAAAGCGCGCCGCACCATGGCAACCCGGGCCTGGAACTGGCGTGCTTCGCTGCTGAAGTTCAGCATTCCAGGCATGTCGCGGACCGCATTGCACAGGATCGGTCCAGCCTCTTCGTCGGATGGCACGAATGGACGGCTTGACAGCAGCAAGGCCCCAAGCCGCTCTTCCAGCGCCGCGACGATCCGGCCCTCTTTCCGGTCCCACTCCACGCGCCGATGCTTTTTGATATTCCTGCTGCATTCGCTCCTGATAAGTTCTTCTTTCACCGGCGCTGCAAGATGGACGAAGCCCTCAGCCTTCTCGCCGGCGTCAACGGCAACGGCTACGATATAGGGGCTGCTCACGAGGCTGCTGTTGGACGACAGCCGTACGCCCCGTCCCTGGACGTGGATGAATACGCGGCCCCCCTCGTCGCGCCTCTTGCAGATGCGGTCTGGATAAGCGGCAAGCAGCAGCCGCGCGATCACCCCATGGTCCGCCTTGTCGTCATCGGCATCCTGAGCTGCCTTCGGCAGCAGCCGCAAGAGCTGGCGAGACGTCCGCTCCACGGCCTTCATCGCAGAGGCATCAGCCGTCATATCTGTTGCCCGTTCTGTCCTGCGCTGCCGCAGCGCATCGAGCCGGGCCGAAATATCAGGATCATCGATCACGCGGCCCCCGGCCCGGTGCCGGAATATGTCCCGTTCCGTAAGGAGCGCTGCGAGATCCGCACCAAGTCGAAGACAGCCGAGCTCCCGCGCCCGGATCAAGAGACGGGAGAGCCGAGGATGAAGCGGAAGGCGGACCATCTCCCTGCCTGTTTGTGTTGCCGATCCCTTCTGATCAATGGCGCCAATATCGCGCAGCAACGCTTGTGCAGATTCCCATGCCGCCGGCGGAGGCCTGTCGAGCCAGGAAAGGGACGCGGGATCGTTCACTCCCCAGACAGCCAGCTCCAGCGCGAACTGGGAAAGTTCAGAGACCAGTATCTCAGGCTGGCTGAAGGCAGGCAGACTTTTCAGATCATGGCTGCTGTAGAGCCGGTAGCACACGCCGGGCCCGAGACGGCCGGCCCTGCCCTTGCGCTGCTCGGCAGAGGCGCGCGAGACCGACCCGGTCACCAACCTGTTCATGCCGGTCATTGGATCGTACTGCAGCATGCGTGTCAGGCCGCTGTCGATCACGACCTGCACTCCCTGGATCGTCAGGCTCGTCTCGGCAATGTTCGTAGCCAGCACGATTTTCCGCTTGTTCGGCAGCGGCATGATGGCCCGCTCCTGCTCCTCAAAAGGCAGGTCGCCGTAGAGCGCGTGCAGGGAGATGCCGTCCACTGTCTCGCTGAATGTTTCCTGCAGGGTCTCGACGCAGGCGCGGATCTCGCCGGCTCCCGGCAGAAACACGAGCAGGTCACCGTCCGTCTCCCGCAGCGCTGTCCTGACCGCGGCAGCGACGCGCGCCGGAACCGGCCCCTGCGCGTTGTCGATATAGCGCTCCTGCACGGGATGGGATTTGCCGCTCGACGTGATTACCGCTGCGTTGCCGAGCAAAGAGGCGATGGGGCCGTGGTCCAGGGTGGCGGACATGACGAGCAATTTCAGATTTTCGCGCAGTCCTGACCGGATATCAAGGCAGAGGGCCAGGGCAAGGTCGGCGTGGATGCCCCGTTCATGAAACTCGTCGAAGATGACCAGCGCTGTTCCCTCAAGCCCGGGATCGGCCTGGATGCGGCGCGTCAGTACCCCTTCGGTCACGACCTCGATGCGGGTCTTATCAGAGATCCGCGCATCAAAACGGATCGCGTACCCCACGGTCTCGCCGGGCTGCTCGCCGAGGGTCTGGGCCATCCAGCGGGCAGCCGACACGGCAGCGATCCTGCGCGGTTCAAGCATCACGATGCGGCCCTTTTTGGGCGGCAGGATGTCGAGCAGGGCCAGCGGCACCCGGGTCGTCTTGCCCGCACCCGGAGGCGCGTGAAGCACCACAGCGGAATGAGTGCGCAGCGCCTCTTTCAACGCAGGCAGGACCGTATCAATGGGATAGGAGGTCACGGGCTTATAATAACATGGACCGGGGGCGGGAGGAAGGCGGAACTAATACAATCGCACTTGGATTTGTTACGGCTTCGCCCCTCACCTTTATCCTCT
>MHDZ01000039.1:18111-69176 GCA_001805055.1 Nitrospirae bacterium GWC2_57_13
CGGATAAAATCTGGGACTGTTTCCCCCGTGCCCTCCGCGGCTCCGTGGGTAAATCCGTTGTTTACAATTTCATCAGATTTGATCCGTGTCCAATGGTTCCTCTTCGACCGAACGGCGGGCAGGATCACTGCCTTCCTGCGCTGCCTTGCATGGCCTGGTACAGGCGCTGCACAAGGGCCTGATTGTACCCGTGGGAGGTCATGTTGGCGGAAATGCGTCCCCTGATAGGAAGCCCGAGGAGATAAAGGTCCCCGATCATGTCCAATATCTTATGGCGAACGAACTCGTCGGGATAACGGAGCTCCGTGTTGATGACCTTGCCGCCGTACATGATGATGTGGGAATGGAGATACCCGCCTCCAACCGTTCCCATCTTCTGGGCCATTTCGATGTTCTCAAAGGTATTGAAGGAGCGGGCCGGAGCTATTTCCTTTGCAAAGGACGCTCGTGCAGGATCGAAGGAAAAAACCTGCTCACCTATGGGCGGAGGATAGTCAACCCGCATGGATATCTCGAAGCCGTCAAAGGGCTCGGCAAAGAGATGTTTTTCCTGCGGCGACTCGGTCCCGACCCCGATCTTCCGGCGGATCACGGCAACCCTGGTGGCAACGGACTGTTCCACGATCCCCGCCTCTTCTATGAGTGCGCAGAAATCCCTGGCCGAGCCGTCTATGTTCGGTATCTCCTCGTCGGCCTTGATGAGGACGTTGGTTATGCCGTACATGGAAAGGACGGCCATCAAATGTTCGACGGTGCGCACCCGCCGCCTGCCGCTTTCAAGAGTCGTGGAATTGGCGGAGAAGGTCTTCGATGAGCCGGTCGGAGAAAAATTCTCCAGGGAAGTGATCTGTCCGCGGATGGTCTGGCCGTCGAGCGTTTGAAACAAGACCCCTTCGTTAATCCCCAGGGGGCTCAGGATCACGCCGGTGTTCCGGCCGCTCAGCAGCCCGATACCGTTCAGGACCACATTCCGCCTGAGGGTGCGCTGCGGTTCCGACGAATCCACCACGTCCACCACGCCGGCAGGCATCGACAGATCGGCGCTCACGATCTCAAGCCTCGTATCAGAGGGAAGGTCCACGCCGCGCCCGGCAGGCCGGTGTTTCAGGGCAGATGCCACCTTGTCCAGCAAGACCTCGAGATGCAGCGGCTTTTCCAGGAAATCGTAGGCGCCGTTCTTTATGGCGGCAACAGCCGCATCGATCCCGGCGTGTCCGCTCATCATGATCACCGGAAGCTGCGGGAGCCGGTCGCGCAGACGCTTCAGGAGCTGCATGCCGTCCATGCCCGGAAGCCAGACGTCAAGCAGGACGAGCGAGGGCTCCAGGACATCGAGCCTCTCCCAGAAGCTCTCCGCATCTTCAAATGCGATGGCCTGATACCCCTCGTCCTTCAGGATGCTCGCCACCGTTGAAGTGATTGAGGCTTCGTCGTCTATTATGCAGATAGGGTTCATAAAAGGTCTAGAGCAAATTGACGTAGTCTCTCGCGCCGTGAATGATCCGATGGATCAAGACCACCTGTGCGCTCACGGTGTAAAAGACAAGGTAGTTGTCAATGACGAGAAAACGATATCCAAGCCGGGCAAGCTCTTCTTCCCCGGGCATTCTTCCGAGAGAGGGGTGGTCCGCGAGCCTCGCGAGCCGCATTTCGATCTTCTCGGCCAGCTTTTCGGCAGCCGATGGATTATCCTCCGCAATGTACGTAATGATCCCGGCAAGGTCGTCTTCCGCGATGCCGAGCAGCCTGACCGTGCGCTTATGAGGACTCATGCAGCCTTTTCCTGATGTCCGTCATGACCTGCTTCAGCGTTCTTCCCTTGTCGCCGGCGGCGATCTGGTTCTGGGCTACGGCCAGCTTACTGAAGAGATCAAGCTTCAACTGGAGCTGTGCGTATCGGGCCATGGACATAACGACCATATCGCCTTCGCCGTTCTTTGTTATGAATATGGGTTCATTCAGGTTATGGGCGAGGTCCGATATCTCGTTCGCCTTGTTGCGCAGGTCTGAAATAGATTTTATCACCGGCATAGAGCCTCCTTGTCAACCACACTGACAATATTATATCATTTAAATGATATAGTCAAGGCGGATAACGGGACGGATAACGGGACGGCGGGAGGTACGAGGAAGGATGTCGGAGGCGCGACAATATGATATCTCTCCTGAAGACTTTACCCAGCGAATCTTACGATTGCGGCCATTCCGCAAATTTGCACTTTTCAATTTACCACCATTTCCATTTTTCAATTCCGCTTTAGCCCTGTTAGAGCCGCCGTCTTTCAGAAGCTGCACGCAGTGAACCGGTTTTGAGCAGGCCGGCGGCAACGGCTCTAACGGGCTTTATGCGGGTTAGGACTATGGCTGTTTTGCCTCCTGACGCCGGATGAATTCCATCAGGTCCTGAACGTCCCGGCTCGCAGGACGTCCGGCCGAAGCTGTTTCGATCGACTTTCGGGCGTCGCTCATGGCCGGCCCGAGACTTCCCTGCGCCGCCAGAAGCCTGGCCCGGTTAAAATAAGCCATAGCAAAACGGGGCTCGATCTCGATCGCCCGGCTGTAGTCCCTGATCGCGCCCGAGATATCGGCCGTCAAATGAAGCACGACGCCGCGGTTATAGTGCAGGTCCGCAACGTTCGGTTTGAGCTCTATTGCCCGATCGAAGTCCTTGCTCGCCCGTGCAAAGGCCCTCTTGTTCACGAGCGCCAGTCCGCGGCTTCGGTATGCAAGCGCATCGTTCGGATCGGCCGCAATGGCCCTGTCGTAATCGGCAACTGCGGCGTCAACGTCTCCGAGCGTTTCGCGCGCCTTGCCGCGATTATGATAGGCTGCGGCATACTTCGGGTCGACCTCAATGGCGCGAGTATAATCCTCTACGGCCTTCGCTCTATTCCCTTCCCGCAAATAGGCATTCCCGCGATTGAAATAAGCCGTTGAAAAACGCCGGTCCAGGCGCAGAGCCGTTGTATAATCGTCTATGGCCGCCTGCGTATTGCCCAGTTCCTGGTGTGCAAGCCCTCTATTATTATGGTTCATGGCGGAAGGAGGGCCGAGGTCGATCGCCCTGGTGAGATCTGAAAGGGCTTTCTTCGCCTTGCCTTGCGCCAACAGAGCGGTCCCGCGGCCCGCAAAGGCGGCCTGCGACAACGGATCCAGCCCTATGGCCGCCGAATAATCCGCTATCGCTCCCTGGTAATCGCCGGACCGTCGCCGCATATTACCCCGATCAACATACTCCGCCGCAGTCTGCGGTCCTTTCGGAACTGGTGCTGCCTGGTCAAGATTGTCAGACCCCGTCGCAGGCAACTGCCCGTGCCGCGTCTCCTGGACAGGCTCCCTTGAGGCAATGCCCGGCCTTTTCAGTTCGCTGCGCTGCCACAACAGCAAAAGAGCGGCAGCGATCACGACAACCCCCAGAAACGCCCATGAATATTTTCGCTGAAATCTCATCAAACTGCGCCTCCACAATGCCATACATCTACTTTGCAATCTGACATTTCCATTTTTCAGTTACGGCCAGAGACCGCGCTACGGATTCTTGGGACACCACGTCGCCGGTGTCGGCGTCATGACTTCTTTTTTGTAGGCGCCGTCTGCGCCCTGAACGATTTTGCTCAGCGTATAGGAGCAGAACTTCCGGGATGAACTGAATTCATAATCAGTCTCATAGTGTTCATCCTGGCCTGGTATGAACGTGAATCCGATTGGTCCGCACTTGGTACTGATCACATAGCCCGGCGAGCTTAGCGTATCCTGAGAGGTTATATAGTAGGATATTGCCACGGGTACGCCTGCCGGCAGATAATATTCATTGAATGCTCCGCGCTTGGGCTTCATCGGGATTCCCAGCAGCCTGTTGCTGAGAAAAAAATTAGAGCCCCTTCCCACAAAGCCGTATGCGTCGTTGTCGTCATTGAAGCAACTGTCGCCTGGATAGATGCGCGTCTGCGCTCCGGCAAAGATCCTGATCTTGGCGCGCGGACCCTCAGTTGGTTCGCTGTATGATAGTAACGGGCGGACTATGCCGCAGCCGGTAAGGCTGAACAGCAAAACAAAACAGATAGCCGCTTGCAGAAAATGCTTCATTATGACCTCCTGTATTTCGAGAACGTATTGTCAAAATTCTACGATTGAATCTTCTGCTTACTCTTTTTTCTCAACGACTTATTTAAAATCTGCTTGTCTCCCCCCTCGAAGAATGTTTAACTGACCGTCCGCCTCACTCCCGCAACAACGAGCATTGCCGCCAAAAGAAGAAGCAAAAGGAGCGCCGGATACTTAACGCTGTACACCACAGGCGTAAGCGCCCACCGCGTGATGGTCCGCAGGGCTTCATGCTCGCGGATAAAATCCGCAATCGGCGGTGAATAGGCATAATAGAGGCTGACAAAAGCCGTACCGCCGTATTTGTCAGAAGACGCCTGTCTCTGAAGTCCCTCAGTACTTTGACATGCGGATCGAGGTACGAACCGTACGCTGCTGTGGCGATGAAGCATCCGCCACCGCCGCCGCTTGAAGGAGGCGGCGGATTTTGCACGGTAATTGTGATCGTTTTATTATCTGTTACTGCTGCATTTTCACTATCTGTTGCAACAAAGGACACGGTGTAGCTGCCCAATGTGTCCGTGTTCGGCCAACTGAACACGCCCGTCAAGGGAGTGAATGTCGCGCCAACCGGCACACCGGCCGCACTCAAGATCGGTATCGTTCCATTGGCATCTGTAGCCGTGACAGTGAAGGTCAGGGTATTGCCCACGGTGACTGTTTTGTCGCCGATAGATGCTATCACAGGCGGTGCATTGTTTAGCGTGACGTCGACAATATCCGTGCCGCTCAAACCCACGTCGTCGACTGCCGTTAACCGGAAGGTGAACAGCGTGCCTGTCAAGTCATTCGGCGCCGTGAAACTGGGGGTAGCGGTGCTTGAGCCGGACAGTGTGACTACCGCCCCGGCCGTCTGCACCCAGGTGTAACTGCTGATGGTGCCGTCATCGGAACTGGTGGAGCCATTCAGATTCACTGCAACTCCGGGATCAACGTTCTGATCCGGCCCGGCATTTACCGTAGGAACAGTGCTCACTGCCAGCACTGCTACTGCTGCGTTCACTATGCCCGCACCGCAGAGGGAGGTCGTGCAGTCTGAGCCAGAGGGAAAGGCGCGTGCCGTTCCCAGCAACTTCTCCGTCACCTTCGCCACGGTCAGCGTCGGATTTGCCGACAGCATCAGGGACACAACACCAGCCACGTGCGGAGCCGCCATGCTGGTTCCCTGATAGTACCGGTAGGTGTCAGCCAACGCAGTCGTCAGCCCTGTATTCAGCGTCGACAATATGCCGTTTGAATCATTCGTATAGCCCTGAGCACCGCCTGGGGCTGCGATCTTTACCACTGTGCCGTAGTTGCTATAGTAGCTCCTGCCGCCGGAACGATTCGTGGCAGCGACCGAGATCACACCTGTGCAGCTTGCCGGCGTATATCCCGATGCATCCATATCGCTATTTCCAGCGGCAACCACAACAACCTTGCCGGCAGCCAGAATTTCGTTTATTGCTGTTTGCGTAGCAGCGCTGCATACCACGGGCGCGCCCAAGCTGAGATTCAGCACTTTGGCAGGATTGGCATTTGCCGGCACTACCGGCACACTGGACACTGTCAAGCCCGCTGCCCAGCGTGCGCCGTCAATGGTGTCCGAGAGATAGCCTCCGCACTTGCCGAGCACGCGAACAGGCAATATCTTTGATACCCAGTTTACTCCTGCAACGCCGGTGCTATTATTGCCGATGGCACCGATGGTGCCTGCCACATGGGTGCCGTGCCAGGAACTGTTTACGTCTACCGTTGGCAAACCGCCACCACACTCACCGGCAGCCTCCCAATCTCCCGGATCAGTAGGGTTGCTGTCACGGCCATCTCCGTCGTTCGCGAAAAGCGTAGAACTTATAAAATCATATCCCGGAACGACCCGCCCGGTAGTATCCAGAATATTGCTGTCAATATCTGCGTGCGGCAGCAGGCCTGTATCAATGACTGCTACGACAATGCTTGATGAACCTGTGGTGATATCCCAGGCGCCGGGAAGATTTGCGCCTCCTGTTGCTTCATAGTAATGCCATTGATTTAGATACTGCGTATCATTCGGCGTTAGCATCCGATGCACGATCACGTCCGGCTCAGCGTATTCCACGCCCGCATCGGCTTTCAATCTCGCAACAATGACTTCCAGCTCAGCCGGGGTCATGGCGTAGGGAAGCTTCAGCACCTGGGCATCGCCTGACATGGCGCGGAAATGGGTCAAGGGCACGCCTGCTACTGCGCTCAGGGTATTTACACGGTCGTGGCTCAGGCGCGATGCCCGCGCAATGCTCCGGTCCCTGAATTTGACGATCAACTGATCGGTCCGGTCATAGCGCGGCGCAGACGCCAGTTGCGCATCATCCCCCACGCTGGCCCTGACCGCAGAAAACTGCGACAGCGCCAAGCCTAACAATATCACGAAAAACAGCATTCCTTTGAGCACTGTTCGCATCTTGTTCATAGATCTCCTCTTCATATAATTGCCCTTTGTCATTATCTCATCTGATGACGCATGATACGGTCCTCTTCCACATACTCCACATCCGCCCTTTTTCCCAGGCGGCGGATCACTTCCTGCAATCGATCGGCATCGGAACTTTTTTGCAGGCGAAACACATGGGCTCCACCCGACATGGGCCGAACGTAGATCAAAGCAGCGCCTGCATCGCGCGAAAGCTCCTGCACCAGATCATCCCGAAACGGACCGTTGCCGCTATCGCGAAACTTAATGATAAGCTGAACCGCCATCGGCGTCTCGGCAAACGACTGTGCCTGCGCATGATCAGCACTGATGCGCGCTGCCGGCCGGCTGCAGGCGGCTATCGTGATCAGGCTGATGAGCAGCAGTATGAGGATAAGATGTTGCATTGGATTTCTCGATAATATCGTAAAAATTAACGAAACAGTCCTTGCGAGCAGGTCCCTTGTTTGTCATTGCGAGCGAATCGTAGCAATCTCGCAGTTCATAACCGCCTGGGAAACGAGATTGCCGCGTCGTGTTGCTCCACACAATGACAGCACTGGGGTTTTTTGCGATTGTGTCAACATTATGCCAAGACATATTGAACACGAAATTGGCAATCATGATGGCAACCAACTGAATTTATTGACATAACATCCGGACACTGCAGATTTGATTTATGCCATGTTTTGGTTTGGAACGCTAAATTTTGTGTCAAGCAACCCGTAAAAAGCCCCTGGCCAGCTAGAACGGGACAGGGGCTTGATTACTGACTCCTGATCACTGACGCCTGACTTTTTTAGAACACTCCCTTGACCTTGCCCGTCTCCACATCCATAGAGTTATTTTTGTCTGTTGTTATCCAATCGGATTTATCCGCGTCAAAATGCTCTTTTCAGGTTAACCGAAGAAAAAGCCTCCAGAATGAATATCTGGAGGCTTTATGCTTTTTAAACCTTCTTAAAACAGTCCTGAGACCTTGCCGGTATTTACATCCACGTCCACGCGACGGAATGCCGGGTTGGAACTCGTTCCAGGCATCAGGCTGATCGTTCCCGCGCAGGGGCAGAGGAACTTGGCCCCCGAGTAGATCAACACATCCCTGATCGGCAGGGTCCAGCCCTTGGGCACTCCCTTGAGGGTCGGATCGTGGGAGAGGCTCAGGTGGGTCTTGACCATCATGGTGGCATAGTCTGCGTACTTTGGATCGTCTTCCAGCATCTTTGCTTTGGCTTCAGCTTCAGGCAGCCAGGAAACACCATCCGCCCCGTACACTTCCTTGGCGATCTTCGCCACCCGGTCGCGCAGCTTCATCTCAAGCGGATAGAGGAACTTGAAATCGGTCTTCTCGTTGCAGGCGTCAATGACCGCATCGGCCAACTCAAGCGCTCCGTCGCCGCCTTTGAGCCAGTGCTGGGATTCCGCGCAGCGTGCGCCGGCTGCCTCGGCTGCCTTCTTGACCGCGGCCACTTCGGCATTCGTATCGGTGTAAAACCGGTTGACGCAGACCACCGGGTTTATACCGGACTTGCGGATGACGTTGATCATGTGGACCATGTTGGCGCAGCCCTTTTCGACCAGGCCCACATTCTCCTTGGTGTACTCTTCGGGCAGGGCCTTGCCGGGCACCACCTTGGGGCCGCCGCCGTGCATTTTCAGGGCGCGGACGGTGGTGGTGAGCACTGAAACATGGGGTTTCAGGCCGCTGAAACGGGACTTGACGTTCCAGAACTTCTCAAAGCCGATGTCCGCGGCAAAGCCGGACTCGGTCACGTGGTAGTCGAACAGCTTCAGGCCGACGCGGTCGGCGATGATGGAGGACTGGCCCACGGCGATATTGGCGAAAGGACCGGCATGCACCAGGCAGGGGTTGTATTCAGCCGTGCACATGAGGGTGGGATTAATGGTATTGCGCATGAAGGCGGCCATGGCATTGCCGACTTCCAGATCGCCCGTGGTAACGGGTTTGCCGCTTTTGTCGAAGGCAACGGTGATGTTGTTCAGCCGCTGTTTCAGGTCAGCGAGGTCTTTGGCTATGGACAGGATGGCCATGCACTCGGACCCGACCGCGATGCCGAACTTGGACTGCATCATGAAGCCGTCCGTGCGTCCGCCGATGCCGATGATGATATTACGGAGGCTCTGGGCGCAGAAGTCGATGATCCACCCCATCTCCACGCGGGTGGGGTCTATTTCAAGACGCCGCATCTTGGTGAGGCGGGCCAGCTGCTCGTCGTTATAGTTGCGCTCGTGCTGCATCCGGGAGGTCATCGCCACCATGGCCAGGTTGTGGGAATTCATGATGTCGTTAATGTCGCCGGTGAGGCCCAGAGAAAACTCGGTCATGGGGATCAGCAGGGAGTTGCCGCCGCCGGCCGCCGTGCCCTTCACGTTCATGGTCGGACCGCCTGAAGGCTGACGCAGCGCCCCGCCCACGTTGACACCGCGCTTGCCCAGGCCTTCCATCAACCCGCATGAAGTGGTGCTTTTGCCTTCGCCCAGGGGGGTCGGGGTGATGGCCGTGACCTCGATGTACTTGCCGTCGGGCTTCTTTTTGAGACGTTCGTTGACCTTGAGAAAGTCGATCTTGGACAGGCGGCCCATGGGCAGCATCTCGTCCTTTTGCAGGCCCAGTTTCTCGCGCCACTCTTCCGGCGTGGGCATGTTCTTTTCCGCTTCTTCAGAAATCTGCCAGTCCGCTAACTTCGTTGCATCATAGGGCATAACAATTCCTCCTTTTGGTTTCTTTAAATATGCGAGCCTCGCATGGCCCACAGTGAAATGATGTCTTTAAGACCCGGATTATATGGAATTTAAGAATAGTTCCGTTCGCGCCCTGCCGCTAATAACTGATCAAGAGCTTCATGAGTTTTTCGTTCATAGAGTGGACATTCCTGCTCGCGATGCGCGCAATGGTCTTCATGATCTTGTACATCATGTTCGCATCACTCTGCTCGAACGCCTTGAAATCCTCGGTCTTGAAACGGTAGGCCTCCGTATCATCGATCGCTGTCGCATCCGCACCGTGCGTTGCCTTGTTCTCAATCACCGAAAGCTCGCCGAAGAGGTGGTTTTCCGAGAGCACGGCGAGGGTCTGCTTCCATCCGTCGGGCGTGTTCTTCGATATCTCCACCTTCCCCTGTTTCACAAGATAGATGCCCTTGGTGGGCTCGCCTTCCTTGAAGATCGACTTTCCTTTGGCGTAGTTCTCGACCGTGACCTTCTGCGCGATCAAGCCGAGCTCGGCGTCTGTCAGATCGCTGAAGAGCATCTGTTTCTTGAGTTCAGCTTTGTCGATCATGTCTCCTCCTCGGTGTTTAAGGCAGAGAGAATAGTGATTGAGCGACTCAGGAATAAAGATTTGCCTTAATCTCTCTTCTCCATTTTCTCTCGACTGCTTTTATGCCTTCTCGAGCCGCACCGCAGATACCTTGAAGGATGGTATCTTGGCGATGGGGTCGAGTGTAGTGCTGCTCGTGAGCACGTTGGCCGCCGCTTCCTTGAAGTGGAACGGGATGAAGACCATGCCCTTTGCGGGCCGCTTCGTCACGACCGCCTTTACGGTTATGGAGCCGCGGCGCGAGCTGACCTTGACCCGGGAGCCGCCCTCGATGGCGAGCGCACCGGCGTCCTCGGGATGGATCTCCACGTAGGCTTCCGGCGATATTGCGTCGATGGGCTTCACCCGCCTCGTCATGCTGCCGGTGTGGTACTGAAAAAGCTGCCGCCCCGTGGTCAGGATGAAGGGATACTCCTGGTCAGGCTGCTCCGCCGACGGTTTGAACATGACCGTGGTGAACCTTCCCTTGCCGCGCGGGAATCCGCCCTTGAACAAGTATTGCGTGCCCGGATGGTCCGGCGTGGGACATGGCCACTGCAGGCCCCCGTCATCGAGCCGGGCATAGCTCATGCCTGCAAGAGCGGGCCAGACCTGGCCGATCTCGCGGAAGATCTCGACCGTGTGCGGATAGTTCATCTCGTAGCCCATCCGCTTCGAGAGCTCTATGATGATGAGCGAGTCCTTCATGGCGATGCCCGGCGAGTTCACTGCCCTCCTTACGCGCTGTACGCGACGCTCGGAATTCGTAAAGGTGCCGACCTTCTCGGCGAAGGACGAGCCGGGAAGGACCACATGCGCCAGCTCCGCTGTCTCGGTCATAAAGATGTCCTGGACCACCAGGAGTTCCAGCTTCTTGAGCGCCTTGATCGTGTGCGTGCAGTCGGGGTCCGAGACCACGGGGTTTTCGCCCATGATGTACAGGGCCTTCAAGGACCCTTTTTCCGCCGCAGGGATCATCTCCGTGGCGGTCATGCCTTCCTTCTCCGACAGCTTGACCTTCCAGAGGGCCTCGAATTTCTCCCGGATCGCCGCGATCGCGACCCGTTGATAGCCGGGATACATGTTCGGGATGCAGCCCATGTCCGTCGACCCCTGCACATTGTTCTGACCGCGAAGTGGATTCACGCCCGCAGCCTCCTTGCCGAGGTTGCCGGTCAAGAGCGCCAGGTTGGCGATGGAAAACACGTTCTCCGTGCCGTGGGCGTGCTGGGTGATCCCCATGGTGTAATAGATGCCGGCGCGATCCGATCCCGCATACAGGCGCGCGGCCTCGATGATCTTCTCCTTCGGCGCACCGGTGATCTTCGCCGCGTTCTCGGGCGTGTATTCTTCGAGGTTCTTCCGGAACTCCTCGTCGAAGCCCTCTGTCATGGACTCGATGAAGTCCTTCTTGAAAAGCCCTTCCTTCAGGATCACGTGCATCATCCCGTTCAGGAGCGCCACGTCCGTGCCGGGCCGGTGCTGGATCCAGATATCGGCAAAGCGGACCATCGGCACCCGCCGGGGGTCCGCGACGATGATCTTGGCGCCTTTCCGCTTCGCCTTGATCATGCGGAGCGCGATGATGGGGTGGCTCTCCTTGGTGTTCGAACCGATGACGAAAAGTACGTCATTGTTCTCGATCTCCGCGAGCGAGTTCGTCATGGCCCCGGAACCGAACACAGTGGCCAGACCGGCCACGGTCGAACTGTGTCAGAGGCGCGCGCAGTGATCGACGTTGTTCGTGCCGATCGCCGCGCGCATGAACTTCTGGAAGAGGTAGTTCTCCTCGTTCGAGCACCTGGCGGAGGACAGGCCGCCGATGGCGTCCGGGCCGTGCTTGCTCTTGATGGCGCCGAGCCGGGTGGCGACGTAGTCGAATGTTTCCTCCCAGGTCGCCTCGGCGAATTTCCCGTCCTTTTTGATGAGCGGTGTCTTGAGCCGGTCCGGGCTGTTGATGAAGCTGTAGCCGAACCGCCCCTTGACGCAGAGCCAGCCTTCGTTGATCGTGTCCGGCCTCGAGGTCACGCGGACCACTTCGTTCCTGCTCACATGCAGCGTCAGATTGCATCCGCACCCGCAGTAGGGGCAGATCGTGTCCACTTCCTGCACGTCCTTCTGCCTGCCCTTGCCCAGGGACTGCTTGCTCATGAGGGCGCCCGTTGGGCAGACGCTGACACACTGGCCGCAGAACTCGCAGTCCAGGTCCTTCTCGAAGGGCGGGGCGATTTTCGCGGTGAACCCCCGGCTCGTAAAATCAATGGCGCCTACCCCCTGTATGTCATAGCAGGCGCGCACGCATTTACCGCAGAGGATGCACTTCTCCATGTCACGCTCGATAAAGGGATTCTGGTCCTTCACGAGACGCTGGCTGCGCTGGCCGTAGAACCGGTTGGTCCGGAGATCGTAAAAATAGGCCAGCTCCTGCAGGTTGCAATCGCCTGCCTTTTCGCAGACCATGCAGTCGTTCGGATGGTCCGAGAGGATGAGCTCCACGATGGTCCTGCGCCGCCGTTCGATCTCCTCGTTTGTGGACTGCACTCTCATGCCTTCCGCCACCGGAGTCGTGCAGGCCGTGACCAGGCGCGGGATCCCCTGCACCTGAACGACGCAGAGCCTGCACCCTCCGAAGGGCTCGAGCCTGGAATCGTCGCAGAGGGTGGGGATGAAGATACCGCTCCGCCTCGCCGCCTCAAGGACCGTGATGCCCTCCGGAACCACTATCTCCTGGTCATCGAGTGTGAATCTCACCATAGACCGCTCTCTTTCTTACCGCCTGAAACTTGCAGGTCGCGAAACAGGCCCCGCACTTGATGCAGACGTCCTGCACGATCCGGTGGGGTTTTTTCTTTTCACCCACGATGGCGCCGGACGGGCATACCCGCACGCAGGCCATGCAGCCCTTGCAGAACTCCTCGAGCACCGTGAACGCGATGAAGGACTTGCAGACCCCCGCCGGGCAGCGCCGTTCGATGATATGGGCATCGTACTCATCCTTGAAGTACCGGATCGTGCTGAGCACCGGGTTTGGCGCTGTCTGGCCGAGGCCGCAGAGGGACGTCATTTTTATGTCTTCGCTCAGCTCCTGCAGCAGCTCCACGTCTCCCGGCCTGCCCTTGCCGCTCGTTATCCGGGTAAGGATCTCCAGAAGCCGCATCGTCCCTACCCGGCAGGGTATGCATTTTCCGCAAGACTCGGACTTGGTGAACTCGAGAAAATACTTCGCCACGTTCACCATGCAATCCGTTTCGTCGAGGACCACCATGCCTCCCGAACCCACGATGGAACCGGCGCTGGCGAGCGATTCATAGTCCACGGATGTTTCCATCAGACTCGCGGGAATGCAGCCTCCCGAAGGGCCGCCGGTCTGGACCGCCTTGAGCTTCCGGTCTCCTTCGATGCCGCCCCCGATGTCAAAGATGATCTCCCTGAGGGAAATGCCGAACGGCACTTCGATGAGGCCCGAGTTCCTGATCTTTCCGGTGAGCGCGAACACCTTGGTGCCCTTGCTCTTCTCCGTGCCGAAGCCCGCAAACCATCCGGACCCCTTCCGCATGATGTACGGGACGTTCGCCAGGGTCTCGACGTTATTGATCACCGTCGGCTTTCCCCACAACCCCTTCTGGGCGGGGAACGGTGGTTTAGCCCGCGGCATGCCGCGATTTCCCTCGATGGAAGCGATGAGCGCCGTTTCCTCCCCGCACACAAAGGCGCCTGCGCCGAGCTTGACCTTGATGTCGAAATCGAACCCCGTGTTCTGGATGTTCCTGCCGAGGAAGCCCCGCTCGCGCGCCTGGCCCAGCGCGATCGTAAGCCGCTGGACCGCCAGAGGATACTCGGCCCGGATGTACACGTAGCCCCGCTGCGCTCCGATGGCATAGGCGCCGATGAGCATGCCCTCGATCACTGCATGAGGATTCCCTTCGACCAGGGAACGGTCCATGAACGCGCCGGGGTCCCCCTCATCGGCGTTGCAGATAATGTACTTCGTGTCCCCGGGCTCGTTCCTCGCCATCTCCCACTTGAGGCCCGTGGGGAATCCCGCACCGCCGCGGCCCCTCAGCCCTGATCGTTTCAGTTCTTCGATGATATCGGTCGGGGCCAGGGAGGTGAGCGACTTCAGGGCCGCCTCATACCCGCCGCGCCCGGCATAGGCCTCAATGTCCTCGGGATCCATCTCGCCGCAGTCGGCAAGCACCGCCCTCACCTGTTTGCCGTGGAAGGTATGGTAGTCTTCCTTGACGAGCCACTCCTGCACCGGCTGCCCCCCGGCGAGATGCTCCTCCACGATGCGTTTCACCATGTCCGGCTTGATGTACTCATAGGTGTGCTTGCCGCCGTTCTCGATCACGTCCACCAGCACATCGCGGGCGCAGAATCCCCGGCAGCCCACTTTGTGGGCCGCGCAGTGTTTCTTCACCGAGGCGGCAATGTCCGCCGATGCCAGGGCATCCTCGAAGGCGGACATCACCGCTTCGCCGCCCGCGGCGATTCCGCCGGTGCCCATGCAGATGTTTATCGTTATATCTCCGGGCATATCGTTGGCCCCTAAGCCTTCTCCTTCTCAGACTCCTTTTTCTCGAGCTTCTTGACCAGTTTCATCAGGCGGTCCGAGGACATTTTTCCGTACACTTCCTTGTCGATGACGACAACAGGCGCGATACTGCAGGCTCCGAGGCAATTGACCTTTTCGACGGTGAATTTTCGGTCTTCAGTGGTGTCTTCGTCGGGCAGAAGGTGAAGTTCGCTCGTGAGGCTGCTGATGAGCCATTCCGAGCCTTTCACGTGGCAGGCGGTGCCGGTGCAGGCCGTAATGCAGTGCTTTCCGCGCGGTTTGAGGTGGAACTGGGAGTAGAACGTGGCGATTCCGTAAAAACGGGCGGGGGGGACATCGAGACGATCGGAGATCCAGGAGATCGCGTCTTCAGGCAGATACCCGAACTCGTTCTCGATGTCCTGCAGGATAGAGATAACGTTTCCCTCGTTCTGCAGATAATTGTTGAGTATTCCCTCGAGCCTCTGCTCCATCGTTTTCGCCTCGCCCTGCCGGGGAATCGGGGGCCTTCCTATGGTTTCGAAGTGGCCTGCTCACAGCGTGGGCGGCTTTCCACGTCTGGATGAACGCCGAGGCCGCACGAGCACCAAATTACACACTCACTTCTTGGAAGATGCAAACACGATAATATAGACGGGAAAAAATTGCAAGGACGAAGTAGGTATGAATAAAGGTCGCCCTGTCGCTTCCTGACTCGCATCAGTAATTCACCAGGGCCTTCAGAAACTTCTCGTTCATCCGCCGCACGTTCAGTCCGCCGATAATGGCAATGTTCTTTATGATCTTGAGCATCAGCACCGGGTCCGTCCGCTCAAGCTCCTCGAAGGCCGTATCGGCAAGAACATAGAGTTCGGCCGGATCGATTGCCCGCGCATCCGTGGCGTGATTCGATCTTTCGAGCAGGGCGATCTCGCCGAGGAAGTGGTCGCGGGCCAGGAGGACCAGCGGCTGACGCCAGCCGTCCGCCGTGGTCTTGGAGATCTCGATTCTTCCCGACCGGATCATGTACACACCGCGGCAGGGCGTGCTCTCCTTGAACACATACTCGTCCTTTGCGAACCGTGCCGTTTCGAGCAGAGAAGCGATCTTCACCACCTCGGCGTGCTCGAGCCCCCGCAAAAGCGACTGGGTCTTGATTTCCGTTGCCAGGTCCGGCATGATCTATCCCTCCTGGGCGAGCCGTTCGACCTTCACGGCCGTGATCTTGAATTCCGGCGTCTTGGAAAAGGCATCCAGCGCCTCATTGTTCGTCAGGACGTTCACCGCAGCCTCGGCATAGTGCATAGGTATGAAGATCTCACCGCGCCTGACCCGTTCGGTGATGCGTGCCGTAAGCCTGATGCTCCCCCGGCGCGACGTCACGCGCACCGTCTCATCCTGGCTGATGCGCATATGCTCCGCATCTTCGGGATGGATCTCGGCATAGGGCTTGCCGGCATGGGACTCGATCGGGGCCGCCCGCCTCGTCATGGAGCCGAAATGGTACTGAAACAGATTTCGCCCTGTCGTAAGCACGAGAGGATACTCCCGATCCGCACGCTCCACGGGCGGCGCCATGGACACGGCAGTGAAGGACACCTTTCCGCGCGGGAACCCCCCTTTGTAGAGAAACTCAGTGCCGGGGTGGCTCCTCGTCGGGCAGGGCCACTGGATACCCCCCCGCTCAAGCCGTCCATAGGTGATCCCTTCAAGCGCAGGCCAGAGGCGCCCAAGCTCCTCAAAGATCTCTTCCGGAGATTCGTAACGCATCTCATACCCGAGACGCTTTGAAAGCTCCGCGATGACCCGCCAATCCTCCCGCGCCTCGCCAGGGGGTTCCACGGCTTTCCTGACACGCTGGACGCGCCGATCGGTGTTTATGAAGGTCCCGTCCTTCTCGGCAAAGCACGTTGCAGGAAGCACTACATCGGCCAGCATCCCCGTCTCGGTGAGGAAAATGTCCTGCACCACGAGGAAATCGAGCTTCTGAAATCCTTTTCGCGTGTGCTCCGTGTTCGGGTCTCCGAGGACGGGGTTCTCGCCCATGACATAGAGCGCTTTGACAGCTCCCTCCAGGGCCTTTCCGGTGATCTCCGTCGCCGCGAGGCCGGGCCGGACCGAAAGCGGCATGGCCCAGGCCCTCTCGAAGGTTTGCTGCACCAGCGGGATGTCCACGCGCTGGTACCCGGGGTAGACGTTCGGCAGGCAACCGGCGTCGCAGGCGCCCTGCACGTTGTTCTGGCCCCGGAGCGGATTGATGCCGGTGAAGGGCCTGCCGATGTTCCCGGTGAGCAGCGCCAGGTTTGCCACGGCGTTCACGTTCGCTGTTCCCTGGGCGTGCTGCGTGATGCCCATGGTGTAATAGATGGCGGCGCGACGCGAGCAGCCGTAAATACGCGCGGCGCGTACGAGGTCGCCCTTCGGAACGCCGGTGAGCTTCTCGCCGGCTTCCGGCGTGAATGCATCGAGGGACGCCCTCCAGTCATTGAAGCCCGTGGTCTGCTCATTGATGAACTGTTCGTTGATCAGGCCCTCTTTCAGGATCACATGGGCCATGGTGTTGAGCAGCGCGATGTCCGTGCCAGGCCGCTGCTGCAGCCAGAGCTCCGCGAACCTGACGAGCGGGACCCGCCGGGGGTCGGCGATGATGATCTTCGCTCCCTTTCTCCGCGCTTTCAGCATCATGTTCGCGATGACCGGGTGCGCCTCTTTCGTGTTCGATCCGGTAATGAAGAGCACTTCATTATCCTCAATCTCGCGCAGCGAGTTGGTCATGGCGCCGGAGCCGAATAGGGTGGCCAGACTGGCCACCGTGGCAGCGTGTCAGAGACGGGCGCAGTGGTCCACGTTGTTCGTTCCGACCGCTGCGCGCATGAATTTTTGGAAGAGGTAGTTGTCTTCAGTGGTGCAGCGGGCCGAGGAGAGCCCGGCGATGGCGTCAGGGCCGTATTGCTCCTTCACCCTCTTCAGTCGCGAAGCAACTACGCCCAGTGCCTCATCCCACGTTGCCGGCTCCAGGTCCCCGCCCTTCCTCCGCCGGATGAGCGGGGTCTTCAGTCGATCCGGGCTCGATACAAACTGGTATCCGAAGCGCCCCTTCACGCACAGCAGCCCGTCGTTCACACCCCGGCCTTCCTTTGCCGTGACACGGACGATCTCGTTCTCCTTCACATGGAGAGAGAGTGTGCATCCCACACCGCAATAGGGGCAGGTCGATTCGACCTCGCGCATGTTCCAGTACCGTCCCCGCGCGACCCAATTCTTTCCTATGAGAGCGCCGGTCGGGCAGACCATGACGCACTGGCCGCAAAATTCGCAATTAAGGTCCTGCTCGAAGGGCGGACAGACCTTGGCCCAGAACCCCTTATAGGCGAAATCGATGGCGCCCACACCCTGCACCTCGTCGCAGATCTTGACGCACCGGCCGCAGAGAATGCACTTCTCCATGTCCCGATCGATGAACGGATTGCCGTCCTTCTGAGCGTACTGGCGCCGTTCGCCGCGGAACACGGGATTCCTGATGCTGTACTTGTAGGCCAGCTCCTGGAGCTCGCACTCGCCCGTCTTCTGGCAGACCATGCAGTCGTAGGGGTGGTCGGAAAGGATCAGATCGATAAGATCTCGCCGCATGTTCTCCACATAGGGAGAATTGGTGATTACCTCCATGCCCCCGGACACGGGCGTCGTACACGCGGTCACGAGCGTGCCGCCCACTTCGACGATGCAGACCCTGCACGCCCCCGAACGCGAAACCTTCGGGTGGTAGCAGAGCGCGGGGATCGTAATGCCCACCTGTTTCGCTGCGTCCAGGATGGTCGTGCCGGAAGGCACGGAGATCTGCTTGCCGTCGATGACAAGAGATATACTGTTTATGGGTTTTTCCATTGTTTTCGTCACTGCTTCTTAATCGCCTTCAGCTTGCACACCTTGTAGCAGGCTCCGCATTTGATGCACAGCTCCTGATTGATGTCATGGGCCTTTTTGATCTCTCCCGTGACGGCGCCCGCGGGGCAGGCCTTGCGGCAGAGCCCGCAGCCCTTGCACTTCTCGGGAACTACCATGAACACGACAAGGGCGGGGCAGACGCCCGCGGGACACTTTTTGTCCCGAATGTGCGCCAGGTATTCGTCGCGAAAATGATTGAAACTGGTGATGAAGGGATTTGACGCCGTCCTCCCGAGCCCGCAGAGCGACGACGCGGTCATAATGCCGCTTAGACGATTGAGCGTGTCCAGGTCCTCGATCTCTCCCGTGCCGTCGGTGATCTTTATGAGCAGCTCGAGCATGCGCTTCGTGCCGATCCTGCAGGGCGTGCACTCTCCGCAGGACTCGCGCTGCAGGAACTCAACGAAGAACTTCGTGACCGAGACGATGCAGTCCTCGTCGTCGAACACCACCATGCCGCCGGAGCCTACGATGCTACCCACCTTGCGGAGGCTCTCATAGTCCAAGCCCATGTCGATCATGGACTCCGGTATGATCCCTCCTGAGGGCCCACCCACCTGGACGGCCTTGAGCTTCCTGTTGCCCGCGATCCCGCCGCCGATGCTGTAGACGATCTCCCGGAGCGGCATTCCCATGGGGATCTCGACAAGCCCGTTGTTCTTCACCTTGCCCGAGAGCGTAAAGACCTTCGTGCCCTTGCTCTCGGCGGTACCGATGGAAGAGAACCAGTCCGCTCCCATGCCGATGATCAGGGGAATGTTCGAGAAGGTTTCGGCGTTATTGATGACCGTCGGCATCCCCCAGAGCCCTTTCTCGGCGGGAAAGGGCGGCCGGTAGCGCGGCATGGCCCGCTTCCCCTCGATGGACTCCATCAGCGCCGTCTCTTCGCCGCAGATGAAGGACTCAGTGCCGAAGCTGAACTCGATATTGAAATCGAAGCCGGAGCCGAAGATGTCCTTCCCGATAAAGCCCTTGTCCCTCGCCTGGTCAAGGGCCGTGCGAAGCCGCTCCACCGAGAGGTGGTACCGCTCCCGGATGTAGAGATAGCCCTTTTGCGCGCCGATGGCATAGCCGCCGATGAGCAGCCCCTCGATGATCGCGTGGGGGTTGCCTTCGGCCAGCGCCCGGTTCACTTCACCCACGTTGCCGATGATGTACCGGGTATCGTTCTTCTGGCCCCTGCAGATGCGCCACTTCTCACCTGTGGAGAAGCCGCTTCCGCCGCGCCCCCTGAGACCCGACTGCGTCACGACGTCGATCACGCCATCGGGGGTCATTTTCGTCACGGCCTTCCGGGCGGCACGGTATCCGTTCATCCGGATGTAATCATCGATGTTCTCCGGGTCGATCTCGCCGCAGGGGCCAAGGATGATCTTGTATTGTTTCGAGTGAAAGGAAGTATACTCGTCGCCGGCCATCCATTCCGGGATCGGACCGCCGCCGACAATATGGTCGTCGACGATCCGTTCGACCATGATGGGCTTTACGGACTGGTAGGTCGTTTTGCTTCCGTTAATGATGACGTCGACCAGCACGTCCTTGGAACAGAACCCGCGGCAGCCGACCTTTCGGAACTCGCAGCGAGTCCCGATGCGCGCCTCGACAGCCCGGTCGAAGACGTAGTGCCGGAACAGCCGTAAAACCTCTTCGCCGCCGGCGGCATTCCCTGAGGTGCCAAGACAGACCTTTATCTCAACTGAGGATGTGCTCATAAAATTAACTGCTTTTCAAGATCGACAGTGTGGCCCTTCGGCGCACCCCGGGGTACGCCTGCGCGTACCCATCAATAGCCGATGAACTCATCTTCTTTGGCGAACCCGGTTAGCAGCTTCGTCACCTTTTCCGGATCCATTGCGCCGTGCACCTGCTTGTTCAGGATCACTACGGGCGCGATGTTGCACGCGCCGATGCAGGTCGCCTTCTCGACGGTGAACTTCAGGTCCTCCGTCGTATCCTCTCCTTTCGCAAGGCCCAGAGCCTCATGCGACGCATAGAGGAGCTGCTGCGCGCCCTTGATATGGCAGGCCGCGCCGCAGCAGACAGTGAGCGTGTTCTTCCCCGACGGCTTCATGCGGAACTTGGGATAGAAGGTGATGACGCCGAAAAACCTGCTTGCCGGAACGTCGAGGCGGTCGGAGAACCACTGCACGTTCTCCCTGGAGATGAACCCGTAGGTCTCCTGGATGCGCTGCAGAAGAAGAATGAGATTCCCCTTCTCGCGCCGGTGCTCTTCCAATATCTTATTCAGTACTTTATCCATGGCCGTTGTTCGGTCTCGCAGGCGCCCCGCCCGGCGCGCCACCGGACAAAAAAAGCCGCCTGACAATAATGACGGCGGCTTGCTCGATTGTGCGATGCTGTACGCGTTATGTGGCCGGCCGGGAAGAGAAGGCGCGCCCATCAGCGGTCGTTCCGCTGAAAGGCGCGCCGGTTCAAGCCCACCTGAAACAGCTTAGAACATGGGGTCCATCGTGAGCGCCGGATGCTCCTTCGCGCCCAGGAACTCCATCAGTTTCTCCGAGTCCTCGGCGACCGACTCATCGGCGATCCTGTCGAGCAGGTCGGGCATACCCTCTTCCTCGGCGCGCTTCTTGAAGTGCTCGGCAAAGGATTCCTTCAGGTTCTTGGTCATCCAGACGATCCGCTTGAACCCGCCGTCGGCGGAAAGGAACTTTTTGCTCGTAAGGAAGAACCTGCCGATGCCCATGAAGCCCGGAGTCTGGGCGCCGCCGCCCACGGTGCCGGCGAGGGTCGAGAACTTCATGCCGATGGGCGTCATGCCGGTATAGCCACGGTTCACGATCATCACACCGTTCGCCTCGGGCACGATGGCCACGATGCATTCGAAGCACCCGCAGGACGTCATCGGGTTGTCCATGATGGTATAGGCATTGAACGTCTCAAGGGCCTGATGAGAGTTCTTGTACACGTAGTCGTCCACGCCCTTCCAGCGGCCCTTCACCGCGTCGAGCGTCTCACCCTTGATCACGGGCTGGTTGGCGCCGTTCGGGTCGATCTCAAAGGCCGCCTTGGCGTCGAGCCAGTTGTAGGCGCCGCACAGGCCCAGCCGTTCGGGAGAAACAACGCACACATGGTTCGGCGCGAAGCTCTGGCAGAGAATGCAGGAATAGAACGTGTCTACCGACTCGTCGGTCATGGTGGCGAGCCGGACATCGCGCTCTGTATAAGCATGCCGCGCTTCGTCCAGCACTTTCTTGACGTCCCCCTCGTCCACGTAGAAGGTGACCTGCACCTTGTCCACGATGTTGGCAAACTTGTGTTTGAGCTGGGTCGAGAGGATGTCACCGAAATGACGGAGCTGAAAGCCGTCCTTCAGCGCGTTGATGCTGACACGGAGCCAGTTCTGGTCGCGCTGCCCCATGTGCCAGATCCCCTGCGCCTCGTTGACGAAGTGATGGATCTTGCGCTCCAGCACCGGCTCGAAGTCCTTCTGCATCTTGCGGCCTGCCACCTCGACCAGAATGCCGAGCGGCATCTGGCCGCCTTTCTGGTACCTGCCCTCGGGATCGTTCCCGACGATCTCGACCTTGCCGTCCTCCACCTTGTCAAGGGCGGCGGTCCTGAGCCACTCGAAGGCCGGCGTGCGCTGTCCGCCGAACTCGATATGCATGTCTTCCTTCCGGATGCGTTCGCCTTCGAAGGCCGGGCCGAAGGCAACCGGGATCGGGGGTTTGGACACGGTGATCTTGAGTCCGCGGACCTCGATGCAGCGCTCCACGATCTTCTTGGGATCAAGCTCCTTTTCCACTTCCTCGTAGATCGTGACGCCTGTCGGATGGATCACGGGGATGTCGGTGTTGGCAATGGCCGGGAAGCCCATGTTGATCGCGCCGGCTCCCGTTGTCCAGATGCGGTCGTTCAGGGGGCCGAGCACCATGGCAAAAGCGAAGACCTTGTCCTTGGAATATTTAAGTATCTTCTTGAAATCTCCACCCTTCATGCCGCCGAAGGTGATGCCGGCGCGGGCCGCCCAGTTGAGGGCGTAGATCGCGTGCTCCACCTCGGGCCCCAGGGGGACCAGGCGGGTGTCCCAGCCGAGCTGTACGCCCTTGCGCAGGAGCTGCTTGGTCATGCTGTCGCCGTTCACGTTGCCGCACATGAGAGTAAGGATGTTCTTCTGCTGCAGTTCGCGGGCGATCTCAAGGGCGTGGTCGTCGTCATTCGCCGCGCCGATGATGCAGACATAGCCGGGCATGGACCCGTCCACGAGCTGAATGCCCAGGTTCCGGAGGATCGTGTCGGAGATGAAACCATGGTACGTGAGGCCGATCGAATCGTCCTTCACCGGCTCCTGGCCGTAGATGTACCGTATGGCCATGATTATCTCCTGGGCAAACAGGGCGGCCATGCCGGCGTCGAGCGCCTCCCCCAGGTAGGGTATGAAGAGGGCCTCAGTGGGCGCATCCGTCACGAGCGGCTTCACATGCTGCTCGAGGGCGGTTTTCATGTCGCCCAGCGTCCTCACCTCGAATCCCGTCATGGCGAACATCTGGGGCAGAAAGTAGCCCGTGTCGGGGAATTCGAAGGCGAAGTCCGCCCCCTTCTCGCTGATGGCCTTCTCGACGAGGGCCTCAGCCTGCTTGACGTAGTACTGTGAGCCCAGGATGGCTCCGGTTGCTATAGCCTTTGACATTGTATGCTCCTTTAAGGGTCACGAAGGTAAGAAGATGAGAAGGTGGGAAGGTAGGAACAAACGTGCTCATCTTCGTACCTTCTTACCTTCTTAACCTCTTATCTTCCAGAATAGTACTACGCTCTCGCCTTCAGGAAGGTCGGGAGCCCGTTCGCTTCGCGCGGCCCCACGGTGATCTTCCATCCCGGCAGCTTCTCCTCCAGCGATCCCGAGAGAATGGCGACATAGCCGGGAATGATCAGCTCCTTGTGGCTGATATTCTTCTCCACGCCGCTCTCGGTGATGAACTGGGCGATCTTGCTGGCCGTGAACTTTCCTGCTGCCCAGGCCGTAAGCACCGACAGGCCTTCATTGTCCATGACCGCAAGCCACGACGGCACCTTGCTGTTCTCCACTTCGCCGCGAACGATGAAGTAGGAGAGCGAGAAGTTGGTGGTGATCATGAGCGGAGACGATTCTTTTGCGTCGCCGACCTTGTAGACGTTCTGCGCCACCTGCATGGGTACCTGCGGGTCGGTGTAAATGTTCTGGCGCAGCGAAAGGAGCGCCAGCATCTTCCATTTCTCGACGTTGTTCAGGATGATGATGGAAGCGTACTTCATCACACCCACGGCCGCGGCTGCCGCCTCGGACAGGGCGTCGTCGCGGCCCACGAAGCTGATGATGGGATAGCCCAGGGGCTTGAAGCCCTTCTTGATCGCGGCCCGGCGGATGATGGTGTACTGCTCGATCATGTCCTTGGCCTTGCGCGCGCCGGAGTCCAGAACGAGGTCTTCCACGCCCAGCCCCTTCACCTTCTCGGACAGCTCTGCCAGTGCATCGAGTCCGTCGGCGGCAACGACCAGCGACGCCTTTTTCTCCTTTGCGATCTTTGCCATGGCCTCGGCATTCTCGGCCGTAGCGGCATAGATGAGCGGCTTCTTGTCGGCGCAATGCGAGATGCCGGCCTCGATGACTGCGGGGTTCTTGCTCACAAGGATGATCGGCACGCCTGGCGCGCCGTCCACGACCTGCTTCACCACGCCGGCGAATTTGGCCGGGTCCCCTGCAGTTTCGATCACTGCAATTGCTTCAACACGAAGCTTCTGTCCCACCCGGTCGATCTCCGAGGTCTTGACGGCCTCGATCTTCTTTGCCGCGGCATCGCCCGCCTCGGTGTCCTTGATGGCCACGGCGAACACGCTGGGATTGAAGAACTTCTTCTCATGCCGGAACAGGCAGATCTCATCGCCCACCTTCACGGCCTTGTCGCCCGTGCCGAGGGTGATCGCGCGGATCGGCGGCGCCGCTGCAGCGCCCAGCAGCTTCTTCGCGTCCTCCGACGCATCGGGGCAGGCGTCGAGGCTCGCCTGCTTCGCCGCCAGCTTCATGGCAAAGGCGAGGCAGGTGGGATGACCGCACTTCTTGCAGTTTGTTTTAGGCAGATGCTTGAATATTTCAACACCGGAGAGTGCCATTATGAACTCCTTTCGGGTACAACATGAAGTTGGGAAGTTGAGAAGGTAAGAAGGTAGGTGAGTTTGTCGGCGTTTCAGCCTTTTCTCACCTTCCCACCTTCGTACCTTCTTAACTTCGGTTTCTTACATCAGTTCGCTGATAAGCTCCTTGGTCTTTGCCATGGCGCCGGGGTGGCGCATGATCAGCAAGTCTGCTCCCGCTGCCAGCATGCCCGAGGCGGTGATGACCTCCCAGGCCCGTGCCCGATCCTCGAGTCCGCCCCATTCGGGCGCCTCGGCGTCGGGGGCCATGGTTTCCTTCACCTTCCAGACGTTCGCGCCGATGTCGCAGACGATGGGCGTCTGCATCATGGGGTCGTTCTGGAGCAGTGCTGCCTGGCGAATGCGCTCCATCACACTGTAGGTGTACTCGAGGCCGTACCCGAGGGCCGATGACATGGGGTCCATGATGATGCGCTCCTTGTCGAAGCCCATCTGGGAGAGCAGGATGTTGAGCTGCTTGGCCAGGTTCACGTCGAGCTGGCTCATGGCGATCAGCTTGTGGTCGTTCGCCATGGCCGCGGCGGCCACGGTCTTGTAGTTCTCCTCCACGGCCTTACCGATGGCGCAGTTCTTTCCGCGCGTAGCCGTAGCAACGGCCTGGAGCACCTGCGTGTCCTTCTCTGCGTGACCGCTGCCCAGTATAACGAGGGGAATGTCAATAGCGGCTGCCACGTCGGCCGCGACCTTTGCCGCCTCTTCGGGGCTCTTGTTCTGCTGGTCGGGATGGGTGCCGATGAGCCGCAGCGCCACGATGTCCGCTCCCTGCTCCTGGCAGAACTTGGCCCACTGCACGGGGTTGGCCGACACGCCGCCGATGGCCTTCTTCAGGGTCTCGGGCCAGTCGTCAGGAGCAATGTCGGCGACTTCAAGCGCTACTGCCGGCCGGTTCGGGAAGGTGCCTTCGAAGCTCAGGAAGGGCAGCGCCGATGCGCCGCCAATCGTCACGGCCTTTGCGCCGGAGCCGAGCTGCACATTATAAATTTTACCGCTGTAGGTTTCCTTGGGTATCGTGAGTGCCATGCAAGCCTCCTTAAAAAATCCAATTGCAAATATTAAATTGTAAATGTCAAATTGCAAAAAGAAAGGACATCATTATCTTTTATTTTAAAATTTCCAATGCCGTTCGTTCTTACATGTCCAGATACGAATGCGCGTACATGGTCTTGCCCAGGATCATCTCCACGGTCTTGACCGTATCCATCATATCCTTATCAAGAGGGTCGATGATGGCCGCCGAAAGCCCCTCGTAGAGCAGCATGGAGAGGAAGTTCCGGTTGATGATGGCCCGCACCGCCTTTGGCGCGCCGTTGGAGATGTTCGAAAGCCCCACCACGGTCTGCATGGGTGGGTCGTTCAGTTCCTGGAACATCTTGACCGCGCGGATGGCCTGCTTTCCCTGGTCCTGCATGGTGCAGATCTGGAGGATGAGCGGGTCCAGGAAGATGTTCTCCATGGGAACGCCGAACTCCATGCCGCGCGCCATGATCTCCGAAGCGATGACGCAGCGGTCCTCGGCGTCGGCCGGGATGCTTCCCTTGCCGAGAGTGAGCGCGATGATCTTGGCGTTGTGCTTTCCAGCCAACTCCATCATGGGGAACCGCTCGGGCTCGTTGGACGTGGAGTTGATGATCGGTGCGCCCCACTGGTTGTTATGGGCCTTGAGCCCGGCTTCCATTGCCTTAATGTTCGTGGTGTCCAGGCAGATGGGTTTCTGCACCACCTCCTGCACCACCTTCACCGCCCAGTCCATGAGCTCGGGGCCGTTCTCCTCGGCCGGGCCGATAGAGACGTCGATAAAATGGGCGCCCGCCTTGGCCTGCGCCACTGCCAGCTCCTGCAGCGGCTTGGGGTCATGGCTCATGAGCGCCTCGCGCACCTTCTTCGCGATAATGCTGATCTTTTCTCCGATAATTATCATTCTGCGGGACCTCTTCCCTTGTGGAATTGAAAACGTTCGATCAGAGCGTGAAAAATGGACGCCTTTCCCGCTCTAATTTTCTATTTTCATTTTTTAATAACCAGCAACAGCTCCCGGACCGACTCTTCGCTCAGGCTGCCGCGCTGCTGTGCCACGGCAACGGTCTGTGCTGCCAGTTGCCTGTACAGGTCCAGAAGCTCAGGCGCGCGCGCTTCCATGGCCGCGATATGGTCGCGCACCGTAGAAGCATCGCCGCGGGCGATCGGCCCCGTGAGGGCATCAGGGATGCCGACGGCCTCGATATTCCGGAGCGTTCCGCGGATCAGCGGGAGCACCGCGGTGAGCGCCTCGCTCCTGTCGGCGCCCAGCTTCTCATAGAACTTCAGCCCGTAATCAACAAGGGCCACGAAATAATTCGATACCGCAACAGCGCCGGCGTGATACAGCATTGCCGAATGCGCGTCCGAAGTCCATCCCGGCATCTTCAGTTCGATGCCGCCCAGGGCCTTTACCAGTTCCCGCGCCGTTTCCAGCGCCCCTGCGTCAGCCTCGATGCGGAAATAGGAGCCCGGCAGGTTCGCCACGCCCTGTTCCCTGCTTGCCAGGGACTGGAGCGGGTGAAGCACCGCCCGGAAAGCCCCTGCTGTCGCCGCGGCATCAAGAAGATCAAGCGAATGCGCGCCGGACATGTGGACCACGACCGTGCCTGCAACGAGCGCCTTGCCGGCAGCGAGCTTTTCGCTCACGTCCCGGATCGCCCGGTCCGGCGTGGTGATGAACACGATCCCGGCGCCTGTTGCGGCACCGACGGGGTCCGTTGCCGCTTCCTGCGCGCCGATGAAGGCCTGCGCCCCCTCGGCTGACCCCTTTGTCCGGGCGGTCACGGCCCGGATCACGTACCCGGCCTTCGCAAGCAGGGCACCCACGGCGCTGCCCACGCGGCCCGCGCCGATGATGGCTACGGTTTTTTTGTTCATCTGTAAATCCCCCCAGCCCCCCTTTGCCAAAGGGGGGTACAAATGCGTCCCCCTTAGAAAAAGCGGGACAGAGGGGGATTTTCATCCTCCGGTGTGAACGTCAGTTCATGGACGATTCATACTATATTTAGCCGCAGATTTCGCAGACGGCGCAGATCCTTAAAAACTCTTTCAATCTGAAAAAATCCTTTGGCCGCGGATTTAGCACGGACATAATTGAATGTACAGAGGGCATGGCGCATGGAGCAGAGGGTCATAAACGCTTTGCTCTCTGCTCTCTGCTTCTTCACGTGTTCATCAGTGGTTACAACTGCTGTTTTTAGGTTCAAGTTTCTTTGATCAGCGTGATCTGCGTAATCTGTGGATGCGTCCCGCGCTTTACAGGATCAACTTGTCCAGGATAGCGTAAAATCCCGCGAGGGCCTGTGAATCCGCCGGAAGCTGCACCAGCGGCCTGCCGTTCAGGTCATATTCAAAGATCATCTGGTCCACCGGAACGAAACCGGCGAACTCGACGTTCTGGTCCTTGATGGTCTTTCGCAGCGAGCCGTTCTCACCGCCCGCGGGCGTGCGGTTCACGATCAGCACGGTGCGCTTTACGTTCAGCTTCAGCTCTTCCACGATGCCGGCGATGCGGCCCGCGGTCATGATGCCCCGCACCGTGGGGTCGCTGATGACCAGCAGCAGGTCCGTGTCCTGCGTGGTCCGGCGCGAGAGGTGTTCCAGGCCCGCCTCATTATCCATGACCGTGTAGGCATAGGTATCGGCGAGCTTGTCCATGTACTTGCGGATGATGTTGTTCGCAGCGCAGTAGCAGCCTGGCCCCTCGGGCCTGCCCATCACCAGGAGATCGAAGCCCTTTGCTTCGATCAGCGCCTGCTGGATCTGGTAGTCAAAGAGCTGCTCCATGCTCATGCCGCCGGGCCGCGGGGCCGTGGACTTCACGGCATTGAGGGAATCCTCCCGGAGCCCGCCGACGGTGGAGCGGATCTCCACGCCCAGGACCTGATGCAGGTTGGCATTGGCGTCCGCATCAACAGCCAGCACCGGACCCTTCTTCTTCTCTGTCAAATAGCGTACGGTCAGGCCGCAGAGGCTTGTCTTGCCCGTGCCGCCCTTCCCTGCAACTGCGATCGTGTAACCCATTATTATAACCCTCGGCTCAAACGGTTTAAACAGCTTAAACGGTTCAAACCGACTCTATTTTTTCACTCCGTACTTCTTCCGGACCTCTTCGATCTTTCCGCAGGTCATCTTGCCTTCGGGGCAGGCTGCATGGAGGCAGCCGGGGCCGGCTTTTCCGAAGATCACGGGCGCCGCGGTCTTGACCAGGCCAAGCATCTGTTCCGCCATTGCGCGGATCTCCCACTGCGCCCGGTTGCAGCAGCGCACGCGGAAGAAGTGGAGCAGCTCCCGGGCGTTCATGGTCACGACGATCTTGGTCTCCGCCGCGTTCGGCAGCAGGTAGCGTGCGTCCTGCTGACCGGACTCGCCTGTGAGCCCCTTGTCTTCGAGTGTAGTAAGGATAGCCGTATAGCGCTTCTGCGCTTCGGCCATGAAGTCTTCGAATTCACGTGTCGCTTGAGGGTCCTGCTTGATGCTGGGCGGGATGATGTAGTCGAACTGCTCTTCCCGCACGTAGCGCTGGCTCTGCTGTGAATAAGACGCCACGCGGTGCCGGACGAGCTGATGGGAGCAGGCCCGCGAGATCCCTTCGATCCCGAAGGTGAACGACACGTGCTCCACCGGGGACAGATGCCCCATGGTGGCGAGTTTTTCAACGAACGATGCCTGGTCCTTTGCCTCGATCTTCTGCTTCAACTCGTCCACACCTGCCGGGCTGTAGCAGAGCTTTGCGGCCATGGCCACAACCTCTTCCGGCCCGGGCGTGTACCGCAAAAGGACCACGTTCAATGCTGCTTCAGGCATGTCTCCCTCCTCGCGTTGCGCCCCTCGGCACCCTGCAAAAACAGGGGGAAAAGGGGGAAGATGCCCGGAGGCAAGGGAAGTTTATTATAGCGAGCGTATATCTCATCAGTCAAGCGAAATTGAAATCAGTGCTGTCAAAATTTTTAATAAAATTATAAGTTTCGCTCATAGACGCAACAATCCGCTACAAAAAGTAACGGCCCGGGAATTACGATTCGGCACACAAATAAGAGCTCCTGCCTGCACATACTGAAGAGTTGGAACTGTCTGACATCCTGCTTTTTTCCGTTCCGGGTGCCGCGCATGGGCGCTGCAACGCTCCGGGCGGGATAATGCCCTATTTAAACCAGTGTTCTTCCGCCGGGAACGCGCCGGTTTCGACCTCATCTTTATACTGCCTGACAGCGTCGAGCGCAAGGCCTTTCAGCTTCACGTACTGCTTCACGAACTTGGGCGTGAAGCGGTCGAAAAGCCCCAGGAGATCGTGCAGCACCAGCACCTGGCCGTCGCAATCAGGGCCGGCCCCGATCCCGATGGTCGGGATGTGCAGCAGCTCATGGATCTCCTTTGCGAGCAAGGCCGGGATCGCCTCGATCACAACGGAGAAGGCCCCTGCCTCCTGCACGGCACGAGCGTCGGCAAGGACTTTCTGGCGTGTGGCCTCATCCTTGCCCTGGACCTTGAACCCGCCCAGGACATGGACATACTGGGGTGTCAGGCCGATGTGGGCCATGACCGGTATCCCGGCGTCCACGATCGCCCGAATGGTCTCGGCCATCTGGCTGCCGCCTTCGAGCTTCACGGCCTCGCAGCCCGCCTCTTTCAGGAAACGGCCCGCGTTCCGGACAGCCTCGGCCTTGTGGGTCTGATAGGAGAGAAAGGGCATGTCTCCCACAACCATGGCCGATGCGGTCGCCCGCGAGACCATCTTCGAATGATAGAGCATCTCGTCCATCGTGACGGGCAGGGTGCTCGATACGCCCTGCACGACCATACCGAGGGAGTCACCCACGAGGATCATGTCGATCCCGGCCTGGTCCACGATCTGGGCCGTGGGGAAGTCATAAGCCGTGAGCATGGTGATCTTTTTGCCTTCGGCCTTTTTCTTATAGATGTCGAGAATGGTTGTTTTTGGCATAGTTTTATTTCGGATTGCGGAATGCGGATTGCGAAATAAAATCTGCAAACCCGAAAACCACAAAATCCTAACCTCAAATGTAGTCGTTTAGATATCTTGCTTCAGCTTTTTCCAATCCGCAATCCGCATTCCGCAATCAAAATGAGGGTCTCGGATACAGCCCCGCCGCCTTCACGATGCCTTCGATGGCGCTCTCCCATTCAATGGCCTGGATATGCACACCCTTCACGCCCGGTGTCTCGAGGGCCTGATGGATCAGCTCGATCGTGATCTTGATGCCTTCCTGCTCCTGCAGTTCCTTCATCTTCTTCTTGTCCTCGCCGGCAGCCGCCTTGGCCTTGCTCATGCGATCGATCATCGCCTTCGGCACGGAAACGCCGGCAACGGAAGAATCCATGTACTTCAGCATCATGGCGCTCTTCGGAACGATGATGCCGGCCAGGATGGCTGTCCGCTCATGCAGGCCCAGGTCCCGGATCTTGGCCATCTGGGCGCGGAAAAGCTCCATATCGTAGATGCCCTGGGTCTGGATGAAGTCGGCCCCGGCATTCACCTTCTTCAGGAGGTTCATGGGACGGATGTCGATGGGGTCTCCCATGGGCGTCCAGGACGCACCGATGAAAAATTTCGGTGGGACCTCGATGGGATCGCCGCCTTCCTGCTTGCTCTCGTCGCGCATCTTTTTGAGCATGCTCACGAGCTGGCTGGTGTCGAGATCGTAGACGTTCTTTGCGCCCGGATGGCCCTTCAGCCTGCCTGCGGCGCTGAACTTCTGGTGGTCGCCGGCAAGGCAGAGGCAGTTCTTGAGCCCCAGCGCAGCAGCACCCAGCAGGTCCGCCTGTATGGCGATGCGGTTCCGGTCGCGGCAGGTCATCTGCATTACGGGCTCAAGGCCGTTCTGGAACGCGATGGCCGCCGCGGCAATGCTCGAGATGCGAACGACTGCGGTCTGGCAATCCGTGATGTTCGCCGCGTCGCAGAAGCCCTTCAGCTGCTTGGCCTTGTGCACCACTTCATGGGGATCGGCGCTCATGGGCGGCCCGAGTTCCGCCGTGACCGCGGGTTTGCCGCTGGCAAGGACTTTTTCCAGGTTGCTTCCGCTTTTCATTACTGTTCCTCCAAAACTGAGAATCTTTGGGCGCAGATAAAAGAATTTCCTTCTGCAATCCAGTCTTATCCGCGTAGAGCGAAGCTCTCTGCCTTTATCCGCGTCCAAAGGGTTGCTTTTTCTGCGATAGTAATATCTTTACTTCCCTGCTTTGGCTTCTTCCTTCTCCTCGTACTCCCTGATGTGCTCGACCGATATACGGCGCGGCCCGCCGTCGCGGGACGTGGCCCAGTTGCGCGGCGGCTGGATCTCGGCCAGCTTCTCCAGGGTGCCGAGCTTCTTCATCCGCTCGACGATGAGATACCAGGCGCAGTCGATCTCGTTGCTCACCTCGCACTTGCCCTTGTTCGTGCCGCCGCAGGGACCGTTCATCAGCGTCTTGGCGCAGCGCGCAATGGGGCAGATGCCTCCGGTCAGGTGCAGGATGCAGTTCCCGCAGCCCGCGCAAAGCTCCACGAACACACCGGGCTCCGGGACCGCTCCGTAGAAAGAGGTATTGATGCCCGGATAGACCGGGATGGTCCCGGTCCGGTCGGACAGGAAGTTCACACCCACGCCGCAGGCCGTGGAGAGCACGAGGTCGTACTTCTTTATCTCGTCCATGACCGGCTCGAAGTACTCGGGCTCGCAGTGGCGCATCACACCGAGATGGTTGACCTCCATCTTCGTGCCTTCCTGCTGGGCCCGCATGCGGATGAGGGACGCGATGGTCTCGGCTTCCTTCTCCCCGCCCGCATGGCAGATGGCCACGCAGGTGTTGCATCCGAACACAAGGACCTTCTTGAAGTCCTTTACCATGCTCCATATTTCATCGATTGGTTTCTGCGATCCAACGATCATATTTTGTTACTCCTTCAGGCTCTTATTTGACGCGGCAACACGAGTAAAAATGTATCGTTCAAATCTGCCAAATGCCGTTACCTTATCCAGCACCTGCCACAAGCAACAATAGCCGTCATGCAGCATTGCGCTTTGCGATAAGTTCTCGCACAGCAGGAACAATGTCCGTGGGCACTTCCATGATCGTTTGTCCGGGCGTCTCGTAAGCAGCTTCATCCTCCGCTACTGCCTCGTCCTCGGACTGAGCCTCATAGTGCTCGAGAACTTTCTTGACGCGTTTCTCGTTCCAACTGGGTGCAAACCGGGATAGCTTCGATGACATTATTCTGGACATTTGTCTTATGCCGAAACCTCTCTTAGTTTTACCTCTTCAATAGATGGGTGGCTTCTCCATTTTTTCACAGAAACCAGGTCGCAATCATGGCAAAAAATCGGCATCGTTACTCATGGCTCACTCCTTTGAGAAATTCTCTTACCGTGAGCGTATTTGTTCCTTCGGCCGCACAATCTTCAAACCTAATATATCGGCGGTCTGTTCCGTCGCCTGCTTTGTCCTTTCTATCAAGTCCTTCGGAGAGAGCCTTTTGGTCCGAGCATGGTTCTCCTCCCTGAACTTATGTATCCATTCCAATGATTTATATTCCTTCGTCGCCATCTCCGGTCACCTCCTCGGGAGATATTATCTCGATTGGACTGTATCCCATTCGGAGGTTGGTGCTGTTAATCAACCTCCTGACAGCGATATTTACCATATGCTTGTAATTCCATGAAACAATGTAATCAATCTCATAAAAGACTGCAACGGCAATGTGCCTCGCATCATCACGATATTTTTCCGGTTCGGCGCCGTCTCTGATATATGCGTCCGCCAAATTGATGCATTCTTCCGTTTCCTCCAATACGGCAAAACCGGCCTCTCGTATCTTGTCCTTTAACTTTTCCCGAATTTGCTCTGGCGCATTCATGACTTCTTCTATCGTCGGCCGGGAAATGAACCCTTCATAAACTCCATCTTTGATAAGCCGCAGCAGTCTCTCGGCAGTATCAACACGTTTGGGGTCTTCCGTGTCAAAGAGGCCGCCCAGGGCCGAGGTGTCAAGATAGAGTCTGAGCTTTTTCATTATTGTCGAGGAAAATCCTGTCAGATTTCTTATTCCGGATCACTTCGCCCGCAGCCCGAGCGCCTTCACCTTTTCCGAAAACTCCACACAGGCCGCAGTGTAAGGATGCCCGCCGTTGTTTGTGACTGCGCTCAGGAGCGCAATGCGCTCCGGCTCCATGCCGAGGGCCTTGATCAGCTCCTGGCCGCGCTTCACCCGCGCCTTTACCCGCGGCTCGATCTTTTCGTATTTGCAGCTTCCCTCTCCGCAGCGCACCACGGCAACACCGTCCGCGCCGGTCTCAAAGGCCTTCAGGATGTCGAGCACGTCCACGCGGCTGGTGCAGTGCACCGGGAAGGGCCGGTAGTTGGCCGGAAGGTCGGCTCCGTGCACGCCCAGCCGGTTCGTGCAGACGAACGCGACGATGAGCGGGTCCGTGCGCTTTGCATCAACGCAGCCCACGGTAGTCACCATGGAGTTCCTGATCTCCTTCACATCATAGCCCACCATGGAGATGGCTCCGGCGGGGCACTCGGGCGCGCAGAGCCCGCAGGCCTGGCAGTAGTCAGGCCGGATCTCTGACCAGGCCTTCACCACCGGCGCTCCGTAGGGACAGACGCGCAGACAGGTGAGGCAGGCCATGCACTTGTTCGTGTCCACCACTGCGCCGGCGGCGCATCCGCGGCACCGGGACGCTTCCGCGAGAGCCTCCTTTTCGGTGTAGCCGCTCTCGAAGTGCTCCATGGTCTTGACGCGCACGGCAGGCGCAAGGTGCTGCACCTTCTGGCGCGGCATTTTGCAGATCTTGGCCAGCACCTCCTGCGGCATCTCGTTCAGGCTGTCCTTCTCCTGAATCGGCAGCTTGCCTTCGATGGTCTCGCCCTGCATGAAGAGATGCATGGCCAGAGCCGCGCGATGGCCGTTCGCCACGGCCGCAATGGCCGAGCCGGGACCGGTCACGACCTCGCCGGCAACAAAAACGTTCTTCGCAGTGCTCTTGTGCGTTTTGGGGTCCCACTCCACGCGGCCGCGTTCGTCCGCCTTGACGCTGCTGTTCTTGAGCGGCGCAACGTTCGCCATCTGGCCGATAGTGATGATGATGGTATCCGCCTCGAGCACCGTTGTCTGGTTCTCATCATAGGTCGGGCTGAACCGCTTGTTCGCGTCGAACACGGACAGGACCTTCTTCACCTCCAGGCCCAGCACCTTGTCCTTGTCGCGCTTTACCGATTTCGGTCCCCAGCGGTAGTTGATCTTGACCGCTTCCTCCACGGCCTCGTCCACTTCCCATTTCCAGGCAGGGATCTCCTGCTCGTTCTCGAGACAGACCATCTCGACATGATCCACGCCGAGGCGCCGCGCTGTGCGGGCCACGTCCATGGCCACGTTCCCGCCGCCGATGACCAGAACCTTTTTCCCGAGCTTTGGCTTGCGGTCAAAGGCAACATCCTCAAGAAAGGGGATGGCGAGCAGCACATTCGGCCCATCCACGCCCGGGATCGGAAGCGATCGGCTGAGCGACAGACCGATGGCCAGCAGCACGGCATCGTGCTTTTTTGCCAGGTCGTCGAGCTTGGCATCTTTGCCGACCTCGAAGTTCGTCTTTACCTCGATGCCGCGGCTGACAACGTCGTCAATATCCTCCTTCAGCACCTCTCGCGGAAGCCGGTAGGGAGGGATGGCGGAAGAGAGCATACCGCCGAGCACAGGATGGCGCTCGTAGAGCGTGACGCTGTAGCCCAGGTCCGCAAGGTCGCGGGCAGCGGCAAGGCCCGAAGGGCCGGACCCGATTATGCCTGCGCTCTTGCCCTTGTTCTGCGCCACAAGCTTGCGTTTGCTGCGCCGGTATTCCTTCGCCTGTTCGATGGCAAACCGCTTCAGGTGCCTGACCGCCACAGCCTCGTCGATGCCGCAGCGCCTGCAGGACTGCTCGCAGGGATGGTGGCAGATCATGGAGCATACCGAGGCAATGGGGTTCGGCGCGGTGATCACCTCGAAGGCCTCGGTGTACCGGCCCTGGGCGATCAGGCCCACGTAGGCCTGCACGTCCGTATGCGCCGGGCATGCCGCGCGGCACGGCGAATAGGGCCTCGTTTCCTTTATCTCAGCGCCGTAGGGCCGGTAAGGCTCTATCAGCGTGCATGTGTCCTGCTTGGCCATCAATCACTCCTGCTTTCGGATTCTGTACTGCATTGCGTCATGAAATTTGCGTCAAGCTTAAGCCACCCCTCACCTTAATCCTCTCCCCTGATAGGAGAGGAATTTAAACCTCCCTCGCCCCTCCGGGGAGAGGGCCGGCCTGCCCCGTTATCCCGATCAATCGGGATTTCGGGGGGTGAGGGGCTTCGGGCATGCCTCGATGGACTGAATCAATACCTCGTTAATCACACGCAGCCGCTACTTGATCCCCGCGTGCAGCTTCGCGGATTTCACCGTGTTCTTCATCAGCATCGTGATCGTCATGGGGCCCACGCCGCCCGGAACCGGCGTGATCGCGCCGGCGATCTCCTTGGCCGCGTCAAAGTCCACGTCGCCCCGAAGGATCGGCACCATCTTGCCCGTCTTCTCGCTCTTCTTCTCGCCCACCCGGTTCACGCCCACGTCGATGACGCAGGAGCCCGGCTTGATCCATTCGGGCTTCACCAGGCCGGGAACGCCTGCCGCAACGATCAGGATGTCGGCCCGCTTGCAGTGATCAGCAAGGTTCTTCGTGCCCGTATGCACGATCGTCACCGTTGAGTTGGCCCCCTTGCCCTTCTGGAGCATGATGTTGGCGATGGGCTTGCCCACGATGTTCGACCGGCCCACCACGACGACCTCGGCGCCCGAGGTATTGAACCCGGCGCGCACGATCAGCTCCTGGATGCCCGCTGGCGTGCAGGGCAGGAACTTCACCTCGTCGCCGCCGATCATCAGACGTCCCACGTTCACCGGATGAAATCCGTCCACGTCCTTGTCCGGATCGATGGCGTTCAGGATCTTCTTCTCGTCAATATGCTTTGGCAACGGAAGCTGGACCAGGATACCGTGGATCTTCGGGTCCTTGTTATACTTGTCGACGAGCTTCAGCAGGTCGGCCTCGGAGAGGTCATCGGGCTGGTCATCCTGTATCGAATTGAATCCCAGCTCGTGCGCAGTCTTCTGCTTGCCCGTGACGTAGCTGATGGACGCGGGATTCTCGCCCACGAGAATGGTCACCAGCCCCGGCACGACGCCGTGCTTGTCTTTCATCTCGGTGACTTCCTTCTTGAGTTCCTCTTTTATCTGTGCGGCGATCTCGGTGCCGCTGATGATTTTTGCTGCCATAACACCTCCCGTAGTTCCTGTAGTAATATTATGATCGACGCTAAAGACCTTCCGTCGCCTCATCTGTAATCTTGAGTTACATTTGCAAACGTCAACAAGGATAAAAAGCGGGCTTTGCGCGAGACGCTTTTGCTTCTGACAGGGACAGTCCCCCCGGGAACCAATGGGGACAGTCCCTTTAATCCCGTTTTCTGAGGAGCTCCAGCATCTCCGTGCGCGTGGACTCCTTGGTCCGGAAAATGCCCCTGACCGCCGACGTGACGACACGGGAGCCCGGTTTTTTCACACCCCGCATGCTCATGCAGAGATGTTCTGCGTCGATCACGACCATGGCGCCCTTGGGCTTCAGATGGCTCACGATAAGATCTGCGAACTGGGCCGTGAGCCGCTCCTGCACCTGGGGCCGCTTGGCCAGCACCTCAAGGGCCTTGGCCAATGAACTGATGCCCACGATCTTTCCCGCTCCGGGAATGTAGGCGATATGGGCCTTGCCGAAGAAGGGCAGCAGGTGGTGCTCACACATGGAATAGAACGGGATATCGCGGATCATCACCATCTCGTCGTGGCTCTCGCCCGCGATCGGCTTCATCAACGCCTCGGTATCGGCGCTGATGCCGGAAAAGACCTCCCCGTACATCTCGGCCACGCGCGCAGGCGTGTCCTTCAGCCCCGGTCTGTCCGGGTCCTCGCCGATGCCTTCCAGAAGCAGGCGAACGCCTTTTTCTATCTTTTTAGTATCCATGGATGTCCACGAATCTCGCATGGGGCAGAGCGCATGGCGCATAGCGTAAAAGCCTTTGCTCTATGCCCTCTGCGTCGTTATGACCCTTTTCTCCGTCACGATCCTCTTCACCGGCACGTCATGCTGCGCCGCGGGGACCTCGGGGACGATCTGGAGCTCGAAGGCGAGCGCCACGGTCGCGCCGTGATAGTCCGCAAGCAGCCGGTCGTAGAACCCCGCTCCGTATCCCAGCCGGTTGCCCCCTTCATCGAACACGGCGCCCGGCATGATGATGATGTCCACGGACCGCACATCCACCGGTTTCCCGTTCACGGGCTCCGGTATGTCCCAGGCGCCGGGAGCTACATCCTGGTCGAAGTCCCTGATCGCATAGAGCGCCAGTTCCTTTCCCTTCACCTTCGGGAGTACGACCCGCTTGCCCTCGTCAATGGCCCGGCGGATCATCGGCCCTGTCTCCACCTCGGTGCGGAAAGAGGCATAGAACATCACCGTTCGGGCAGCGCGAAATTCAGGAAGCGCAAAGAGCAGGCGCTCGATCCTGCTGCTCTTTGCCAGCCGCTCCTCGATGGGCAGATCGAATCGCGCTGCCAGGGCCTGCTTTCTGAGCTCTTTTTTCACCTGATGACCGCAGACGACCCCGTTCGGAATGATCGTGAACAGCAGGGCTGGCATGAACTCTCGCGGATGAAAAAAGAGTAGAAGCAAAATGCCTTTACTCTTTCGAGTGTTCCCTGGTGTCCCTCTGATGTCCGGACCGTTATTTTTTCAACAGCGCATCCAGCGCGGCCTTGATCACCTTTGCCTCCTCCACAGCGCCGGGAGAGGCGTCGTAGGCCGATCTGCCGTCGAGGTCCGCCTGCACGGTATCTGCTGCGTAGCGCATGAAACCCAGGAACTTCATGCCCGACAGGTGGTCTTTGATGAAAGCCTCGTCGGTCTCGCGCTGGATCTTGTTGCCCACGACAAAGACGCTCTTCACGCCCAGCCCCAAGGCGAGCCGCTCGATCTGGCGCGCAGTCTGCATGCTCCGCTGGCCCGGCTCCACCACGACGATGAAGGCATCGACGCTTCCGGCAGTGCCGCGCGTCAGGTGCTCGATGCCCGCTTCCATGTCGAGGATCACCACCTCGTCGTGCCGGAGGATCAGGTGGCTCACGAGCCGCCGCAGCAGCACATGCTCGGGACAGTAGCACCCGGCCGCAGCCTCTTTCGACTTGCCCATGATCAGGAGGCGTACGCCCTCGTGGCGTATCCCGTAGGTATCGGGAATATCATCCACCTTCGGATTGATGCTGAACATGCCGCCCGGAGCTCCGGGCCGGGAGCCGGTGCGCTCCTCGATCATGTCGGACTGCTCGGCCAGCGGAAGGGCCTGTGCCGCCTTTTCCGGCGGAATGCCCAGGGCTGACGCGAGGTTGGCGTCGGGGTCCGCGTCCACGGCCAGGACCGTGCGGCCTTCCGCGGCATAGAGCCTTGCCAGCAGGCCGGACAGGGTCGTTTTGCCCACGCCGCCCTTGCCGGTTATCGCAATTTTCACAATGCCGATCTCCTGAAGGGTATCGGACAAAATAGCATCTATAAAGCTGGAGTGTCAAGGATTTTTTGTCGGGCTTGCTGGGCCGTGAACGCGGCGCGGGGAGCCGCCAATTCTGCCGGATGCATCCCAGCTTCTGTCACGCCAATGGACCACCCGATGATTCGTCCTATGTAATCGGGCAGATCTGCTGCCAGTGCAGCAGGCGGTTCGTGAAGCAATTTTTAGCATTCCCTGGTTCCCTGGGGAGTAACTTTATGCTATAAATATACCAGTGTGCTGCCCGCCGGTTCAAGTTTTCCAACCGGTCCGAGCCGCTCATTCTTCCCGAGCGACCATGATCATTGCCGGGGCGGCAGCCCTTCTGTGCGGATTGACAATTGATGGAGGAGGCGTGTACTGATGAGGAGTGTCTTGATAAAGAAAGAATGGGCATTCATTGCGTTAATGACCGTCGGGGGCCTCTTTGTCGGATTCTCTATCGCGTCCTTCTTCATCTATGTTATTAATCCGGGCCTTCCCGACCACCTCCTGACCCTGAGTGAAAAACTTGATGCAGATCTCATGTCCGCACGGGTCGGATGGCTGACGGAAAACATCACTCCCCTTATTGCCTGCTCGGCCGTCCTGGTTGTTCTCGGATTTATCCTTCTGCTCATTAATCTGAACGATCGCATCAGCATAGCGCTGTTCAAGGACAAAACCAGGGCGCTGAAGTTCCTCGCCATGGTCGCGGTCGAAGCCGTGCTCTTCTACCTGCTTTTTGCGCTTACTATCATTGAACCGATGGACAATCTTCTCAAGCTCTACGGCAGTGGGAAGATTGCGACGGGCATTCTCCTCATAAAATTCGCGGCCTTCTTCCTGGTCGGCGGCCTCGCGTGGCTTGTGGCCGGGGAGGCGGGATGGGCGGGCGACTTTTCTTCCTGGAAGATGCGGCTGGCAGGAAGAGCTAAAGAGCTCACCACCATGTTTCTGCTCGGCGGTATCGCCGGCCTGTCCGGCGGCTTCCTGTACGTAATGAACGACTGGATCTTCAGAAAATACTATGTGCTTGTTTCCGAAGTTCTGGACCGGTCGAGCGAGGTCTCCCTCGCGGGCATCAATCTCATAACCTATGAGCTGATGCTCATGACCAGCCTGTCCATGGGCATTCTGGCCGGACTGGCCGTGGCTCTTTCGCCCGCACAGCGAGACACCAGGATCAGGCTGAGCCGGCTCACATTCCCGGGCGCCCTGCTCCTGATCGCCGTTATGATCGTCCTGCCGGCCTATCTCCACGCCGTGGTGAAATATGACCTTGGCAAGAAAAACCTTGCGGAGGCCGTCGGCATTCAAGGGACGACGGCGCCGAGCAAGACCGTTCTGTTCACCGGGCCCGGTGAAAAGGCGGTCGTGCAGAAATGGAATTTTCGCGCGGCATACTATTCCACATCGGCGACCCATTCGATAGCGGTGACGTACCAGAACCTTGAAAAGGTCAGACAATATCTTGATCAGCGCGAAAATCGGTCGATATTTCAGTACGACGCGGAGGAGGCGCTCTACAGGGGATATGCAACACTCTGGGACACAGAACGGGCGCTGGAGCGGCAGTTCGTCGGCGCGCAGCGCATGCTCTCGCTCCGCATGATACTGCTGTCACGCATGCCGTCCCTGCCGGTCACATCGAAGAACCTCTCCTATCTCAGGAGTTTCACCGATGAATCGAACTGGTACGCGGGCAGAGATGCGGCCCTTCAGATGGCGGAAGCGTTCATCCATTTCGGCAGGTTCAAGGAAGCGCGGATGTGGCTCGGAAAGGCGAGGGCGCGGGGCGCGAAACGGTCAGAAGTGGCGCGCATCAAGATACCGTCTGCGCCGGTCCTCAGGAGCGGCGTTATCCGCGGAAGGATCACGGTGAATGGAACGCCCCTGGCTGGGGCGCGAGTGGCCCTTTTCACGGACGGATTCGACAAAAAGGAACTGCCGCACTGGGCAGCGGCGAAAAGAATGCTCGATGCCCGCACGCTCGGCCCGGCGGGGACGTTTACCTTCCGATACCTTGGCGAGGGCGAATATTCCCTTGCGATCATGACTGATAGCAAGACGGTCCCCTTTGACGTCTCTCCGAAGCGCATCACCATCTCGGGCCTGCCCCGGCTCATCAGGATCAGCAAAATGGCGCCGACAGCGGATCTCGGCACAGTGGACATACATTTCTCGCGTTGAGAGGGCTATACCTCCAGGAAAGGAACCATGGAATTCAGAAGACTGAAGAACCGCCTGATCGCAAAAGTGATCACTCGCTTCCCCTCCCTGGCAAAAGGAGTCATCGAATCCTACGCCCCCTGGGAGTCCGAGGACGTTCCCTGGACCCCGATGCGAAAACCCCTTGCCGAGGCGACCATCGCCGTTGTCACCACATCGGGCGTGCATCACCGGGACCAGAAACCCTTCGACATGAAGGACCATGACGGGGACCCCGAGTACCGGGTCATAGATCGTACGCGGCCCCTCGACACCCTGATGATCACGCACGATTACTATGACCACAAGGACGCCGACTGCGACATCAATATCGTCTTTCCCGTAGAACGTCTGCGTGAGTTCGAGCGCGAGGGACTCATCGGGCGGCTCGCCGACCGGCATTACAGCTTTATGGGACATATCACCGGCCGTCATATCCCGACCCTGATCAGCGAAACAGCCCCCCAGGTGGCCGGGATGCTCAGGAAGGACAAGGTGGACGCCGTGCTGCTCACGCCCGGCTGAGGGATCTGCAACCAGTCCGTGGGACTGGTACAGCGCGAGATCGAGCGGGTGGGGATCCCGACGATCGGCATATCCATTGTGCGGAACTATTCCGAGAAGGTCAAGCCTCCCCGGACCGTTTTCCTGCGGTGGCCCTTCGGCCATCCTCTCGGCGAGCCCTTCAATGTGGCGCAGCAGCGCGCGGTGCTGGCCGACGCGCTGGCCGCGCTCTATACGATCGAGACTCCGGGCGCGATCATTGATCTTCCCTACCGGTGGAGGAGAGAGAACTACGAGGGAAAGGACATTGACGGCCTGCTCCGCAACGCGGGGCCAAACAGAACGGGGGCCGTTGCCGGCCCCCGCGAATGAATGGTATTTTCCAATGGGATCAGGCGCGATCTAGAACCCCACCTGCAGCATGGTGTTGATCGTCGTGAAATCCTTTGACCGAGGGTCGGACTCATCTTCAAAATCCGTCACCGAGTACTCAAGCCCGATGCGCAGGTTCTGGCCGTTGATGAGGTAGTTGAGCCCGCCGCCGATCCAGGTGAGCTTCTGACTATACATGCCGGTCATCAGTTCGGCGTACTCCCACTTCTCGAACCGAACATAGGGCTGGATCTGGCCGGGGCCGATCTTGTTCTGATGCAGGTATCCTGCCTTCGCGTACCATCCTTTTTTCTCGCCATCTAAACCAACGCTGCCGGGATCGGGGTTGCTTCCCGTATAGGCCCCGTCGAAATCGGTTTTCAGGTACGCACCCGACAACGTGACCGTGCCCACCGAGCCGATGGGGTACTCAAAGAACAGGTCGGCTGTCCAGGCAGTGTAGTCCTTATCGCCTGTCTGGGCCGCCGTGTCGCTGTACGCTGCGCCGGGCTCGTACTGGGCCGCGGCGCCGATGGTCAGGACCATTTTGTTTCCAAGGTAGGTGCCGCTGTAGCCGTAGGTGTCCTCGGGATCGAGCAGGGCCAGATGCACGCGGCCGCCATAGCGAGGAGAGCTCTTGGGCGCGTCAACGCTCTCCTGGCCGTCCATGGCCGAGAAAATGTATTGGATCTTGGATTTCAGCAGATTGCCCCAGAGCGCCACGCCTGTATCGCGGCTGCGCTGGTAAGGCGAGTAGATGAAAAGGGACCGGTCCAGGCTCAGGTTGCTGAAGCAACCTTCGAGGATCTCGCGCATAAAGGGAATCTTCATCTTGCCGGCATTGAACTTGACGGCGTCCGAGAGTTCGGCGATCACGAAGCCTTCGAGCACATTGAACTCGCCTACAGCCTCATCCACAACCTCCACGGGAGCGATCTTCCGGTCGCCCGAGTGCTCCAGCATCAGGATGTAGCTCAGCTTGTCCGTGGCCACGCCGCTCACTGTCAGCCGGTTGCGGCGGAAAAAGAAGTCCGTGGTGGCATCGGTCCCGGCCGGGCCCGAGCCCGTGTCCCGCCATGCGCCGTAGAGCTGGAACTGGTAATTGATCCGCATATAGGCGGTATCGTCGATCTTGATCGTGGCCCCGCCCGAGGGCAGGCAGGACTGCGCCGCATAGGCGGAACCATTCATAAACACAACCGCACTGAAGGCGCAAAGCATCGCAAATAAAGCCAACCCCTTCTTCTTCATCCGAATAAACATCATGAAAGCCTCCTTTGTATAGTCAGCATAATTATTCTCAACAAATGCACCGCCTACACCTGACATTTGTAAAATCGTCCTTAGCAGCCACCACTGCCACCGCCGCCTCCGGAACCGCCTGAACCCGACTTCATGTATTCCATGTCGTCTCCCTCAATCTGATTGCCACTCGAGACGAGGGATTCAGGAGCACCTAACAGGGCGGGATCACTGTCACAGCCGGCAGGGGAATAAGTTATCGCGCCACTTGTGGCCAAGGTGCCTGAGCACTTGCTCCCATCATAGGAAAGCAGTTCGATGGCATAGTCGTAAGTACTGTCATTGTTCCAATCACGGTTGTAAACAATCAGTTCACTCCGACTCGCTGTATCCGTCCGCCAGGGAGAATTAGCAGCCAGCGTTCCGCCCATAGATGCGTTTGCGGATAACTGACCCCACTGGGTCCATGATCCGTCATAGAAAGCTGCAGGCCAACCCAAAATTCCATCAAGAGCGAAAAATACAATGGGGCCGAGAAATCCGACCTTGCAGTAAAGATATGCGGTTTTTGTGCTGTCGAGGCCTAAAGGAGTGAAGTAGCCCGCAATCGTAGCAGGATCCTTGAAAATGCTTGCCGTGACGTATACATCAGAGTTTGTCATTGCCTTGGCGCCATTTATATGGCCTTCAAAAACCGGCTGATCGGAAGCGCCAAAGGTAGACCCCGTAGAGCCAGCGGTGCCGGCATAAGAAGTGGTAGCGCCTCTGACGTCAATTGCCAGTGCATTAGACACCTTGCCTTCGGCATAGTCAATCATTTCGCTGAGCGAAATCCTTAGGTCATTGCGCAACGTCCCATTATCTCTCACACTGTAAGCCGTGGCCACTGCAGGAGGCGGGGCATCGGTTCCATAATCAGTGTCGGGAAGAACCGGGGCGTACAAAGCCCTCCATGTGTTCGCCCCGGTGAGATTTATCCCATCCAGAACTTTGAGCCTGTTCTTTGGAAACCCCCAATAGCGAAATGTATAGTAAGCACGTGACATTTGCCAGTAGGCGCTGCCGGTAAAAACTAAAGTCGTGTTTTTGGTTATCCCCAGTTCTCGTATGATCACATCCATATTCTCGCCTGTCACCATCTCGGTAGAGGAGACCGCAGGCCCTTCAAGTCTGTGCTGGGACATTCTGGTATAATCGAGAAAACGTGCGCCGGGAATGTGGCCTGTATTGTAATTTGCAGATGTATTCACATCCACAATAATCACCCTGTCAAATCCCTCTCCGTTCACCAGCCCTGCGTCCATCCACGCCCTGAGCGTTGCCGGAGAGATCAGGGCTGTTGGCGTCTGGGTCGTTAACGGTTTCTCATACTCATCGTCCCCGCAGCTTCCGAGCAGAAGCGGCAAACAGAGAGCGCAAACTGCCAGCCAAGCGGCTGCAAGCCTGGCCAATTTCGTCTTCCTTTCCATGTTCTTGACCTCCATGAATAATGACCATCAGGGCCCTGGTGCCCCTCCGGCAGGAATCCCCGCAGTCCCGCACTACGCGGGACGATCGCGGGGCTACTTGCCCATGGGATAGCCCGCTGCCTTCCAGGCCTTCAGCCCGCCCTGCATGTACACGGCGTTCTTGTACCCCGTCTCGTTCAGGGTCTTGACTGCCAGGGGCGCGCGGGTGTCGAACATGCAGTACACGATGATCGTTGCGTCCTTGTCCGTGGTGACCTTCTGCATGTGGTGCTCCAGCAGGCGGCCGGAAACGCTGGCGGCCCGCGACATGTTCACGGCGCCCTCGATGTGCCCCCCCACGAAGTCTTTCATGTCCTGCGTGTCCAGGATCACGACCTGTTCCTTGCTATCCAGGGCCTTTTTCACCTCCTGAATAGACATGCTTTTCACGACCTTTCTCGCCTCTTCCAGCATCTGCTCCGTTGTCTTTTCCGCTGCTCCGGCAAGCCCCCCGGCGAACAGACAGACTGCAATGACACTACTGATCCAAACCATTCTTCTCATTAACGTGTTCCCCCTTTCGAGATATCTCTTCCCCGCATTGGTCTGATCCGCCGTCTCGGGCCCCGGACTCCGGACGGCCAGTGTATAGAATATCACATTTCTTGCACAATTTCCCGAGCAATTTCATGGAGCGGAACAACTCTGTCCACAGCCCCTTCTTCAACAGCCGATTTCGGCATCCCATAGACGATACAGGTCTCTTCGCTCTCAGCCAGGGTCCTGCCTCCGGCGGCCTTGATGGCCTTCATTCCCCTGGCCCCGTCGCTCCCCATGCCGGTGAGCAGGACGCCGAGGCTCCGGCGCCCGCAGGCCCGGGCAACAGACTCCATCATCACATCCACCGAGGGCTTATGGAACAGGTCGGAAGGCTCCCGGTCCAGATGGACCACATACCGGCCGTTCTTTTTCAGCAATTTCAGGTGCTGTCCCGCAGGAGCGACGAGCACCCGGCCAGGTTCGACACTGTCGCCCTCAGCGGCTTCCGACACAGGGATTAAACTCAAAGTATTCAGCCGCTCAGCGAGGGTGCGCGTGAACCCCGGCGGCATGTGCTGCACCACGATGACAGCGGCCGGGAAATTGCGCGGCAGCCGCGGTATCGTAAGCTGCAGGGCTGTCGGTCCGCCCGTCGATGTTCCGATTGCGACCACGTCGATCTTTGCCGGCGTTGCGACCCGTGCAGCGGTTTCTCGCGGCGGTATCGGCACCTGCAGGGGGGGCGGGGGCGGCTCAACGGCCAGGGGCCTCAGCTTGCCCATATCGACGCCGGCGATGGTCCGCACCTTGGTGACCAGTTCGTTCGCCAGCAGCGTGATGTCCATGGATGATTCGGCGCGCGTCTTGTCCAGAAAATCGACGGCTCCAAGGTCCAGGGCCTTGAGCGTGACGTCGGCCCCCTCCTGCGTGAGCGACGACAGCATCAGGACCGGCGTGGGGCAGTCGCGCATGATGCGCTCCAGCGCCGTCAGTCCGTCCATGCCTGCCATGCGCACATCAAGGGTCACGATGTCCGGCTTCAGGCGGCAGACCTTCTCCACCGCTTCGCGACCGTCAGCGGCTGCGTCCACCACTTCGATATCCGGCTCCGTGGAAAGCATGCGGCGGATGGCCTTGCGCACGAAGGCGGAGTCATCGACTATGAGAACTCGTATTTTTTTCATACTTTTTGGACCAAGGCAACCGTGTTGCCGTTCTTTACGCCGTGTTCCTGAAAGGGACAGTCCCCCTGGAACCAAAGGGGACTGTCCCTTTCTCCAGCCTCACTGCTTCTGATACACCACTGCCCCCTCCAGGCGCAGCGGCGCGAGGTCCGTATTCACGCGACAGAAGGACTCGGAATGACCCAGGAGCAGCACCCCTCCGGGCACGAGCATCCGATGAAAATTCCTGGCTGCCCGGTCCATGGCGGCGTCGGAAAAATAGATCAGCACGTTCCTGCACAGGATCACGTGGAAGGCCTCTTCCATGACGACATCAAGGATATTCCCCTGCTGGAAGCGCACCGTGCTCCGGGTGGCTTCGTTCACTGCGTATCCACCATCGATCCGGGTGAAATATTTCTTGAGCCGGCCCTGCTCCCCGCCCCGGAAGGAGCGGGTGGAATACCGGCCCTTCTTCCCGGTATCGAGGGCCTCGGGGTCAATGTCCGTGGCAAGGATCTCGACGCCCCCCTTTTCTACGATGCCTGACTCATCCAGCAGCATGGCCATGGTATAGGCCTCTTCACCCGTGGAGCATCCTGCCGACAGGATCTTCAGTTTTTTCGCCTGACCGGCCCCGAGCTTCTTGAGCAGCCCGGGCAGAACGTCGCGGATAACGGCGTTGATCTGCTCCGTCTCCCGGAAGAAATAGGTCTCATTATTGGTCAATTGGGCCGCGATGCGGTAGAGCGCTTCCGTTCCCTTGGGCCCGTTGACGAGATGCTGATAGTACCGGGTCAGGGACGTAAAGCCGCCGACAGCGGCCAGGGGGGCGAGACGGTGGTGCAGGACGTTCAGCCGGTCGTCGTCATAGTACAGCCCGAGCTTGTCGGAAATGAACTCCCGCAGCGGGATGACGTCGGCAAGGTCAAAAGCGAAAGGCGAGCCGGGCGCCGCGGACAGGGCGGCATAGGCGCTCATCGCCTTCTGTTCCGCTTCCCGGGCCGCTCCGGTCATGGTGGAAAGCGTCTTTGAAAGGGCCTTGCGGGCTACGTCGGTGCTGAACCGCGACAGGGCGAGCGCCGCCTCCATGCGCACCTCTTCCACCGCATCGCCGGCAAAGGGCAGGATAGCCTTCATGCTCCGCTCGGCGCCGATGCCGGCCATGGCGGCAACAGCGGCCCTGCGGACCAGGGGGTCGGGATGACTGCTGCACGCGGCGAGTCCTTCGATCGCCGTTTCATCGCCGATCCTGACGATCGCCTCCATAGCCTCCTCACGCATGTCCCGGTCGGCAAGCAGCGCGGTCAGCGCCGGCAGCGAAGCAGGGACCTTGAAAAACCCGAGCAGCAGGACGGCGTTGCGGCGCACTTTCAGGCTATCCGATGCGACCATGGCCACCAGGGAGTCGATGGCCTTCTGCGAAAGATCGATGCTGTACGTCTTGTCGCGGTGGCGCGAGACCAGTCCTGAAATTGCCTCGAGCGCCCATTCCCTGAGAGACTGCTCCTCTTCCTGCAGAAATATGACGATATGCTTCAGCACCGAGAGATCGCCGAGCTTGCCCAGGGACTGGATGGCCGGAATGTTCGCTCCCGGCGTATCAAGCAGCGCTACGAGCGACGGTACGGCGCGTGAATCGCCGATATCGCCCAGGGCCGCCGCAGCGGGGAACTGAAGCCACATGTCCGCCTGGAGCGCTTCGATGAGAGGCTCGACGGCGCGGGGGTCCCTGATCTTGCCGAGCGCCTCGGCGGCTCCGTGCTTCACGTTCAGGTCGGTGTCCGACAGGGCCTTGATCAGGTCCGGTACGGCGCTGCGGTCCCGCAGGTCGCCGAGCACCACGGTGACGAACTGCCGAATCTCCTCGTCAGTGTCGCGCAGCAGCGTAAGCAGCGGCGGCAGCGACCTTCCGCCGAGGGCAACATAGGTCTCCATGGCCGCGTTCCGCATACTGGCGTTCTCTCCGTCCCGAAGCGCCCGCTCCAGCGCCGGATAGACGTCGGCATCGGGACGGCGGCTGAAGACCTCGATGGCCCGTTCCCGGCCTTTCCGCCCCTGTTCATAAAAGGCGGTCATGAGGGCCTGCAGGTCCTCGGTGCCTGCACCGGTGGCCTGAGCGCCTCTGCGCTCCGCGTTCTGCTTGTCAACTTCGGCGGCTGCTGCTCGTTCTGATGGCGACATAATCACGCTCCCTCGGGTTTCTGATAGAAAATGGTGTTGCTCTTTTCCACAACGGTCAGTGAATGCTCGTAAAGATGCAGGACCTCTCCCTCGCCGGTGAACAGGTACCCCCCGGGCCTGAGACAGTCAGTCAGCGCCGCGATCAGGCGCTGCTGCGCTGAAAGGTCGAAATAGATCATGACATTACGACAAAAAATGATGTCAAACCGGCCTTTGAAACCGTCCATTGCCGGGAGGTTGCGAAGGTTCATGGTCTCGAAACGCGTCAGCTCCCGGACCTCTTCGGACAGCATGATCTCCTCCGGCGACAGGGGAATAAAGTATTTCTCAATGAACCGGGGCGGCGTCTTGCCGAGCCGGAGCGTGCCGTATCTGGCCTGCCGGGCTGTCTCAAGGGCGTCGGGATTGAGATCCGTTCCCGTTATGGTGATGTCCCATGCCTTCGGATACCTGATGCCGTCCAGGATCTGCATGGCGAGGGAATGGGTCTCCTGGCCTGTTGCGCAGCCCGCAGACAGCACCTCAAGCCGCATGCGGTACTTCTCGCCGCGGGCCAGGCCGGTCATGGCCTTTTTCCCCTCGCGGTCCACGATCCCCGGAAGCACGATCTGCGCCAGCGCCTCGAAGTGCTCGGGCATCCTGAAAAAATAGGTCTCCCGCGTGGTTATCAGGACCAGAAGCTGCTCGAACTCCGCGGTGCTGGACGCAAGAGACTGATAGTAGTCGGCAAGGGAACGATGCCGACCCTCTTCGGCGCGCCGGGCGATCAAACGCCGGAACTGCGGCTCACGGCTCTCGGGGAACGTGAGGTGACACCGGTCGTACACCAGGTCTTTGAATCGACCTATCGTGTCTGCGGTCATCTCCATCCCGTACCTGCCTGTGCCTTCGCGATCGCCGGTCTGGTCTCGGCGGCGCGTGTCGTCTTGATCACTGCCATTGTTCGCTGCCTTCTTCATCCCTTATGCATTGATATTTCTTTTCAGCATTTGACATAGCCACGATAATTTTAGGATCGCGGCCATACCTCAAATTTACAATTTTCAATTGCTGCCGAAGGCCGCGCTAGGCTTTGAAGCTCGCCACTTGGTCCATCAGCGCCTTTGCAGCTGCCACCAGCTCCTCGGAGGACCTGGCCGTCTCGTCCACAGCAATGAGGTTCTCTTTCGCGATGCCGCTGATGTTCTCGGCGCTTTTGACCACGAGGTCGCCGCCCCGCTTCTGTTCGCTCGTGGCGATGGTCACCTGCTGCGTCATCCGGTTCATGCTCTCCACGGCGCTGATGATCTGCTTGCTGCCCGAAGCCTGCTCCCGGGACGCCTGGCTCACTTCCTGCATGATCCGGTTCATGCTCTCGACTGCAAGACGGATCTGTCGGCCGCCCAGGGCCTGTTCGCGAACGGACTTTGCCACCTGCTGGGTAAGCTTGTTCATCTCTTCCACGGCTCGCCGGATCTGCTTGCCGCTCGTTGCCTGCTCAGACGTGGCGGTGCTGACCTGATCACCTGATGTCCGCATGGCCTCCGTGTATTTTAGCACTTCCCGGCTCCCGGCGATCTGCTCGGACACGGACCGGGTGATCATTCCCATGAGGTTTCCGGTCTGCTCGACGCCTTCGATGATTTTCTTGAGGGCATCAGAAGCACGGTCCGCCATGCCCATGGCCTCTGTGGCCTCACGGGACCCCAGCTCGGTGCTCTTGACCGCGTCCTCGGCCTCGGACTGGACGCGGCTGATCACGTCGCCGATCTCCTTCGTGGCCTTCATGCTCCGCTCGGCAAGCTTGCGCACCTCGTCGGCGACCACCGCGAATCCCCGACCGGCATCGCCGGCCCGGGCAGCTTCAATGGCCGCGTTCAGGGCCAGCAGGTTGGTCTGGTCCGCGATCTCCTCGATCACTTCAACGATCTTGCCGATCTCCTGGGAACTCTTGCCCAGGCTCCGGATCAGGTCGGCCATGCCGCCCATGGTCACGGAGATGCTTTTCATACCCGTAAAGGCCCGGGTCAGGGCCTCGCCGCCCGCCTTGGCCTCGCCTACAGCCTGCTGCGAGATGGCGTCGGCCTCCTGGATGTTCCTGCCCACCTCGCCAACGGAGCGAACGAGCCCTTCAACGCTCGTCGAAGTGTTCCGTACGAGCTGCGACAGGTCCCCGGCGTTCTTCGCCACCAGCTCGATGGAAACGGTAAGTTCTTCCACCGTCGACGACGTCTCGACCACGTTCGAGGCCAGGGTCTCCATGTTCTTCGCCACCTGGTCCGTCGTGACCGTCATCTGCTCGATGGTGGACGACGTCTCCGACACG